>CAVEXN010000048.1:0-3429 GCA_963620035.1 Oscillospiraceae bacterium | reverse complement strand
AGCTGTTGTGATTTGCCTCTTTATCATTTCTTTCTGTCATTTTGTTTTCATCTCTTCCATAAAAGCACGGATCTGCACAAAGCATTCTTGCAATGTCATGCATGGCAGACAACGTGTCTCAAGCGGACACAAATCCGTACCTGTCCGGTTGATGATGTATGGAACGATATTTCCGTAAGTTACCCGGACTCGGTTGCTTTCTAACAGGTCAAGGGCTAGTTGGCTGACAACGTCCGCATACACCTCTTTGACCTTTGCCAAAACCATCATTGACGCGGCAGCCTTACCTACCACCTTGTCCGCAACCGAAGCACCATTCAGGACTCCAGAATCGTTCTCCAACAACCGGTAAAGGTCAGAGACTCCTCTGCCGTCAAACGTGCGAATATCTCCATTGGCAACGACAAGCGAATGTCCTCCGTCGTGCAGAATATCTGCAAGATCTTTCATTGTTGGCTTTTATAGTGTCCCTTGTTTCAGCTGTTCCACAAACCGGTCTATCTTGTGCATCTCCTGCGGAATCTGTATGCGTTGAGGGCAATGTGGTATGCATTGACCACAACCGATACAGTGGTTCGATTGACGTAATCGAGGCACATCGCGGTCGTACCCTATCAGGAATGCACGCCGTGCACGTTGATAATCCGAGTCTTGGCTACCTTTATTGGGCAGATTCCCCTCCTTGATACATTTATTGTAATGCGAGAACACTGCCGGGATATTGATGCCGTATGGGCAGGGCATACAGTAATTGCATTCGTTGCATGGGATGGTTTTCAGATTGTAGATGTCGTCTGCAATCTCCATCAGGAAGGCGTTCTCCTCTTCATTGATTGGACGCAAGGGAGAAAAGGTACAGAGATTCTCCCTGAGATTCTCCATGTAGGTCATCCCACTAAGCACCGTCAGCACACCTTCCGGTGTTCCTGCAAACCGAAAGGCCCAACTTGCCACGCTGCTCTCCGGCTCGCGTTGTTTCATCTTGGCAACGATATTGTCCGGGACCTTGGCAAGGCGTCCTCCGAGCAAAGGCTCCATGATAGTTACAGGAATGCTCCGTTTGTGGAGTTCCCTATACAGATAGACAGCATCTGTGTTCCGTTCGTTTATCTCGTTGGCATAATTCCAGTCCAAGTAGTTCATCTCTATTTGGGCGAAATCCCAATGGTAACGACCTTCATCGTGCCATTGCAATGCAAGGTCAAACACCTTGATGTCGCCGTGATAGGAGAATCCAAGATTGCGGATACGCCCCTTCTCACGCTGTTCCACCAGATAGTCAAGTATGCCGTTTTCGATGTAACGATGGAAGAAATCTTCCATGCCATGTTGTCCCATTCCGATGGCGTGTAACAACAGATAGTCAACATAATCCACCTGTAACTCGCGGAGGGAGTTCTCGAACATCTCGATAGACGCTTCCCGGCTCCAAGTCGCCGGAGCAAAGTTGGATAGTTTGGTGGCGATAAAATATTCCGAACGCTTGTGACGGTGCAAGGCTATCCCAGTGGCATGTTCCGAACGCCCCTTGCAATATGCCGGAGACGTGTCTATATAATTCAGCCCATGCTCTAAAGCATAATCTATCTGGCGGTTCACCATCTCTTGGTCTATATCTGCATCTGGATGGTCGCGCTCGGTGCCGCCGCCTTCCACCGGAAGACGCATCATTCCATAACCGAGTATGGACACCTTGTCTCCCGTTTTCGGATTGGTACGGTAGGTCATTTCCCCTTTTGGCGGTTCCGATGACCCTGCCGTTGATTTATTATCACTCCCTTTGCAGGCGGTCAGCAACGCAGATGTCGCCACCGTGCTTCCTCCCAGCACTTTTAGGAAATTCCTTCTGTTTATATCTTTAGCCATTGTTCTGCTATTTTATGGTTAGACAATATGGTGCATTTCATGCCCTTCTACATAGATGGCACTGAACGGACGTGCCGGACACAGGTTCTCACAAGCACCGCATCCGATGCACCGTTCCGTGTTTACTGCCGGGATTTTCGGAGAGCCGGGATCAGCAGCATCCGACGGCACCATCGTAATAGCCCCCGTAGGACAATGACGGGCGCAGTTGCCGCACTCCACGCCATCGGTCAGTGGCACGCAGTTCTTCTTTATCCATACGGCATGACCTATTTGCGTCGCAGACTTATCTATACGAGTGATTGGCTTGATAGCCCCGGCAGGACATATCTCACTGCATTTCGTACACTCCGGTCGGCAATAGCCCCGCTCGTATGACATCGTGGGCTGCATCAATTTCGTCAAATCGGTCGATGGCCGGAGTACATTGTTTGGACATGAGGCTACACATAGTTGACAGGCGGTACAATGCCGTGCCATATTCTCTGCAGAGACAGAACCGGGAGGTGTAATCGGTACAATCCGTTCTGGGGCAATCTTATCCTCGATAACTGCCAATCCGCCATCTACTTTCTTTTTCTCCTGTGCCAATGCTGCCGTTGTCGTGGCGAGAGCCGCACCTATGATGAAAGTTCTGCGAGATGTATCGAGCTTTTCTTGCTCCGAGGGCTTAACCGTATGTTCCGTTTTCTCTTTTTCATAAATGACTTTTGAAGGGAAAGTGAATGAAATGGCCTGTTTGTGACATTTGCCTATACAGTCACCACATACCACACAACGTGAATAATCCACCTTGTGATTTTTGTAATCAATGCAAGCAGACTTACAGCTTCTCGAACAAAGCCCACACTGGTTGCATTTGTCTCCGTCTATGCGGATTTTCATCCAAGAAAACCTTGCGAGGAAACTAAGGACAGTCCCTACAGGACAAATGGTGTTGCAGTATGTGCGCCCACCTCGCCAAGCCAAGACGACCAGCGCGACGAAGGTGGCTGCGGCGATGATAAATGTCGGCAGACTGCGCAGCCACACATCCCTTTCGTAGAAGGCATAGCTGTCGGCACGTTCTGCCAAGTAGGCCAGCAGGTTGTTACCCCAGATATATACCGGTTGGAACAGATTCTGCGCTATACGTCCGTATGAGCTATACGGTGCGAGCAATGCCACCAAAGAGCCGATGCCCGCTATCAATGCGATCACAAAAAGGGTGAATACCCCATAGCGCAGCCATTTCACTTCGGGCGAGTAGGAGAAGCGGTAGCGCTTTTTCTTGCGTCGCCCGCTAACCCATGAAATCACATCTTGGAAAACGCCCAACGGGCAGATGACAGAGCAATAGATGCGTCCGCACACCAGTGTCAGCGCGACAAGCAGTAGCACCACTCCCACGTTCAGTGCCAGCAAGGCGGGCAGAAACTGTATCTTGGCGAGCCAGCCCAGCCAAGCATGCAGCGTCCCCGTGAAATCGAGGAACAACCCCGTGATGAGTACGAACATCACGAGGGCACAGGTCAATCTTATTTTTCGTAACATGAATATTTATCTGTTTTCGTATTCTCTAAC
>CAVEXN010000047.1:0-5388 GCA_963620035.1 Oscillospiraceae bacterium | reverse complement strand
AGGAGCCACATTGGGCAGACTCTCCTGTGAGTTTTTTTCGGAAGTGGACAATGTTCTGATAGACTCCACCAACAAACTGGACAAAATGGCTTTTGGCATTGCAGGCATTGCTGTGATGAAAATCGAAAACAGACAGATTGTAGACAAAAAAAGCATGACCGCCGAAGATTTTCAGAACAACCCGGAAGCGTTTTTCCGCCCGATGTAAAGAGCCTCAAGTTCTGCCGTGCCGCAGCCATGCCCAGGAGACCCTCTTCATGACTTTGACAACTCCGAGCATCCTTCTCACCTCTCACTTCTAAACTCTAAGTTCTAAACTCTAAACTACGTCCCGACCTACAATGCCCGTATCTGATTTTTGCCGCTGCTCTTTTGGGCTTTGGTCTTGAAACAATGGATGTAGGCCAGTTCCAGGCCGATGTAGTTGTGGCGGTAACTGATGGTGTCGTGCTCGTTTGGTGAGGCCAAATAGGTGTATTGTCCGGTCATACGGTCTTTGAACGAGTAGTTGAAAACGGCTTGACACCGGATAAGGTCACTGTAGGGCAGCCGGTAATATGCACCGAGGTTAAGGAAAAGGTCGGCTTCAATCTTGCGTGTCATTTCTGCAGGGCGAGAAACAGTCCCTTCAAGAACAGGAATCTCATTCTCATTTTCTTTTTGAATGCTGACCGTGAAAATGTCTGAAACGGAAGAGTTTGGGAAGAAGTCTTTTTTGCTTACAGCATATCCAATTGATTCAAAAACGTTTACGAAATTCGCTCCTACGGCAGAGCAAAACATCCAGTTGCTGTTGTATAACGGGAAATGAAACTCCATACGGAGAGGAATCTGAAATTGATGGATGACATCGTAAACACCGAAAGTCGTAACTTGGTCTTCCATCCCTTCATAATATTGGCTTAACGGGATGTTTATATGACGAGAACCGCTGTGAAGAGTTGTCCCATAGTCAATGCCGAGTGAGACCCCGAAGTGACGGGCAAAGTGGTAAGAAACTTCAATACCGGCTTTGCTTCCCAAGCATGGGTCCGCATATATTGCATTCGAACCGTTGTAAGGAGTGAATTTCAGACTGCTGATGAGATATCCTTCCCCTCGTAATCCTATGTGGAAACCATCAGGGAACAATGGGTCTGCCGATTTCTGGGCATAACTATACAATGGTGCAAAACCACCAAAAACAAACAGAAAAACAAAAAAGACGATTGTATAAAAGAATTTTTGTTTCATAACTCAGTGAATTTAAAAAAAAGTTGATGTAGATGTTATCTTATAACTTGTTAGTTTATAAATATTTATAATAACATTGGAGTGTGTTGTCATGTTGGGAGTAAGTATTCCGTAACGCCGCCAGTATGATTATCATTTGGTTTGTATGTGGGTTGTGTTTTTGAAGAAAAATGACGCTACGAATATAGGAAAAACCTTAAAAAATCCAAAAACAAGATGCGGGTCATATCTTTTTTTTGTTTCTTTGCCTCCTTTGGAAGAAAAAGCATACGTCACCGGAGATTTTCTTTTCATACATTGTGATTTGATGGATGAGAAAAATGAGAAGGGCTATGATAAAAATAGATCTGACACGCGACAAGTTTGACTTCGGGAACGGGGAGGTCGGCAAACTCTTCCGTTCGCTGAAATGATTATGCTGATTGTCATACTGTTGACGTTTTTCTTCGGGAAACGCAAACGCTGACCGCAACGGCGGAAGAACCCCCTCTGCGGGCCGCACTTCCGGCATCTGACGAAAAAAATAACAGTTGGCGTCAGATACCGGAAACTTTGTATATTTGCAGCCGTATTGAATCGGCCAAGAAAACCAATCATACAATAACCAGAATTTATACAGCCTGTATCATCAAATGAGACAGGTGTTTGCTTTTTTTGCGCTAACGAAACGACAACAGGACAACCACAAAACTATAAACTATGACAACAGACGAGAAATATTTCTGGCTATTGAGAGTGCTGTACAGGGCAGGCGACCGCGGGATGACGCTGAAGGAAATCAGCGACCGGTGGGAAGCAAGCCAGCCGAACTGCGGCGAACCCTTGTCACGGCAGACCTTCATCCGGTGGAAAGACCGGCTCTACGACATGTTGAACATTCTGGTCGCCTGCCGCAAGAACGACGGCTACCGCTATTACATCCAAAATCGCAAGGACCTGAACGACGGGAAAATGGTGAAATGGCTGCTCGACATCTATTCCACCACTACGATTCTCTCGCAGAGCACGGCATTGAATGAACGGATTTTGGTTGAGGAGGTGCCCTCGGGACAGGTGTTCCTTACAGACATCGTAGAGGCCATGAAGGAAAACCGCGTGCTTGTAGTGTCTTATCAGGGTTTTGAAAATGAAATGGTCTCGACGTTCTCCGTCGAACCCTACTGCCTGAAGATGTTCGGTCGCCGCTGGTATCTCTACGCACACAGCATCGGCGACGACAAAATGCGTATTTATGGCCTCGACCGCATGAAACGCGTGGAACTGACAAGCCGGCGTTTTGCCTTGCCCGACGATTTTGATGCCAAGGGGTGCTTCGCACCTTTCTATGGCGTGTTCCTGGATACGGACGGAAAGACGGAGCGCGTCGTGTTGCGCGCCTATTACCCGCATTATCATTATTTGCGCACCTTGCCGCTCCACGCTTCGCAGAAAGAACTGTCGTCCTGTGACGATTATGTCGATTTCGAACTCAACCTGCACCCGACTTTCGATTTCGTCATGGAGTTGCTCAGCAAGGACGGCATGCTGGAGGTTCTTGAGCCGGCTGAACTCCGGGCTGAGATGCTCGGCCACGCCAAAGAATTGCTGAAACGCTATAGGAAATAGGGTTTTGACAATTGGATATGTAGGAATTAGGAATTGGCTTTAAATTCACTGCCGCTTTATGGCAGCGAGGCACGTTATCTTTGCACCGTTGAAAACAGGTGTGCTTCTTTATTAATCAATAAAAATCAAAAAAGTCATGGTCAAGTCTTATCTTAGAATGGTGAAAAATGCTGTGTCCAAGGTCAAATCCAGCAAATTGAAAGGGTTGAACGGAAAAGAGACGAAGGAAAAACTCGATGAACTGAAAGACGCTCTCGGGCTCAAGAGCCGTGCGGAAGCTGTCGCTTTTGCGGCGCTCTTTGACCGGAGCTGCTCCGGAAGAAGCAGCGATATGTCAGACCTCGCCCATTATTTCGACTGTTCCGATGTGGAGGTATATGAACTCAAGTCTGCCGTGGAGGCGTTGAAAGAGAGAAATCTGATAATACAAACCAATCCTGGCGACCCCAGATTGGTTCATCGCGACTATATGGTGACCAATTATGTGATGGAGTGTGTGACGGAAAACCGGAAACCGGACGTTGACGAGGCGCAACACGTTGAACATACATTCAACCGCTATGATTTCTGCAGTCTGGTGGGGAAGATGGTTGAAGATCTGTCAGTGACCTGCGAAGAACTGTTCCTGATGGTGACTGCCGTGGAGGACGAGTATGGCAGTATGACGTTCATCAAGCATTGCCGGATGCAGATTCCCGAAGTCCGTCACCGGGTCTTGTTCTATGATATCTGTTGTGATTATCTTGGAAATTGTAAAACACTTGACATTTCCTGCACGGATAAGCAATCTTTCTCGGATGTCGATGCTACGCTGGATGATATCTATAACGGTTCCAAGGGTATGGCCATTAAGGAAAAGTGCGAACTGCTGAATGAGAAGCACTTGCTTCTCCGGCTCAATCTGATAGAACTGTCGGATAACAAAAACCGTATGGGACTGACTGATGTGGGAAAAAAACTGCTTTTAGAGGACGACTTCAACATTTTTTGCAAAGAATACAATGAACTCGACCGTTATCAGTTCGCAGATGTCATAGCATCGTTTGTCCATAATCAGGATGAAGATGCCAATGCGTCGAGGATGAGACGAATAACGAAGGAAATCCTAAAGATTGAACAAAACAACCCGCAGTTCGGATTCGTGGGAAAACTGCAGGGCGCCAAAGTGCTGGAACGTGCCTTGTTCTATATCTTGTGCGACAGTTGCGTGAAAGAGGCACGTGGCATTAACGTCGTCAAAGAACTGAGCGCGCTTTTCACCATAAAGGACAGGAAAGCCGCCCTCTTCTCATTGAAAGCCGAAAAGCATATCCTGCAGGAACTCGGACTGGCAGAACTGAATAAGATGGCGGGCATTTTCGGCGAGACGCAGGTGCTTTCCCTTACCGACAAAGGCAAGGAACTCTTTTTTGAGGAGGATGCCTCGTTCTATATGTCAGAAGTGTCAACGAAGAACAGCATACAAGCCTGCAGCATCACGGAGAAGAATCTTTTCTTCTCAGACGAGCTGCAGAGCCAGTTGCAACGGGTGGAGAACGCAATGCAGGAAGAAAACTATATCAACATCGTGTCGCGCCTCGAAGAGAAAGGCATGCCCAAGGGGATGGCGGTGCTGCTGTACGGAAGTCCGGGCACGGGCAAGACGGAGACGGCGCTGCAATGGGCAAGAAAGTGCGGCCGCGACATTCTGCCAGTTGACATCAGCGAGGCCAAAAGTATGTGGTACGGCGAAAGCCAGAAACAGGTCAAGAAGATTTTCAAGGACTACAAAACCTTGTGCCAGAGGTCGGAAAAGAAGCCGATTCTTCTCTTCAACGAGGCGGACGCACTCTTCTCGACACGCCTTTCGTTGAACGGAAGGGGCGATGGCAGTTCAGTACAGCAGACGGAAAACGCCATCCAGAACATCATCCTTGAGGAGATGGAGAATATGGACGGAATTATGATTGCGACCACTAACCTTGAGGGAAACCTCGACGGGGCGTTCGAACGCCGCTTCCTCTACAAAATACGCTATGACAAGCCCGGCACCGCCGCCAAGCAGCGCATCTGGTCAGACAAGATGCCGGCACTTTCTGAAGAAGACGTCAAACGTCTGGCCGACGAGTTCGACTTCAGCGGCGGCGAAATCGACAACATCGTCCGCAAGGCCACGATGGACGAGGTGATAACCGGACAAACGCCCGACATCAACATTCTCCGAACTCTCTGCAAGGAGGAACGTATTGCCAATACATCAAATGCCAAGATCGGTTTTCTGAACTGAACCCCACTCTCACCAAGAGGCGAATTGTAGCCACGACAAGGTGGAATCAGGAAGTAGGCGTAACGCCTCTGAAATCTAAGTTCTAAAGTCTAAAATCTGTTTTCCGTTTATAAGGGAACGGGACCACTCGTGAAGTGTTGTGTGTCGATAATTTCGCTATACTTGCACTTCGTTAATTGCGAGAATGAAATACGGTGAGAAATATTTGTAACTTGTTGATTTTCATATATATATGGCAATCTCTAATTGTTTATAATTGACAATCAACCTTTTACGAGTAAAAA
>CAVEXN010000046.1:0-5652 GCA_963620035.1 Oscillospiraceae bacterium | reverse complement strand
AATTTGGACGAGGGGCTGCTGCACCCCAAAATCTTGAAATATTTTTTGAGCTAAACAGGGTGTGCCCTTGCAGAATGCCGCTTGCGCTAACTTTGCAAAGGAAAAATCAGAAACCCCTTGTGTGGAGCTGTAGGGCGGACGGAATGGCTCGCACGGTAATGTGTTGTCTGAAAAAGAAAAATCGCTCATATCTTGCTTTTTGTTAGTAAAGATATGAGCGATGAATTATGGGGTAAAAGACAGAGGTGGGGCTATATATCTTTTATATCAAGTGCGTCACCTTTATCTTTTTATAACCTGCATAATTCATAGAGCATCTTCAGCTTGAGATTTTTTTCGGTCCTTCTCAAAAAATCGGAACTCAATGTTGTGTCTATGCAGAATGGAGGAATGACTATGCAAGTTTTCTGCAAATTTCTTGCGTTTTTCTGATTCCAGATATGGGTCATACCAAGTATACGGGCATGACAAGCCGCGCCCTCATTACGAGGACGTAGAGTTTTGTATGCAAATTGGGATTGTCGCGTTACATCGCGGCTATGCTGAGATTCTTGCCAGTGCGGTTTTCATCTCCGCCAAATGTCGATGGTGCGGCGAGAAACTGATCTTGACAAATGTTTTCTTCTCTACTATGTGTACCGCACTGAGCATAATGCGCTTGATGAGCGAATCCATAGTAAACCGCTCAACTTCCGTTCCTTTGAACACAGTATGTTTCATCCTGTGGGCCATGACGTATGCTGCGGCATAGAGGAACAGTCGAAAGTAATTTGCGCGGTAGGAATTGCATGACATGCGGTCTGCCTTGAAATACTTCAAGTCCTTTATCCACAGTTCCATTTCGCCTCGCTTGCAGTAGCGCCTATAGATGGTCTCCGGCGAGTTGTTCCTGTTCTTGGTCACGACAAAGCGTATGTTTGTCCCTTCCGCACTGACTTCAATCTTGGCAATGACGCGCTGTGCGTATTTCCAGGATTTGGCCTTGTACTCCAGCTTGTAGTATCTTCTGATGACGACACGTTCACGCGGAACTCCGTGATGCCCCTGTTTCACTTGTGCGTCGTGCCTCTCGTCCTCTTCCTTCTGCGCCTTGCGGTAATCGTTCTCCGCACGGAGTCTTTGCTTGTCGACCATAGAGAGCAACACGCTATTGCCGGAGAGGCCTGTCAAGTAGCGCACGTACCATTTGTCGTGTGCCCAGTCCATAAACTCATGGCTTGCAAAGTGGCTGTCCCCGCGAAGTTCAATCACTGTATTCGGCCAGTATTTATGCAGGTATTCTATTACTCGCTGCATGATGCGGGCCACACTCAGCGACTTGTTCCTACGCCCCGGTCTCAGCAGCGGAAGTATCAGCCTGCCGGTCTCGCCATCGAAAAGCAGCAGGGGCATATAGCAGTATTCGTTGTAGTAGGCATTGAACAGAGTCAGTTGCTGCGCTCCGAATGTGTTGGCGTTGGTGTCATCGGCATCAATAACGACTCTTTTGGGGGCCTTGTCAAAAGAGCGTATGTACTCGTCAACAAACAGCTTGCCTATCTTGTAAAGCGTCTTGCTGTCGACATTATTCTCCAAGCGAGTCATTGTAGGTTGAGACGAGAGGTCGGCATCCGACGGCTTGCGGCCAACGGACATTTTCAGCGCGCTGTCGCCACGCAACAGGTTGCAGTCATTGGCATCCTCATAACCGCAGAGAATTTGACCAATGCGCTGGCTTACCATTTCCGGATATGTATGTCGGATGAATTCCTTTTTGCGCGCATCTGGAATAAGTTGGCCTATTTTCCCAGCGATTGAGTCGCACATGCCATTCATTACTACCAACCCGCCATTGGAAGATATGTCGGGAGCATCAAAATCCACACGAATTTTCTTGTCTGAAACAGTTTGTGGAAGAGAAAAAAGTGTGTTTTCTTTGCAGTCTGAGTTTTTTGTAGTTACTTTGCACATAAGAAGCGTGATTAATACCTTGTATTTCAACACTATAAAGGTACTCACTTTTGCTAATGTGGCAAAAGAATTGCGCTTCTTTTTTTGTTTCTATGAATTATTCAGGATAGTATTCGGCCTTGAATACTCGAGTCTTTCGGCCCGAATACTATTTCTTAGTTTGTTTCCTTTCCTCAATAACGGTTTTCACTGTCACTTAGCTCCTGCTCACTTGAAGTCCCTTAGTGCTAAGGGTCATATCAACGAAACGGGCTTTGTCGTTAGGCCGATGGTCGGAGAGTATTTGCTTGATGCGGGCTGCTGCGTCGGGATCTTTGGCAATCATATAAAGGTAGCCGCCACCACCGGCCCCGGGAAGTTTGTAGCCGAGGCAGAGATCGTCTACTAATCGGGTCAGACCGCGTACAGCATCGGGATTTGTTCCATGGTCGAGCATTTGGTTTTGTATCCATGTTTTGCGTACGAGTCGCCCCATACGTTCGAAGTCCATACGCTGAATGGCATCAAACATATCCATGGCATGACTTTTCATTTCGCGGAGCAGAGTTAGTTCTTCATGCTCGTTGAGGAACATTTTTCTCACGATTTCTGCCAGGATAGTCTTGGCGGTGCGGGTGATGCCTGTATAATACAATAGATGACAAGCTTTGTATTCGGGTTGGGTGAAAAGGTCTGACGGCAGATAGCGTGTTTCTGGGGTTTGGCAGAACCCCTTGTCGGTCTGCAGCAGTTTGATACCGGGTAGTAGACCACCGAACTGGTCTTGCCATCCTCCACCGGTGGTAAGCAGTTGTTCGAGAACAAGTGTACGATGACCTATTTCGCTTTTGTCCCATCCCAATCCGCAGAAATCGCTTAGAGCGCCAAGTACGGTAGAGGCCAAAAGACTGCTTGTGCCCAGTCCTGATCCTGCAGGAATGGCAGAGAGGAGTGTTACCTCTATACCACAACCGAAAGCGCGTAGTTGTGACTCAAGTGACGTGTATTTTTCTTCGCAGAATGCAGGGAAAAATCCGGCCAGACACAATGCGGCTTTGGGTATAGAAAAAGGTGACCCTACTTTGTCGTATGCTGAAAGTTCCTCATAAGAGGAGATGGTCTCCGTTGCACCAAGATCTATACTTCGCAGTATAATATGAGGTTGGGAACAAGGCTTGACATAGGCTTGGAGTGGAGGCTGTCCGTTGAGTTCTATGGCCAGGTTTACCACGTTTCCGCCTTCTGTCAAGCAGAATGGCGGAGTGTCTGTCCATCCTCCGGCAATGTCAATACGTACGGGAGAACGGCCCCACACTATTTGGTCGGCGTAGACAGACATCTGCGGCCGCATACGTTCAGTAAGGGCATCTTTTGTAAGTCCTCCGCGGAGTAGGGCAAACGCTTTTTCTGCTTGTCCGTGACCATCGTCTCCGTTGAAACGGTGAACTTCAGATCTGAACATGGCGTCGCGTGACTGTATGAGGATGGAAGTATCGTCTGGGAGTGGTGTAGGCAAAGGTATCGCTCTTTGTGCATATTCTTGAGCCGCTTGTTCAAGGTCGGCTTGGTAGAATACGCTATGCCGCCAATTTTTTGCCAATGTCTGCCAATTGCCGGCGCGATATGCTTGGCGCTGTTGTACGAGCCGGCGAAGATTGGCTTCGGTGCTGATTTCGTCGGCACATAGTCGTCGGGATTTGGTCCATAATTCAAGGCCTGCTTTCAGACTTGGCTCAGCGAGCATCCATCGAAGCAGGGTATACATATCTTCAGTGTTCTTGACGACGGGGAAGATGCGTGCGGTCTGTAAGTCCTGATACCCCTCAATTCTGTTGATGTCAATGTCGCGGTCTGCCGCCCATTGCGAAAATGGTCTGCCGAGGTATTCTACGGTGTCAAGCGGGCCGCGGAATTTATCGTTGAAACCATAAGGACGGACAACAAATGCTTTTTCTCCTATAGGAACAATATCTATACACTGTCCTTCTGTCAGTGTGAGTGTCCAATCGTTGGAAGGTACGCCTGTGATGATGTTTTCGCTGGTGAGTGTCCAATGTTCTCCGATGGATGCGTTTTCTATCCATATGTCATGGTTGGATGAAGTCCAACTCATGTGGGTGTCGCTGTTTTGCGTGAAAATCGAAGAGTGGGGTTTGCGGTCGTGGTGCATGATTTCGCGTTGGTCATTGACCAAGTTTTGTATGGAAAGCATGGATGACAGCAATTCGTGGGACGTACCGAAATGATAGAATTCCCCACCTGGCAATGGAAGGATGGCTACCGACAATGCACTTACTTCGGTGTCTTCGATTGTCGGATGAGTGCCGAGGGCGCAACCGAATTCACCGTAGAGGTCGTAGTTGATGATGTCTGCACCTTTTATAGAGTGCTTCATAAGTACCTTCACCGCCCGGTCGGACAATAGCCACACTCCAATGTCTGTAAGGTAGAGGTGGTCGGTCAGTAGACTGGATAGCGTCTCAACAGAAGGCTTTTGGAGCATACATTTCAAATGGGTCGGGTCTTGACGGGTGGAAACGAAGACTCCGTGGTCTTTGGCAATTTCCGGGCCGAGCCATAATCCGTAGCATACAATGTCGGCATTGGGGATAGGTTGCAATGGTTGGGTAGCACGGATGAAAACATCTCCACTGACGATCATCGTATTAAGATGGTCGGGAGTGATGTCCATGATGCGTTGATAGAGTGGTATCTGTAGTGAGAGAAGGTCTTGTGAAAGACGCTGGCCGCGCTCCCAACGGAAAATAGGTAATGGCGTGAGTACTTTTCCTGAAGGAGCATATGAGGGTAGACGTCGACTTTGTCCGCCGGCATGGAGCAGAAGGCGCTTTTCGCTTTTAAGCCAATCGTTGAAAGACATTTTTTTGTGAGTGGCATTGTAGGCTTCTTGGAGCAACCATGTTGTTCCGCCTCCTGACCCCAGTTTGCGGCCTACGGGATCATTTGTACAAAACCATTCTTCGGTGGGTAATCCGGTGATGTCATGGAAACAATCTACCAAATTTGGTGGAAGAGAGAGTAATTTCTTCATTTTTTTATATGTTGTAGCGTGCACCTATACAGGCCGTCACTGATATGAATTTCTTTTGTGATATTAGATGTATATTCCTATTTGTCGGATGTAGCGTCATGCCATACAAAATGCTCTTGTCCCGCCCCAATCTCGAAATGTAATTTTGCTATGCCCAAATCCATTTGAGTATATCCGACAATAGAGAACAGTCGTTGTGCCTTTATGACAGGATAGCCGCCAATGGTCTCGTCTGTTAGGAGAAAGCGGAATTTCTGTTGGTTGACAGCAGTTGGGGCGAGTAGGGCAGATTCGGTGCCTTTTCTGAACCATACCGGGGAGTGTTCTGTACAATTGCTCACTTGGCTGATATCTTTGCTTCGGTGTTGCATACCTTGTGTTTCTCCGTATCCCAAGGCTATCATGCAGGCTATTTTTTCTCCATCAGCAAGTTGATAGGCGGATGATACTTTTTTATAGGTCATACCCGCCCAACAAGTGTTCAATCCCATGGTTTGTGCTATCAGAACAAGTTTTTCGCCATAGTAACCGATTTTTTCATCGAGGTTGTCGCTTTTCGTTCCGGCCATTACGATATAGTTGGATACACCTGTAAATTTGCCATAGGAGGCAATGCGGGAAAAGGCTTTAGGCTCATTGATGACCAACTGTATGTGCAGTTGTCCCTGTTT
>CAVEXN010000045.1:0-5796 GCA_963620035.1 Oscillospiraceae bacterium | reverse complement strand
TTGTATATGACGGCAGCAGCAATGTGGTGGTAGCAGTGGACAACAATACGGGTTCTTATCAAAATTTTAAGTGGAGGGGGCATTATTCTTCAGTGGGCAATGCCGTTTACTATTATTCAGATTACACTAATATAAATCCGGCTTCACCGCAAATTTCTGGATACACGACGACAACCGTTCCGGATATCCGCTTTCTTGGGAACTGCAACCTGAACACGGACTGTTCAGTTCCGGCACTGCTGGTGACCGGCAAGACAGAGGAGACGCTCGACCTTGCCTGGACTCCCGGCACGGCGAACGATACGTGGAAAGTGGAATACAAAATCAGTGCGGACCGGATATGGACCTCTGCCGGCATTGTGCACACGGCAACCCACACGCTCACGGGACTTTATGGTTCCACATCGTATGATGTTCGCATTGGGCGCATTTGCGGTACAGACACGGTTTATTCTGCCGTCAAGACCGCCTGGACAGACTGTGGTGTGGTGCCTGCTCCGCTCCGCGAGAAGTTCACCGCTTTCAACCCGTTCCCGCTTTGCTGGAACCGTCTTTCCGGAGACATTGACGACACTGCGGCACCGACACCAACAGAAGCGGGATGGCAATTTAACAACAGCAACGTGTTCGGCAACGGCCATGCTACCCTGAACCTGTCTTCGGAAGCCGCTTTCTATTGGCTGGTAACTCCTGAAATAGACTTGAGTTCGCTCACGGATCCGTATCTCTCGTTTGATCTTGCCTTGACGCAACACGGCTATGCCGCTCCGATACAGTCAAACTCGCGTCAGAACGACGACCGTTTCATGGTGGTGGTATCTGCCGACAACGGCGTCACATGGGATTGGGGAAATGCCATCATTTGGGACAATACAGGAAACGGCAACTATACGTTCAATAACATCGCATCCGTGGGCGAGCCGATAGAACTCCTATTGACGGGATATAACAGCCGGACAGTGCGCATCGCATTCTATGGTGAGTCGGCCGGACTGGACGGCTATTACAACGGAGGCAACAACGATTTGCATCTCGACAATGTCTTTGTCGGCGAAATGCCGCCTTGCCTCATTCCCGGTGGCCTGTCGGCAAGCAACATTACCTGGAATAGTGCCACAATTCAATGGACTGCATGCGAAAACGCTGATAGTTACGAAATTGCTTATAGCGAGAACAATTACATAGGCAATGCTGAAATTGTAACGTCCGCAGATGCGGTGAAAAACCTCTCCGGACTGAATGATGACACCCGCTATTATGTTTGGGTGCGCACCATTGCCGGCACCGACACTACGCGCTGGAGTTCCTATGTCACTTTCAAGACCACGGTAAGTTGCGCAAAAGTGCAGAATGTACGGAATACGTTTGTCAGTTACAACAGCGCCAATATTGCCTGGCAATATGACCAAACAGTTGGTCTTGCCCCCACCGGTGTGGTGATCAGTTACAAGATGTATAACGAAGATGATTGGAATACGGACACCACGTCAAGGAACAGTTACTTTTTGGACGGGCTTGCCAGCAGCACGTACTATTCTGTTGCGGTTCGTACGGTCTGTGCTTATGGTTTAGACACTTCCGTGGCCACGTATTTGAGTTTTGAGACGGATCCCAGCTGTGCGCCATTGAAAGATGCTGCCGTGGCGGATGTAAGTTACCACAATGCCCTCGTCACCTGGACCGTCGATGAATTTGTAGGCCGCCCCTCTTCGTCCGTGCTTATAACTTATAAGGCCCAAGGTGACACAACCTGGAGAACGCTCTCTACGGAAGAAAACTACATGTTCCTTACAGGATTGGATGCCGGCACCTCTTATACCGTATCCCTGCGCAACCTATGCGCTGACGACAGTGACACGGCCCGGGTGCAGAACCTCTCTTTCACCACAGCGGCATGCGGACAGATAACAGGAACAAATACAATTCAGGGGGTGCCCTTTAACGGCAATTACAAGTACGGCTATTCTCAAAGCATCTATTCCGCTGATGAACTTGCCGGGCTTGATACTATTACAGGCATCTCATTCTATGTGAACTATAGTAACAGTATGTTGAGAAATGTTGATGTTTATATGGGACACACCTCCCGGACGACTCTCAGCACATCTGACTATATTGCAGTTGACGACCTCCAGCAGAAAGTGGCTGATTACACGCTTGACCTCTCTACGGCAGGTTGGGTGACTATCCCGTTCAGCACGCCGTTTGTCTATGATGGCAGCAGCAATGTGGTGGTAGCGGTGGACAACAATACGGGGACTTTCAGTTACATTACCTGGCGCGCCCACCAGTCGGTAGAAACCAATGCCGTTTATTGGTATTCCGATGTTGCCAATATTAGTCCGCTTTCGCCATCCACAGTGAGTGGGTACGTAACGACCGTTTTGCCGGACATCCGTTTTCACGGCAACTGCGTTCCGTCCACATGTGTTGCCCCGATACCTCTGACCCGGCAAAGCACGCTCAATTCGGTGGACCTTGTTTGGATGCCCGGACATCAGGACACGCTCTGGACGGTGGAATACATGAGGTGCGGCGACAGCGTCTGGCATACCGCAGGCAGCACGCAAGACACATTATTTACGGTGAATAGACTTGCCGGTTCTTCCAACTACTGGTTCCGCATCGGCTCCATTTGCGGCACGGATACGCTTTATTCGAGAAAAGTGTCGGCTTGGACGGGTTGCGACATGGTCTCTATCCCCTATGAAGAGGGTTTTAATTGCGGTTCGCTTTCGCCTTGTATCGCGATTGGCACGTTCGGGTCAGTGTCGAGTCTGCCCCAATTATACTATGGAAGTTTGCAAATGAGAGTTGATAACTTTATCATCCTTCCGGAAATAGAAGACGGGGTCAACCTCAACGAACTCCAGATTTCATTCTCTCTTGAGGGTTATAAATCAGACGTAGAGTGTGTGGTGGCAGTAGGGGAGGACCCCTATGATATCGGGAACTTCGTCATCATCGACACTGTCCGCACTTTTCATTTACCCCTTCAAGGTTCCTCTTCACCGTTTTTTGAAGTTTCTTTGGAGGCATATAACGGAAACGGCGGCTTCATAGCACTGATCATCCCCAACCTCAGCGACAATTATATGGCTTATCTTGACGATATCGTGGTTGATTACAGGCACGACTGCATAGCTCCGACGGACTTTGCCGTGGTTGCGGCAACGGACACCAGCCTTTCGCTCTCTTGGAACGGCAGAGCCCTGAACTATGAGATAGCCTACCGTCCGACAGGTTCCGGTGCGTGGTCTTCTGTATCTACGGTTGAAAACCGGATTGTGCTGAACGGACTCTCCGCCGCTTCGTATTACGAAGTCAAAATGCGCAGCATCTGTTCCGAGGCGGATACCAGCGAATGGAGTGACACGTGGTCGGTAGTCACCGACTGTGCCCCGTTTACGATAACCCAAGCCCAACCTTATGACGAAGACTTCAATGCAGTACAATATCTGCTGGCAGATTGTTGGGCATCATACAGCGATGTGGAATCTGACGATGTCAGCGTCTATCCTATTGTGATTTCCGACGGGTCGGGTGTGTTGTCCCCGGATTCGACAAAACTGCTGGTGATGATGGCGGGCTCAATAGAGACAGGCCACCTCAAGACTGCTGTACTTCCCCAATTTTACAATGACCTTGACACGTTGGAACTCGAGTTTTATGTCAGGTTTGAGGATACGCTTGCCGGCGAACTCACCGTGGGCTATATGCTCAACGACACTTTTGTCGAGTTCAGCCAAATTCCGCCCTCACTCTCCGGCACTACCGTGACGGTTGACCTTTCAACGATACCGGTTGTCCCACGGCAGCGTCTGGCTTTCAGATGGTACAATATGGATGCGGGGAATGAGGATTATCTTGTGGGCATCGACAATGTGATCGTTCGCCTGAGACAGCCCGAATGCCACACCCCGACTGACGTTACCGCCGCCATCATCACAACAGATGCTGCCCTTATCCAATGGACAGAAAACGGCACCGCTACGGAATGGATTGTCGAGTACGGCTTGCATGGATTTACGCAAGGTACGGGTGCATTGGATACACTTCAGATCATCAATTCGCTTATATTGACAGACCTGGATCCCGGCACGGCGTATGATATGTATGTGAGATCCGTCTGCAGCAGTACAAACGTAAGTGCCTGGAGCGCACCGCTCACTTTTACAACCCTTACCCCATGTTATGCCCCGGCAAGATTCATGGTCTCGGCTATCGGAACCGACAGCATCAAAGTATCGTGGGCAGAGGTCGGCGACGCAACGGAATGGCAAGTCGAATACGGCTTGCAGGGCTTTGTGCATGGTGAGGGCACTGTGCAGACGACAGCGGAGACCTCCTGCACACTGACAGGCTTGCTGCCGGTCACGTCATACGACTTCTATGTGCGTGCCGTTTGCGACAGCAACGAGACCAGCGAGTGGACGGGACCTTTGACGGAAACGACAACCCAAATCGTTGTGCCGGACACCTGCCACGCACCTACGGACATTTCTGCCGCCGGTCTTCCCGGTGACAGCGTGAGGGTTTCGTGGACTGAAGTCGGCGACGCAACGGAATGGCAAGTCGAATACGGCTTGCAGGGCTTTGTGCATGGTGAGGGCACTGTGCAGACGACAGCGGAGACCTCCTGCACACTGACAGGCTTGCTGCCGGGCACGTCATACGACTTCTATGTGCGTGCCGTCTGCGACAGCAGCGAGACCAGCGAGTGGGCAGGACCTCTGACGGAAACGACACCTCCGGTTGTTGTGCCGGACACCTGCCACGCACCTACGGACATTTCTGCCGCCGGTCTTCCCGGTGACAGCGTGAGGGTTTCGTGGACTGAAGTCGGCGACGCAACGGAATGGCAAGTCGAATACGGCTTGCAGGGCTTTGTGCATGGTGAGGGCACTGTGCAGACGACAGCGGAGACCTCCTGCACACTGACAGGCTTGCTGCCGGGCACGTCATACGACTTCTATGTGCGTGCCGTTTGCGACAGCAGCGAGACCAGCGAGTGGACAGGACCCTGCAGTACGCGCCCGGGCAGTATCAACTTCCCCACTACGGGCACTTCCACCATTTATATGTGCGACGGATCCATCTATGATGACGGCGGCCCCAATGGTCCCTACTCCAACAACTGTGATGCCGTCCTTGTCGTCAACCCTACCACACAAGGAAATGTGGTGCAGCTGCGCGGCTATGGCACGTATGAGATGGAAGATGTAAACGACTATCTCTCCATCTATGACGGAGCAGGTGTCAATGGCAGACTGCTCTTTACTACCCTCGGGACCGACACCGGCAGAGTACCCGTGCTTACCTCTACAATGGGTGCGCTTACACTGCAACTCCATACCAATGAGCAAATAAACCGTAGCGGGTTTGAATTGCAGGTGACTTGCGTGGAATACACCCCGGCAGATACTTGTCATACACCCGAAGAGTTTATGGTCTCGGCTGTCGGTTCCGACAGCATCAAAGTATCGTGGGCAGAGGTCGGCGACGCAACGGAATGGCAAGTCGAATACGGCTTGCAGGGCTTTGTGCATGGTGAGGGCACTGTGCAGACGACAGCGGAGACCTCCTGCACACTGACAGGCTTGCTGCCGGTCACGTCATACGACTTCTATGTGCGTGCCGTTTGCGACAGCAACGAGACCAGCGAGTGGACGGGACCTTTGACGGAAACGACAACCCAAATCGTTGTGCCGGACACGTGCCACGCCCCTGTCCTGACCGTTTCTGCCGTTGACGTGAACAGCGCAACGCTGAGTTGGACGCAGGAGGGCACGCCCG
>CAVEXN010000044.1:0-6303 GCA_963620035.1 Oscillospiraceae bacterium | reverse complement strand
CCTCGCATAGTCTGAAGGTGAGGTGTAAAAAAGTTAATAATAGAGGTTCCCTGAATTATATCAAAAGTTTGTTGACGCTTTTTGTTGTAATGAAATGCACCCTCAAAGATGGTATGACAATTATGTGAAAATGAAGTAGTATGAATGTTTTTTGCGACTTTAATCTTTATTGTGGCGATACTATGAAGTTGCTCGAGCAATTGCAAAAGCAATTCGACATGATATTCGCCGACCCACCATATTTTATTTCTGGAGGTGGCAAGACAATTCGCGGCAAAAAAGTTATAGTGGCAAATTTCGGTGATTGGGACATAATCAGACCTGACAAAGAAAAGGATGAGTTTAATTACCAATGGCTTTCTTTGTGTCGTGAGAAATTGAAAGATGATGGCACCATTTGGGTGTCAGGAACATTCCATAACATATTTTCAGTCGCTCGTTGTTTGACAGATTTAGGATATAAAATCCTAAATGTCATTACTTGGCAAAAAACCGACCCTCCACCTTCATTAACAGGTACAAGATTTAATTTTTCAACTGAATTTATCGTATGGGCTGCTAAGTCAAGCAACAGCAATTATTTCTTGAATTTTAAACTTATGTAACAATTGAACGGAGGCAAACAAATGTCTGATGTTTGGAAAATCCCATCGGTTGCAAATTGGGAAAAACGGTGTGGCAAACACCCAACTCAAAAGCCTTTGCGACTTCTTTATCGCATTATTCTCGCAACTACAAAACAAGGAGACACTATTTTAGGCCCCTTTGCAGGAAGTTGTACAACAGGCATTGCGGCCAACCTGTTGAATAGAAATGTTGTTGGCATTGAGCAGGATAGTTATTATGTAAAATTGGGACACCACAGAAGAATTGAGATTAAAGACCCGATTGTTGCCAACCAATTATTTCAAAAAATGTCAGAGAATCCCGATGAATTAACTGTCGTTGTAAACCATTGTCGTACTGAAACCAAGCGACTTATGCTTGAGAAAGGCATTTGTTATCTTCGTGCCGGCGACTCGAAAGGTTCTTTACTTGTCACTTCAGGTTTTGAACGTTTACAATATGTTTTACTTCACACTAATGGCGAAGATTGTCATTTGTACAAACTTAAAACCAAAGGTCATTTCCAAATATGGACAAAAGAGACTCTCGAAGATCTGGGATTTCACCCCGAACACGCCCCTTACTATGTGGTGCTTCATTTTGACAACAAAAAAGAGATTGATTTCACAAAACAATCCAATTTGAGACAACGCATAAACACATATCGTGCTAAAATAAGACCATTGAGTGATTTTATCGGAATAAATTAGAACGACTATGTACACTTTCACCGCTAAAACATACAAGTACGACCAATTTAAAATGGCAAAAATCATATAGTTATCATAAACAAAAGAAACGAAAACCAAGACCCTCACATACACAACATGAAAAAAATCGCGTTACTCTTACTGCTGCTCTCTCTTTCAGGCTTCACTTTCGCCAAAGAGAAGCAAGATGCCCGCTATCTGAATATTTCGCGGCACTTTAGTCTGAATGAAGACGGCAGCATCGATTTCCGTTTCCGCAAAGAGCTGCAGCTTTTCACCACCGCCTCGTTTGACACCTTCGGTGAAACGTTCATCCTCTACAATCCAGAATTTGAGACGCTGACCGTCAACGAATCGTACACGCGGCTGCCCGACGGGCGCATGGTAGCCACGCCCGACAATGCTTTCAATGCCGTTTTGCCATCCTCCTGCACCGACTGCGCCCGTTTCAACGCCGTACGCGAGATGGTGGTCACGCACACCGCCCTCGAAACCGGGGCCGTCATCGTACTCGACTACACCATACACACGCAGCATCCCTACTTTCACGAGTTGGCACAACGGGTTAATCTTTGCGAAGACGTTGCCGTTGACACCCTGCTGCTCACGGTGACCATACCCGGCAACCGCACCCTGCACTATGACTTGCACACAGCCGGGCTACCTGCCTTGCCTGCCGAAAGTGCCGGAAACGACGGCCGCCGCACCATGTCCTGGACTTTCACTAACACGGCAGCCGCCGCACCCGACCGCTACCTGCCCGACAACTACAACCCCTACATCCTGCTCTCCACCTTTGACCGCCCCGGCGACTTCCTGACACGCCTCTCGCTGCAACAAGCCTTCATGCCGCCGATGGGGAAACTGCTTCCGCAACTGCCGGAAGAGACACTCCGCAATGCGGCCGATGCCCTCGACTCCGTAACGGCCCTGCACCGTTTTGTACGCCGCTTTATCCGCACCAACAATGTGCCGATGCGCTGTATGAACTTCATCACAGCTTCACCGGCCACCGTATTGAACACCGGCTGCGCCACCCCGTTTGAAAAAAACCTGCTGCTGCACACCCTGCTGAAAGAGGCCGGCTATGCCTCCGAAATCGGCATTCTGGCGCAAGAACCGACCGGCGAACCCGGCGGGCTTCTGCAAGTCTCCTTTGGCGGCGTTGCGCGCTACCTTTCTGCCAACGAACCTTTTGAGTGCGCAGCCGCACAGGGCAAATGCAAGGGGCTCTTCATATCCTTGAACGGACACGAAGAGGAACTGAACCGGAAGCCGCACCATCTGGAACTGCTCGCCGACCTCCGCATTTCTTCCGAAAACGGACACTACAAAGCCGAAGCCGACCTCCGCAGATCGGAAAGTGCCGACATACCCGCCGCGACGGTCACCGCCACACCATGCGACAACTGTGCTGCCGTGTCGCACCTCAGCGGCGCCTACTACACAATGACTATCGCCCACCCCGAAGGCGGCAACGACATACAGGCGACACTGCTCCCCTACAATGGTGAAACGCCCGTACAGACCGAGCAGACCTACGAATGTTGCACTTACACCGTTGACTTGCCCGCCGGAGTCCGGTGGATAAGCCCGCCGTTTTTGTATGTGAAGAACTACGGCTTCGGTTCCGTACACATCAAAACGTCATACGAGAACGGAAAACTTACCATATCGAGGCAGTTGACCTTGCAGGGAACAGTCCTCGACAGCAAGAAAGAGATACGTCAACTGCGCGAGATGATTGGGGAGTGGAACGCAAAACGCGAATACATATTCAAGAAACTATGACCGCCCAAGACCTTATACCCGAACTGGTGCGCCAAGACGCGCTGCTCAAGCCCTTTGCGCGGCAGTTGCAACAACGTCGTGAGCGGGCCGCACTCCGCGAACTGGAACTCACTGACGGGAAACGCCCCCTTGCTGACATTGCCAACGGGCATCTTTACTACGGACTGCACCGCACTGCCCAAGGGTGGGTGTTTCGCGAAAAAGCACCCAATGCCAAGGCTCTATACCTCTACGGCGACTTCTCGCACTGGCAGGTGAAGCCCGAATTTGCCCTGCGCCCTGTCGGCAACGGCGACTGGGAGATCGAGTTGCCCGACTTCTGTCTCCGACACACCATGCTCTACAAACTGTGGATGGTATGGCAGTCGGGCGCCGACGAGCGGCTGCCGGCTTACGCCACCCGTGTAGTGCAAGACGAGCACACCAAAGTGTTCTGTGCGCAGGTATGGGAACCGGAACCTTACCGTTGGCAATGGACTGCGCCCGCCAAGCCACACCACCCGCTCATCTATGAAGCGCACGTGGGCATGTCGTCGGAAGAAGCAAAAATCTCCTCCTACTGGGAATTCAAAGAGACCGTGCTGCCCCGCATCCGCGACCTTGGCTACAACACCCTGCAATTGATGGCTATACAAGAGCATCCCTACTATGGTTCGTTCGGCTACCAAGTGGCCAACTTCTTCGCCCCCTCGTCACGGTTCGGCACGCCCGAAGAACTCAAGGAACTCATCGACACCGCCCACCGTTACGGCATCGCCGTCATCCTCGACCTCGTACACTCCCACTCCGTCAGCAACGCCAAAGAGGGGCTCGGACTGTTTGACGGGCGCGACGACCTCTACTTCCACACCGGCGAGCGGGGACGGCATCCCGTGTGGGACTCGCGCTGCTTTGACTACGGCAAGCAGGAGACGCTGCTGTTCCTGCTCTCCAACCTCAAATACTGGCTGCAGGAGTTCCGCTTCGACGGCTTCCGCTTCGACGGCGTCACCAGCCTCTGCTACAAAGACCACGGCATCGGCACCGACTTTCTGAACTACAGCCAATACTTTGACACGAATGTCGATGAAGACGGCATCGTCTATCTCACCTTGGCAAACAAGCTTATCCGGCAGGTGAACCCGCAGGCACTCACCATCGCCGAAGACGTGAGCGGCATGCCCGGTATGGCCTGGCCGGCAGAGAAAGGCGGCGTCGGCTTCGACTTCCGCATGTCGATGGGCATTGCTGACTTCTGGACCAAGACCGTCAAGAGCGTGCCTGACGAGGCCTGGAACCCCGGGGAAATCTTCTTCAGACTGACCGACAAGCGCCATGAGGAAGAGACCATCAGCTATGCCGAGTGCCACGACCAGGCCATGGTTGGCGACCAGACCCTCATCTTCAGAATGGCAGGGGCTAAGATTTACGACTTCATGTCGGCAAGGACCCCCGACTTCAGCACCGACCGGGCGATAGCCTTGCACAAACTCATCCGGATGGCGACCCTCACCTTGGCTTCCGGCGGCTACCTCAACTTCATGGGCAACGAGTTCGGTCATCCCGAGTGGATCGACTTTCCACGGGAGGGCAACGGCTGGTCGTGCCGCTATGCCCGCCGGCAATGGCATCTTGCCGACGACAAAGGCCTGAAATATGCCGGCATGTACCAATTTGACCGCGACATGATACACCATGCCACAGAACTGAACCTGCTGGAAGAGCCTCCCGCAAAGTGGCACGAGCACATCAGCAACCAAGTGCTGGCATTCGTGCGCGGCAAATGTCTTGTCGTCTTCAATTTCAACCCCACGCGCGCATTTGCCGACTATGAACTGCCCTGTCCTGAGGGGAAATACCACATCGTCTTGAACAGCGACGACACCTGCTACGGCGGCTTCGGCAACGTGGATGACAACATAGCATTCCACTCCTATATGCGCGACGGCGGCAGTTTTATGCGGCTGTACTTGCCCTGCCGCACAGGACTGCTGCTGACCAGAACGTAGATATGAATCAGGAATTATTCGTTCTTGATCTACATTCTGATAATGTTTATCGGACAATACAGGTTAAGGCTACTGCAGTACAAGCAATAAAAAGTTGCAAAGAAGCCTCATGGCTCTTTTGAAGTTATATGCGGGTGAAGAGTATGTAAGTCCGGATTTTACCGACAGGTCTCCTATACGTGTTTTTGCTGAAAAGATACAACTTCCAGATGAAACAAACAGGCGAAATGTTACTTCATTTTATTGAATATTGACTGTTTTCAAGCGTTTTTGAGAAACGACTGGATACTACAATACCCTTACTTCATCACCGCGTCATACAAGTCCTTGTAGGTTTTCACCACGCTATACACCACGTCGCCCGTGCTGATGGCGGCGAAGTGGCGGCGCGCACATTCTATCTTTGCGTCCTCCGCGCGGCGCAGTTGCGACGCCTCGATGTCGTTGCCCTTGGTCTCCGCCACGAAGTAGACGTGCTTCACGCTGCCCTCGCGGAAGGCGATAGCCCAGTCGGGGTTGTACTTGCCCATGGGCGTGTTGATGTAGAAACCGTTGGGCAGTTTGGTGTATACCACCACATCGTCCTCCGCCTCCAGCGACTCGGCAAACGACTTCTCTATGCCCTGACTGTCGAGCACCACCATGTCGTAGAGCGACTTGGCACTGCTGATGGCATCCTTGCCGATGGTGCCGCGCAGGGTGGCACTGGCGAAGATGTCGGTATCGAAGGTGTTCTGGCTCTTCTCGTAGCAGATGTGCTGGATGAGCGAGATGGCCTTGCAGTCGTTGATGATGCGCGACGCCTTGACGATAAACTCCTCGGGGTTCATCTTGAACTGATGGAACGTCGTAGGCTTCACGCCCTTCAGCATCGCCACGATGGTGCGGCGCGTCAGTCCCGTGCTCTGCACCAGTTCGCCCACGAGGTCGTAGGCCACGCCTGCGCCCACCGCTTCTTTCACATGGATGGTCTTCACATTCTTATCGGTCATGGCGGCGCCTGCCTCCAATTCCTCGCGGTCTCTGATGCTGTCCATGCCGCCGCTCTCCACCACGATGCGTATCTCCGTGACGTTCATGTGGTCGTCGAGCTGCTTGACGGCCTCCTTGATGAGCTTCTGTGTCTCGAAACTCACGTTGTAGAAAGTTCCACACGGAAAACGAGATAAAGCAAATAAAGACAAATCGAATAAAGCACACTGTATATC
>CAVEXN010000043.1:0-11156 GCA_963620035.1 Oscillospiraceae bacterium | reverse complement strand
AGGAGCCACATTGGGCAGACTCTCCTGTGAGTTTTTTTCGGAAGTGGACAATGTTTCTCACCTCTCACTTTTAAGTTCTAAGTTCTAAATTCTAAACTCTAAACTCTAAACTCTAAACTCGATAATCCCTCCGCCGATGAGGTCGTCTCCCTCATAGAAGACGGCACTTTGCCCCGGCGTGACCGATTCGACGGGAGCGTCGAACTCAACACGTATGCCACCGTCGCTGTGATAGAGGCGAGCACCGACACCGGCGCCACGATAGCGCACCCGGCACTCCACCGGCATCCCGTCCTGAAAGTCGTCATATTTTGTCAGGCTGTAGTCTTGCAGGAAAAGTGAATTGGAGACGAGATCTTCTTTGGAGCCCAGCACCACGTTGTTGCGCGCCTTGTCGAGTGCCACCACGTAGGCGGGAACGCCTAAGGCGATGCCCAGACCTTTGCGCTGTCCTATGGTATAGTGGTACAAGCCCTGGTGTCGTCCGACGATAGTGCCGTCTATGGTGACAAAGTTGCCGGAGGGCGCCTGTTTTTCCAAGTCCGGCACTTCGCTGTGCAGGAATTTGCGGTAGTCGTTGTCGGTGACGAAGCAGATTTCCTCGCTCTCTTTTTTTTGTGACAGTTGCATAAAGCCATGTTCAGCGGCAAGAGCGCGCACTTCCGGTTTGGTGAGTTCGCCGAGCGGAAAGAGGGTCCTTTGCAACTGTTTGCAGGTGAGCCGCCACAGAAAATAGGTCTGGTCTTTCCTGAGGTCTTTGCCTTTGCGTAGGAAGGTGCGGCCGTCGAGTGTACCGAGGCGGGCGTAATGTCCGGTGGCGAGCAGGTCGCAGTGCAGTTCATCGGCAAACTCGATCAGCCGTCCCCATTTGATGACTGGATTGCAAAGTACACAAGGGTTCGGGGTCCGGCAGTTCAGGTACTCGTCGATGAAATTCCGGATGACGGTATTACGGAACAGTTCGCGGGCATCCACGATGTGGTGTTCAAAGCCAAGTCGTTGCGCCAGATGACGGGCTTCGGCGATGGAGTCCATCGAGCAGCAACCCTTTTCGCGCGCCATACAGCTTTCTGAGATGGAATCGAAAGTCCTGAATGTGGCTCCGATGAGTTCGTATCCCTGTTCTTGCAGCAAAATGGCGGCCACGCTGCTGTCGATGCCGCCGCTCATGGCTATCAATACTCTTTTTTTCGTCATTCTGCTGTCGTCGGATTAGGTTTGACCTTGGTGGGGTCCGCAACCGTTTGAGGGGGCGGTATAGGAGCGCTGAAGTCGGCCGAGATGTCAACCTGTTGGGTGACGGTGTCCTGCAAGGCCAATTCCTGTTTCTTTTTCATGATGAGGGCTGAGGCTTCAGACAGGAGTTTCTCGGCATCCTCTTCGTCTCCCATATAGTATTCGATGGATTTGTTGAACTGTTCACGCGTGACGTGATACCGGTCAAAGAGATCTTTGTAGTATTCTTTGGTGCTCTTGAAGCGGTTCAAGGTGTCCTCGGGGTTCATGCCTACCACACTTTCAATAAGATAACTTTCGGCGATGAGTTTCACCATAGTGCTTCGTCCGATCAGGTTTTCGGGTTTTTCCTGCACCTGTTTCTTATGGCAGCCGGCAAGGAGCAGTATTGTCGGTATCAGCAGCAGACAGGCAATGTTACGTTTCATAAGGATAGGGGAATTTGCGGGTTGTTCGGTTATTCGGGGGTGTTGACGACGGTGAATCCCAATTTTTCGCCCTCGAGGATCATCTGTTTCAATGCGGTGTTGCGGTTGTTTTCAATCTCGCCGTCGAGTATGGCGTTGCAGACGGCCTCTTTTATGATGCCGATTTCGCGGCAGGGTTTGATGCCGAATGCGAGCATGATGTCTTCGCCCGTGAACGGCGGTCGCCAGTTCCTGACCTTGTCTTTTTCCTCGATTTCGGCAAGTTTTTCACGCACTTTGGCAAAGTTGCGGAAGCATTTCTGGATCTTGGCCGAGTTTTTGGAGGTCACATCCGCTTCGCAGAGCATCATCAGGTCATCAATGTCATCGCCGGCCTCGAACAGCAGCCGTCTGACGGCAGAGTCAGTGATGGTGTCCTCTACAAGGGCGATGGGGCGCAGGTGCAGCCCGACAAGTTTCTGCACGTATTTCATCTTTTCGTTGTTGGGCAGATGCAGCCGTCTGAAGATCTCGGCTGCCATTCGCGCGCCCACGGCGTCGTGTCCGTGAAAGGTCCAGCCTACCGCCGGCACAAACCGTTTGGTGACAGGCTTGGCGATGTCGTGGAGCAGCGCAGCCCATACCAGCCAGATGTTGGGCGAGGTCATGGCGATGTTGTCCACTACTTCAAGAGTATGTATATAGTTGTCTTTGTGACCTTTGCCGTTTATGGTCTGAACACCTTTCAAGGCGGTGAGTTCGGGCAGGAAACGTTCCAGCAGTCCGCACTCGTCCAACAGTCTGATGCCAATGGAGGGGCGCAGACAATGCAGGATCTTGTTGAACTCCTCCATGATGCGCTCTTTGGAGACGATGTCCAGACGGGCGGCGTTGCGCCGGATGGATTCTTTAGTTTCGGGGAAGATGTTGAAATTGAGCTGCGTGGCGAATCGTATGGCTCTCATCATCCGCAGAGGGTCGTCCGAAAAGGTTCTGTCAGGGTCGCATGGGGTACGGATCAGTTTGCTTTTGATGTCTTCGATGCCGTTGAAAGGGTCAATCAGCGTGCGGGCGCGGTCTCCGTTCAGGGCGATGGCCATGGCGTTGATGGTGAAGTCGCGACGCAACTGGTCGTCTTCCAGCGTGCCGTCCTCCACGACGGGCTTGCGAGAGTCGTGGCTGTATGACTCACGCCGCGCCCCGACGAACTCTATGACGTGGCCGTCATAGTTGAATTGTGCCGTGCCGAAGTTTCGATAGACGTTCACGTGCAGGTCGGGGGATATGAGTTCGGCGCTCTTCCTGGCGAGCTGTATGCCGCTGCCTACGGTGACGATGTCGATGTCGGTGTTGTGCCGGTGCATGATGATGTCGCGCACGACGCCGCCGACGACGTATGCTTCGAGCCCGAGCATGTCGGCGGCTTTCGCCACAATGTCGTAAATGGGGAGTGTAAGTGCTTTTTCGTAGTTCGAGGAGTTCATGATAGCGTATTGCTGATGAGTAAAAAGTCAGCGGAGACCATGGCGGCCATGGCTTCCACCACGGGCAGCACGCGCGGGGCGACACAACGGTCGTTCCGGTCAGAGCCTGCACATACGGCCGGTTTCCCGTCAAAGTCGATGCTCTGCTGGTCGAAACGCAGGGTAGGGATGGGCTTGAATGCCACGGTGAAATAAACCTCTTCACCGTTGGTGATGCCGGCCTGGATGCCGCCGTCGTGGTTGGAGTTGTATGAAAAGTCGCTGTTTTGCACGTCGTTGTATTCGCTTCCGCACATCTGCGCCGCTTGATAGCCCAATCCTATTTCAAAGCCTTTGGCGGCATTGATGGACATTATGGCGTAGGCAAGCCGTGCCGAGAATTTGTCGTAGAGCGGTTCGCCGAGCCCGGCAGGAAGTCCTTTGATGTGGCATCTGACGATGGCCCCGACGCTGTCGCCCTTGCGAAAGGCCTTGCCCCGGCTCAGCACTTCCGAAGAAAGTGTGATGCCGTGTCCTTTGAGAAAGGTCTTGGCGAACACACCGCCAACGACGCGGCATGCTGTCTCGCGCGCCGATGACCTGCCGCAAAGCTCGTTGTCTTTGTATCCGTATTTCCTGAAATAGGTGTAGGAGGCATGGGACGGACGAATGACGTGGCGGTTGGCCTCGTTGATTTTCACGTCTTGGTTCGGGATGAAAAAGTGTATCGGGTCTCCGGTCGTGATGTTGCCGGGATTCAGACCGGAAAGGAATGTGACGGGGTCTTTTTCTTTCCGCTGTGTGGAGGCGGCAGTATCGTCAGGGGCACGCCGCGCCATCTCTTCGGCAAGGAACGCCCTGTCAATGACAAGTCCCGAGGGACACCCCTCAAGCAGCCCATCGATGCGGTCGCTGTGGGTGTCTCCCCAGTCGGAGAGCCTGAATATTTTCCCGATACGGTCTGTCATCGATTGTGTTATAATACTCTACATGGCTTTTATCTTGCGGGCAATAAAGGCGCAGAGCCCGGGAAAGAAACGTTTGATGTAAACCATGACCAGTTCGCCGCTGCCCACTAACACTTCGCGTTTCTGTTTGGCGATGGCGCGCACAATCTTGTCGGCCGCTTTCTCGGGGGTGATTCCGTTGGCCTGCCCGGCATCCATCTTGCCGTGTTTTCTGCCGTCTTTTTCCAGTGCATTGAGGGAGATGTTTGTCCGCACCCGCCCCGGGGTCACGATGGTGACATGGATGTTGTCGGCAGCGTTTTCTGCAGCAACGGTCTCGAAGAAGCCGTAAAGGGCATGTTTGGCTGACGAGTAGGCACACCGTAACGGGAAACCGAACAACCCGTTTATGCTGGTGGTTACGGCCAGTTGCCCGCCGCCGCATGCAATCATCTTGGGCAAGATGCTTTTGGTGAGGATGACCGGCGCATAGAAGTCAATGTCCATGACTTTGCGGATAACGGTCATGTCGGTTTCGACGGCAGTGCCGCGTTGACTGATGCCCGCATTGTTGTACAGGATGTCGATGCGTCCGAATGCGTCCCATGCTTTCTCTGCCAGACCGGTCAGCCTGTCGGTTTGGGAAAGGTCGAAGGGCAGAAGTGCGACGCCGGGAGCTCCGGCCTCGAGACATTCTTCCCGTACTTCTTGCAGCAAGTCTTCTTCTAATGCGGTCAACACAAGGGTTGCTTTTTCCCGGGCGAAACGAAGAGATGTGGTACGCCCTATGCCGGAAGAGGCCCCTGTTATCCAGATTACCTTGTCGGAGAAGTTCATGCTATTGGTTGTAGTCTATCAGGTTCTTGAAGAAACGTGCTCTTGCCACGCCCTCGCCGGTGTTCAGGAGGATGGTTTCGCCGTCATGGATAAGTCCGGATTCGAGGGCCTTGTAGAAGCCGGCGACGCATACGATGGAGGCGGGCCCGAGGTAGATGCCTTGTTCCTGTTTCACTTCGCGTCCGATTTTCACGAGAACGCTTTCCTGTACCTGCAGGAATGATCCGCCGCTCTTCCGAACGATGGGGGCGATGACCGGGAACATGCCCGGATTTCCCGTGGAGAGTATTGACACCATGGTCTTCGGGTCAGCAATGACCGGATAGTTGTTCTCGTAGCCCTCCGGGAAGCCGGCAGCAACGGCATTGTTCCATCCTTGCACCATAGGGTCGCAGGTGTCTTGCTGTATCAGAATCATCCGCGGCAGCGGTGTCTCTGGGAAAGTTCCCCGCAATTCCCGCACGCCCTTGTCGAGGGCAATGGGGCCGGTGCCGCCCGCCACGGCCTGCACATAGACATCCGGCATCTTGCCCAACTGACGCAAGTACTCGAAGACCATGGTTTTCTTGGCCTCTACCCGGATGGGGTCGATGTTGCCGGCCGACATTAGCACGTGGTTCTGCCCGTGGAAATCGGCGGCCTCTTTCTTGGCGGCGGCGTAGTTGCCTTTGCTGATGACGACGTTTTGCCCGTATGAGAGGATGGCTTCCACGGTGTCGGGGCAGACATCGTTCGGCACGAATACTGTGAACCGTATCCCGGCTGCGGCCAAGTAACGGCTGTACGCCGTGGCGGTGTTGCCCGTGGAGGCGACGCAGAACTCTTTGACGCCGTTCTCTTTGAATATCGAGGCCGCCAACGAGGCGGCGATGTCCTTGAATGTGTTGGTGCCGCCGTTAAGGTCGTTGCGGTAAACCATCACTTGGCAGCGGATGCCGAATTTCTGCATGGCATGCTGTTCCAGAAAGCCCCACTCTTCAATCGGGATTGCTCCCTCACCGAAGGAGACGATGTTCTGCTTGTCAAGCAGCGGAAGAAAGTCGAAATAGTGGTAGAAGTTCTCGGGCGAATGCTCCTTTGCCGTGAGCCCCGTCAGGGCGCTGTAGTCGGAATGGTAGGTCACTTCGGCGCGTTTGCAACCGCAGGTGCATTGCTGGTCCATGCTGAACCACGTGCCGAAATCGGGGATCGTCTTGCCGCATTTCGTACACGTAAGCGTATATTTTGATTGTTTGTCCATCGTATGGAGATTCTTGTAGTTTAATTGTCGGATGATTGACGGGCGATAAGTTCTTTGACGGCATTTTCCAACGCAGCCCCCCTGAGGTCTTTGGCTACGATGCGCCCTTCGCGGTCCAGAATGAATGTGGAGGGGATGGAACGCACACCATAGATGGCGGCGCCTTCCGACTGCCATTGCTTGAGGTCGCTGACATGGTTGGGCCATACCAGACGGTCGTCGGCGATGGCTTTTTTCCAGTTCGCGGCATCGCGGTCAAGGGATACGCTGTAGATTTCGAAGCCTTGGTCATGGTATTTGGCGTAGATGTTCCGTACGTTGGGGTTCTCGCGTCTGCACGGCCCGCACCATGATGCCCAGAAGTCGATGAGCACTACCTTGCCCCGGAGGTCAGAGAGTTTCCGGATGTTGCCGTCAGGGTCTTTGAACGCCAGCTCAGGTGCCATGGCTCCGATTGCGGTCTTGTTGGCCGGAGAATTCATGATTCTCCACCGCTCTTTCACGATGGGGTGCTCGGGGTATTTCTCGTGCAATGCCGTGATGACGGTCTTGTGCAGTTCGGCATTCTGTTCTTTAGGGTAAAGATCGAGGAACATCAGGACGGCAATGTCGTTTTTGTTGTCCATGATGTATTGTTTGTTTTGCCCGTTCAGGCTGTTCTCGGCTTCGTTGTAGGCGGTCTGGTATTTGTTGACGATGGCCTTGACGATTTGCTGCGCTTCCGAAACGATGGCGTTGCCGGCCGACTTCTGCATGGCAGCGCTGGTGGCGAATTGGGAATGTGCACTTGCGGCTGTCTGCAACAGGGGGCTGAGGCGGTTAACTGCTTCCGCACACCATGCCGATTTGTTGCCTTTCTTGTCAAAGAGGTTTGAATAGTTCAGGCTGTCTTTTTTGTCGAGGAGTTCCGTTACGGCTGCAACGCAGTTCACCAATGATTGTTCCGCGGCATTGTACCGCTTTCCGGCTTCGGCCACATAGTTGTCGAGCATGGCATAGTACTCGCCGTGTCCCTCGGAACGCCCACTCTGGATGTAGTAGGCAAACCGTTCGGAGTTCTCACGGTATGACGAGAACGGACGGTAGTTGTTTTCCAGTTCTTTCATGAATTTGGTGGCCGAGGAGACAAATGCGTCCATGTCGCCACTCTTCACTCTCCCGTTGGGCGCGTACTTGTTGAAGAGGCTGTTCAAGGAGTCTATGTTGCCGTATGCCGCCAGCACGTAGTTGTCCGTCTCTTGGCAGGCCTGCTTGTAGTTGGTGACCTCTTGCGTGAGTTTGCTCCAATAGCGCTGCTCAGGGTCTGTCTGCAGGGAGGAGTTGAGGCTGTCGATGAACTCGCTCTTCCGGCTGTCGTTGTCGATGATGGCCTGAACGAACGACATGGAGGGGGAGTTGGTGACGCTGACGATCTGCAGCAGGCTGTTCGCATCTAACGTGAGTTCCATGTTCTCGCTCGGGGTGATGACAACGAGAAAAGAGTTCTCGTCCCCGAAATCGAAACGGTAGATGTCGTTCGGAATGTTCAATTTCATGGTGAAAGTGTTGTCCTTGATGTCTGAGGAGGCATAAACCTTACGTTCATTGCCGTAAGCGTTTACCAGGTCCACATGGGTGAATTCGTTGTTCAGCAAGGTGACCTTGACAGTCGAGGCGTTGTTCTGCGCATACGAGTAAAGGCTTGCGGCCAGGACAAATAAAAGCAGGATGGTTTTCTTCATGTTTTTTGAAAGATTTCAGATTTCTTTTAAAAGTTGGCAAAAGTACAAAAAAAGCGGAAGTAATGTATGTGGACACGGATACCGCACCAAAAACAATATATGTTTTTGCCCGGAGCACATTATAGTTGAAGTGTTCAGTGCCACTGAGCAGTAGAAACTCCGCGCCCCTGACGGGAGAATGAGATTAACGGATGTTCTTGATACCGAAAGTGTTGTCGGACTGTCCGGGTGTATGCCGAACAACAAGGCGCCGCACTTCACATAGTAGCCCACACAAGGCGAATGCATACACGCTGCTTGAGAGCATTGAGAAGATGTCGGAGCAGGCGTGAGGAATTTGTGCTATCTTTGCGCCCGGATGCCAGTCGGTCGTGACCATTTGGAAATGGAATCATTTCCAACACCCGAAAAGCCTGAGCATTCGTTAGTTTTATCTTCAATAAAAACTGAAAGCAGAGATGGCAATGGAAAACCTGAATGTCAGAATTGACAAGTGGCTCTGGACGGTACGCCTTTTTAAAACACGTTCATCTGCAACAGACGCCTGCAATGCCGGCAAGGTGAAACTGGACGGCACAAATGTCAAGCCCTCGCGTTCTGTTCGCACCGAGGAGGTTTACGAAGTCCATATCGGCGCGCTCAAGAAGACGGTGCAGGTGATAGCCGCCCCAAAAAGCAGGATAGGGGCGCCATTGGTGTCGCAGTATTGTCTCGACAAGACCCCGCAGGAGGAGTATGACAGGATGAAGACGCTGCACACAGGCGAGTTCCGACCGCACGGGCTCGGACGCCCGACGAAGCGCGACCGCCGGCAACTGGAATATGTGAAACAGCAGTTTGACAGTGCAGGGGAACAGGGAGAATTCTAACTCATCTCCAGCATCCTCCGGATAGGCACGGCAGCACGTTCCATCAGGTCGGCATCCATCAGGAGTTCCGGCTGCTCCGTCCGCAATGCATTGAGGATGTTTTCAAGGTTGTTTTTCTTCATGTTATAACAATCATAGGCGGGAGCGCCGTTGTATAGGGTGTAGAAACGCTTGCCGGGGTTCTGTTTCCCGAGCTCGTGCAGGATGCCGCTCTCGGTTACGATGATGAACTCGGGACTGTCGCTTTCTCTCACATACTTGAGCATAGCCGCGGTTGACCCTACAAAGTCAACCTGCTCCAGAAGTTCGCGGCGACATTCGGGATGGGCTACGGAGGGTACGCCGGGGTGCTCGCTTTTCAGTGTTTCAAGAGCCTCTACCGTATAGCGGTCGTGTACGCGGCATGCACCGTCCCACAGCAGCATTTGCCGGCCTGTCATACGATTGATGTAGTCGCCCAAGTTGCGGTCGGGCACAAAGAGGATCTGTTCGTCTTCGGGCAACTGCTCCACCAGTTTCAGTGCGTTGCCGGAGGTGACAATCAGGTCTGACATCGCTTTCACGGCAGCCGAACAGTTTACGTAGGAGAGGACCGTGTACTCGGGCTGCCGGTTCTTCATTTCCTGCAAGGCCTTTGCCCGGCACGAGTCGGCCAAAACGCAACCTGCGCTCATATCAGGCACCAGTACTTTGCGGTTGGGGTTCAGTATCTTGGCGGTCTCGGCCATGAAATGGACGCCGGCAAACACAATGATGTCGGCTTCGGTGTTTGCCGCCGTGCGCGCCAAGCCGAGGCTGTCGCCTACAAAATCGGCCGCATCCTGCACTTCTGGCAAGGTATAATAGTGCGCCAGTATGATGGCATTCTTATCTTTTTTGATTTCTTTGATGGTTTCCTTAACATTCATGATTAGGTAAAATAATCTTTTGATTGGTAACTTCTGCTTGCGGCATCTTTGGAAAGAATTACTTGAAGAAGAATCTTATGAAGTCGAGCCCTAACGCGTAAATCATCAAGAGTATGAGCAGAATGAATCCTATGGTGTTGGCGATGCCCAGGAACTTGTCGCTGGGTTTTTTGCCGGTGATCATTTCAATCAGGATGAAGAGCACATAACCGCCGTCGAGTGCCGGTATGGGTATGATGTTCATGAATGCCAGGATGATGCCGAGCAGGGCGGTCATGTTCCAGAAACGGTACCAGTCCCACACTTTCGGGAATATGCTGCCGATGGTCAGAAAACTGCCGAGTTGGGTGGCGCCCTCTTTGGTGAATACGAGTTTAAACTGCTTGATGTAGTCGCCCAAGGTCTGTACGCCCATGACAATGCCTTGTGGTACCGACTGCAGGAGCGTGTATTCCTCACGCACGGTGCTGAAATACTGCGCCGGCGTTTTTGGCGCCACACCGATGAGCCCCGCAGAGTCAGGGATTATGGTGACATGGCAGAGGCTGTCGCCACGGCAAAAGGCCACGTCGAGACTTGCATTCTTGTTGTCGCAGAAGATCTTCTTGTAGTCGAAGAAACAGAATACGGCGGAATCGTTTATGCTGACGAGACTGTCGCCGCGCTGCAGCCCGCTGTCGGCCGCCGGCGTCCCGGCCAGCACGCTGTCAATCACGAACGGGAAGCGGTAGTTGCAGGGCACGCTGCCTGACGAACTTGCGGCGACAATCCTGCGTGCCAGCGTCTTGGGCACGTCGATGACTACCGGCCGGCTGTCGCGCAGCACGGTCACGGTCTTGACATCCTCCAACAATATAGTGTTGCTGAAATCGCTCAACGTGAGCGGTTTGGAGGAATCCACAGCAAGGATGACATCGCCATTGCGGAAGCCGGCATCCAACATCTCCTGCGAAAACTCAAGCCCGTAGCGCGCATTCTCCAACGGGATGTATTCGCGCCCCCAATTGAAGCAGATTGCTATATAAATGATGATGGCGGAAAGGAAGTTCACCAACACGCCGCCGATGATGACGAAAAAGCGCTGCCACGCCGGCTTTGACCTGAATTCCCAAGGATGCACCTCGTTGTCAAGGTCTGACGCTTTCGTCGTCTCGTCCACCATGCCGTTGATGCTGCAGTAGCCGCCAAACGGGACCCAGCCGATGCCCCATTCCGTGTTCTCGGGATGCTCTTTCCACTCTTCGGGCGCTTGAGAAGAGAAGAAACTGAAATGGAACTTGCCCTCGTATCGCTTCATTCGAAGTATCGAGAATCCGGGGTTGAAAAAGAGATAGAACTGGTCGACGCGGATTTTGAAGAGTTTGGCGAAGGTGAAGTGTCCCAGTTCGTGCGTGATGATCAGAAAGGCCAGACTGGCGACCAATCCCAGTATTTGCATCGTTATGCCCATAGTCATTTTTTTAAGCGGCAAAGATAACATTTTTTTGTACTTTTGCCCCGCATATTTCCAAGATTATGGCTGAACAGG
>CAVEXN010000042.1:0-12805 GCA_963620035.1 Oscillospiraceae bacterium | reverse complement strand
AGTGTTATATTTGCCATAGGAAGTAAAAGAGTTGGTCCTCTTTGCTAAGGTAGGATTTTCTGCCTTAGCTTTACTTCCTTTTTTTAGTCTTTTCAAAAAACGTTTAGGACAATATTGCTTTCAATCCTGAATTGTTGTATGTTTGATTCTATGGGTACGGGCAACAATCAGTTGGTAAAAAGCGAACAACTTGACTATTGAACTATGAAAGGACTGACACTTTGTGATAAGTGTCAGTCCTTTCATAGCAATGTCTGATTCACCATCCTTAATGCCTCATTAGAAAATCCGAACAGGTCAATCAGGAGGGTCGTCAGCCAGCAGTTTATTCCTGCCCGGCAATTTCCTTTTCGGAAAGGATTTTAAGTTCGCCTTTGAGTTTGTTTACATCTTCGTAAAGTGAAGCCAGATTCTTCACATAAATCATTTCTTTCCACTTTTTCTGTGCATCCACGGCAGGGATGCCGAACAATGTAGTGCCTTTTTCGGTCACATTCTTGTCGATGGCGGAGAGAGCGAGCAGCGTCGTGTTCTTGGCCACATAAAGATCCTTGTTCACGCTCGATTTTGCCCAGATCTTGCAGTCGTCGTCAATAAAGGTGCAGCCGGCAATGCCACTTTGAGCGCCCAGCAGTACGCGTTCGCCGATGTGCGTGTCGTGACCTATTTGCACCAGGTTGTCGAACTTTGTGCCTTTCCCGATGTAGGTGACCCCTGACACGCCTTTGTCGATGCAGCAGTTACAGCCCACCTCAACATCGTCGCCGATGTAGGTGCTGCCGCAAGACTCCAGCTTTGTCCATTCGTGCCTTTTCTGAAAATAGCAGGCATCGCCGCCTATAGTACTGTTAGAGTGGATGATAACCCTGTCGCCGATGACCGTGTCGGCATAAATGCTGACGTTGGAGTGTATGATGCAGTTCTTTCCGATGCAAACATTCTCGCCGATAAACACCAGCGGCTGGATGACCGTTCCTTCTCCTATGACTGCGGTAGGGTGTATGTTGGTGTTTTGCGGGTTGAATGACACAAAATGCTTTACCACAGATAGATAGTCACGAAGCGGATCGTCGCTGACAAGGAGCGTTTTCCCGTCGGGACAAGCGATGTCGTTTTTGTCAATCAAGACGAACGAGGCCTTGCTTTGCAGCACACGGTTATAGTATTTTTCGTTATCGACGAAAGTAATGTCTCCTTCCTCCACAGAGTGAAGTTCATTGATGCCAGTGATGTCCCCGCTATAGGAACCGACAACTTCAACGGGGCGACCGACAATACGGATTATTTCGTCTAACGAAAGAGGTCTCGGGAATCTCATCAATTATTCTTTAACCCTTTCAGAGTATTTGTTGTTTCTTGTGTCAACCTTTATTTTGTCGCCGGTGTTTATGAAAAGCGGAACGTAGACTTCGGCACCGGTTTCCACCACGGCGCGTTTCAGAGAGTTGGTGGCCGTGTTGCCCTTGATGCCGGGGTCGGACTCAATCACTTCCAGGTCAACGAAAGGTGGGAGTTCGCAGGTGAGCGGCGTGTCTGTGTCGGTATGGTACATCACCTCAACGGTCTGGCCCTCTTTGAGCAGGTCTGGGTTGTTGATAAGGTCTTTCTCGATGGTCAACGGCTCGTAAGTCTCGGCGTGCATGAAATTATAGGTAGTTGCACCTTCCTTATAAGAAAATATGTAAGGGCGGCGTTCCACGCGAGCAAGGTCGATCTTCACACCTGCGGTGAACGTGTATTCCAGAACTCTGCCGTTGCGGAGGTTCTTCAGTTTTGTACGCACAAAAGCGGGCCCTTTGCCCGGTTTCACATGCTGGAATTCGACGATTGTCCACAGGTCATTGTTATATTCAATGCATAATCCGTTTTTAAAATCCGCTGTCGTTGCCATAATTATCTAAATTTTTATGAATAAAAAACCGGCGGCAAAGGTACATTTTTTTCAGTCAGAATGCACACCCCAGCGGCAAGTCAAGTCGATTTTACAATCAAATAGTTGTAAATCAATACATTACAATCTTGTTTTTGGATATGATTTTTCGGAGGTTGATGAGGGCGTAGCGCATTCGGCCCAAGGCGGTATTGATGCTGACCCCGGTGATTTCAGAGATTTCCTTGAAACTGTATTCCTGATAGATGCGCATGACCAGCACCTCTTTCTGTTCGGCCGGCAAATATTCGATGATGCGGCGCAAGTCGCTGTAAATCTGTTCTTTTATGATTTTCTGCTCGACAGAATCCTCCATAGTGCTAAGAACGTCGAAGATGTCGAATTCATTGCCGTTCTCAAATACGGGCATCCGCTGCATCCGTCTGTAATAGTCGATTTTAAGGTTGTTGGCAATGCGCATGATCCATTGGAAGAACTTTCCCTCTTCATGGTAATTGCCTGAACGGATGGTGTTGATGACCTTGATGAACGTGTCTTGGAAAATGTCCTCGGCCAATTCTTTGTTCTTTACGGAAATCAGGATATAGGAGAAGAGCCTTTTTTCGTACCGCATCACAAGCGTTTTCAACGCCGACTCGTCACCAGCCTGATACCGTGCTATCAATTCATTGTCTGTCAACTTCATGACACCATTCATAATGGACTCCTTTCTTTTGTAGTTTTTTACTATAAGTATTAAGAAAGTAGATTTTTAATCGATAGCCGGTCTCCTTATGATTTAATGGGTTGTTAATGTTTCAGAATAACAGGCGCAAAAATACAATAAATTTACTGATTGATGACACGTTATACATAAAAAGTCGAAAAAAATGAACTATATTATGTAATATTTTGATTTTCAGTATGTTTTAAACAACAAAAAACCGATGAAAATAAATTTGGCATTTTATATTTGAACATCGGGGTAAAAATTGTATTTTTGCACGTCTTTATGTACGACAAGAATGGCATCGTTTGAGAGCTTATACAACAAGATAGAATACAATGTCAAAGAGGCGCTTGCAAAGGATGCCGAGTTGAAGAAGCAAAATGCGGACTTGTGCCGGCAGAATGACAATCTGCGGGCAGAATGCGAAGAACTGGAGAAACGGCTGTCGGATATGGAGAACAGAATGAAGATTTTAACGGTAACGAATGCAATATTAAGTAAAGAAGATAAACAAAAGACAAAAAAACAGATAAACGATTGGGTACGGGAGATAGACCGATGTGTGGCAATGCTCTCTAAATAGAACAGGAAAATGGAAGGAGAAAGGATTTCGGTTACGATACAGGTGGCGCAGCGACCGATGACGATTGTGATAGAAAAGGAGTGGGAACACTATTTCAGAGAGGCCGAAAAGATAATCAATGACAGTTTTCTGGAGTTTGCAAAGAGATGGAAATATACAGATCATCAGGATTTATTATCCAAAATATTGGTTGATTTTGTTGTGAAATGGCTGGCAGATGAAGAAAGACTGAAAAGTTACGATGAGGAGATTGTTCCGATGATGGAATCCCTAAAGGATCTTACAGATAAATTTGAAATTGATTAATACGTTCTTTGACACGACATCCCGCATAAGTCCAGATACGTTTGTAAAACTCAACATATTTTTCAAACGAAGGGGACGCTTACTCGATTAAGAGCAGGCCTGAATCCATACGGATGGTGCAAAACCCGTGGACGTTCGCGATTGAGTGGCACCTTCAATCATATCAGTCAGGAGTTTTTCGAAACCCTACAGGACTTATGCGGTTTTTTTCATTACTCGCCCGCCCCAAAGAAACAAAAGAAAGACAGAACCGAATAATTTAATTACAAACTATCAAAAAATACATCAACAGACAATGACTAACATACTTTGGGTAATAATAAGCATACTGGCCGGTATAGGTATCGGTCTCGTTTTGGCTTACACATTGCTGAAAAACCAGTTCACAAAGTCAGGACGCGAAGTCCTGAAGAAAGCAGAAGAAGACGGCGAACTGCTCAAAAAGGAGAAAATACTGCAGGCAAAAGAGAAGTTCCTGCACCTCAAGAGCGAATACGAGAAGACTGTAAACGAGAAGCAGCAGCAGATTGCCTCCGCAGAGAACAGGATAAAGCAGAAAGAGAACACCCTGAGCCAGAAGCAAGAGGAACTTAACCGCAAGAACGCCGAGAATGCCTCGCTGAAAGAGTCGCTCAACAAGCAGCTTCAAGCCGCCAACCAGAGACGGAAGGAACTCGAAGAGCAGACCGCAATACAGAAAGCAAAGCTTGAATCGATAGCCGAGCTGACATCAGAACAGGCAAAGGCACAACTTGTCGAACTGATGCGGGACGAGGCGAAAGCAGATGCCGTCGTGATGATCAAGGAGATTGTGGACGAAGCCAAGAACACGGCCAACATGGAAGCCAAGAAAATGGTGGTTAATGCTTTGCAACGCACGGGGGTTGAAGTGGCGTTGGAAAATACGGTTTCGGTCTTCAATATCGAAAACGACGAGATAAAAGGCCGCATCATCGGGCGCGAGGGGCGCAATATCCGCACGTTGGAAAACCTCACCGGCGTGGATGTCATCATCGACGACTCTCCCGATGCCATTCTCTTGTCGAGTTTCGACCCCGTGCGCCGCGAAATCGCGCGCCTCTCGCTCCAGAAACTGGTGTCAGACGGACGAATACATCCGGCAAGAATTGAAGAGGTGGTGGCCAAGACCAAGAAACAGATTGAACAGGAAATCGCCGAAATCGGAAAAAGGACATGTATCGACTTGGGCATTAACAATATGCCGCACGAACTGATGCGGATGGTCGGCAAGATGCGTTACCGCTCTTCGTACGGTCAGAACCTGCTCCAGCACGCGAAAGAGGTGGCAAACCTTAGTGCGACAATGGCCGCCGAACTGGGACTGAATGCCAAGATGGCACGCCGCGCCGGTCTGCTGCACGACATCGGCAAGGTGCCCGATACCGAACCCGAATTGCCACACGCTCTGTTCGGCGCCCGTCTCGCAGAACAATACAAAGAACGTCCCGAGATCGTGAATGCCATCGGAGCACACCATGACGAGATGGAGATGACCACGCTGATAGCACCCATCGTGCAAGTGTGCGATGCCATATCAGGCGCACGCCCCGGTGCCCGAAGAGAGGTTGTAGAAGCCTATATGAAACGTCTCAATGACCTTGAGAACCTCGCTCTGACGTACCCTGGCGTGGTCAAGACTTACGCTATTCAGGCAGGACGCGAACTCCGTGTCATTGTCGGGGCCGAGAAAGTGTCAGACGCTGAAGTGAATCAGATTTCTCTCGACTTGTCAAAGAAAATACAGAACGAGATGACATACCCGGGACAGATCAAAATCACCGTAATCCGCGAAACCCGGTCCGTCAACTACGCCAGATAAACCAAACCCGTATGGATCCGAAAGAACCAAAGACAAATAGGAAAAAACGATTGTTCTTCATCTTGTATGGGGTCACTATCGCCTTGTTCCTTTGTTATACGTTGTTCATTTCTGACCATAACTTAAAAACGCACTACGAACTTAACAAGAAAATACAGAATCTGGAGGAGAAAATCGTTTATACGAAGAATCAGGTGGGAAACGTTTACACCTTCGAGCAACTTAATGCAGATTCCGTGCTGCTTGAAAAATATGCGCGGGAAAATCTCAATATGCACAGAAGAAACGAAGATGTATTCATACTAATACACGAATAGAGAAACGAAAGGTTGGACGATATGAAAGTGCTAATCTTGAACGGCGCAAATCTTGGACAACTCGGCACACGGGAAGTCAACATATACGGAAACTTGTCATTCGAGGAGTATCTGGAGTGTCTGAAAACGATGTATCCGGATGATGTCTTCGACTATTTCCAATCGGATTCGGAAGTTGAATTGGCCGGCAGGATAGCTGCCGCAAAGGATTACGAGGGTGTGATCCTCAATGCCGGGGCATATACGCACACGTCTGTGTTGCTGGCGGACGCCGTCAGGACAACCAGTTGCCCCGTGATAGAGGTGCATATCTCAAACCTTTTTGGACGCGAACGGTACCGCCGCGAGTCTGTGCTCTCCGGCTGCTGCTTAGGTTTCATTGCCGGCTTCGGACTTGACAGTTACCGGCTTGCCGTTGAATCCTTGCTGAAAAAGCAGTCAGCCGCTAAACCTGTCAAAGAAAAATCAGTCTGCTAAATTTTAAGAACTTAAATTATACTATCATGAAAAAAGCATTCAGTTTATTAGTCATCCTGTCGTTCCTGTTTGCAGGAAATGCCCAGGAGAATGTCAACGGCAAGACGAAGAAGGAAAAACTGCCGGAGATTACATTCGAGAGTCTGGTACACGACTATGGCAATATCCTGCAAGGCGACAATGGCACCTGCGAATTTGTCTTCAAGAACACGGGAAAAGCAGATCTGCTGCTGACCAATTGCCGCTCTAGTTGCGGTTGCACTGTTCCGGAATGGCCGAAAGACCCGATTGCTCCGGGCAAGAAAGCCGTCATAAAGGTTAAATACAACACGCAGCGCATTGGCGTCATCAACAAATCCATCACGGTAGAATCCAATGCGGTGAACAACCGGGTAATCTTGAGCATCAAGGGCAATGTTGCAACAAAACCGGTAGAAGCCGCTCCGAGCAATGAAGCCACACCATTAAAGGAAAACAACCGATAAATAGTAACAATGATGAAAAGGTTAATGATTCTTGGCTGTATTATATGTTGCCTGTTCGCTGTGCAGGCGCAGAGTGCCAAAAAAACGACTTCCGGCACCTACACGGGAACAGGTGCAGAAATCAAATTCGAGAATCTGACCGTCGATTTCGGCACGCTGAAAGTGGGCGATGTGAAAGAGGTGACGGTCAAATTCAAGAACATCGGCAAGAAACCGCTCGTTTTGGACGATGTCATCTCTTCTTGCGACTGCACTACGGCCGACTGGTCAAAGATGCCAGTGATGCCCGGCAAAGAGGGGACAATCAAAGCCACCTACACGGCAAAGCACACGGGTCTTATCAGCAAAAGGCTTACTGTTTTGTCGAATGCAAACACAGACAGGATCATTCTGCAACTTAAGGGAGAGGTGAAATAACGCTTCTTCCACCTCCGGGGCCGTTTGGTTTTGACAGCAAGTTCGGGGGATTGTAAGCAAGTCGGAGTTTGTGAGCCGATTCCGTCAAAAATCAACTCTCAATGCCAATAAATGGCGAAAATTCATATTCATTCGCAGCGTAAGCGTTGCGAATCCCGCCGCACAGACAAGGTCTGCAGCCGCGGGCGCTTCCCTGGAAGTTTCTCGGTCCAACGTCCGGCCCCGAAGTGTCATAAAAGGACTGATAGCCTGTATAGGCTTCAATATACGGGCGAAGACATAGAAGATACGCGGTTGCCAGGCTTGTTCCGTGCCATGCAGCCGCCGACAATCCAAACGAGAACTAAACTTGTAGAAAGCAGTCTTGCGGCATGTTTGGACGAGGGTTCGACTCCCTCCGGCTCCACAAAAGTCAGAGAGCGGTGTGACTTTGAAAGTCGCACCGCTCTCTTTAGTTGCAGTAGTCCTACGGCCCCGCCCTATTCGGCAAAGTGACGGTAGAACGCGATGATTGTTTCGATGCCTTTGTAGAAATGGTCGAGACGGTAGTTCTCGTTAGGGGAGTGGATAGCATCCTCGCCAAGGCCGAATCCCATCAGTACCGACTTGATGCCCAGTACCTGCTCAAAGGCAGAGATGATGGGTATGCTGCCGCCGCTGCGCATCGGAACGGGCTGTTTGCCATAAGTGTCCATAAAGGCGGCTTCTGCAGCCTTGTATGCCGGGAGGTCAATCGGGCAGCCGTATGCCTGACCGCCATGCAGGGGAGTGACTTTCACCTTGACGAATGCAGGAGCATTCTGCTCGAAATACTCTTTCACCAGCACGGCGATTTTCTCGTGGTCTTGGTTCGGCACAAGACGGCATGAGAGTTTGGCGTAAGCCTTGGAGGGAAGAACAGTCTTGGAACCCTCGCCCGTGTATCCTCCCCACATGCCGCAGAGGTCAAACGTCGGTCTGATGCCCACCTGTTCAATTTTAGTATAGCCTTTCTCGCCGCGCAGCTCACGCACGCATAGACTTTCCTTATATTCTGATTCACAATAAGGAGCCTTGTTGAGCAGCGCTCTTTCGTAATCTGAGCATTGAACCACATCATCATAGAAGTGAGGAATTGTGATATGGTTGTTCTCGTCCATGCATTTGGCGATCATCTCGCACAGCACGTTCAGAGGATTGGCCACAGAACCGCCGAAAATGCCGGAGTGGAGGTCGGCGTTAGGACCGGTGACCTCAATCTCCCAATATGAAAGACCGCGCAGCCCCGTGGTTATCGAAGGTACATCCGTGGCTATCATACTCGTGTCGGAAACCAGGATAATGTCGGACTTGACAAGGTCTTTGTTTTCAACAATCCATTTTGACAAAGCCGGCGACCCGATTTCCTCCTCGCCTTCCAGCATGAACTTGACGTTGCAAGGGAGTGTATTCGTTTGCAACATAGTTTCAAAGGCCTTTGCGTGCATAAAAGACTGGCCTTTGTCGTCATCGGCGCCACGACACCAGATTTTGCCGTCCTTGATCACGGGCTCAAACGGGTTGGTATGCCACAATTCCACGGGATCGACAGGCATAACATCGTAATGTCCATATACAAGCACCGTTTTGGCATTGGGGTTGACGATCTTCTCGCCATAAACGATAGGATTCCCGTCAGCCGGCATCACTTCGCACTTGTCGGCGCCGGCGGCAAGGATCAATTCGCGCCAACGTTCGGCACAGCGCAGCATGTCTCCCTTATGTTCGTTTTCAGAACTGATAGACGGTATTCTAAGCAGTGTGAACAACTCTTCAAGGAATCGTTCCTTGTTCTCTTCAATGTAGTTCTTAGGTTCCATATTCTCTATATGTTTAAAGATTAAAAATGCAGGGGCAAAAATATCAAAAGTTCGCGAATCTGCATATCTGTCCAACGTAATTTTGTACTTTTGCGGTCTTTTCTGTAAGATGCAGAATGATTATTCGGAAAACTGGGGTTTCGCCTTGCATCATTTAACAATAGGCGATTGTCTGCCATTTCCAACACACCTTAAAGAGAACTATGATCCAGATCAACAAACTAACGGTAAACTTCACGGGCGACTTTCTTTTCCACGACATCTCTTTTGTGGCGGGTGACAGAGACCGCATCGGATTAGTCGGGCACAATGGCGCCGGAAAGTCAACATTGCTGAAAATCATCAACAGGGAATTGGAGCCGGCATCCGGCACGATGGTTGTCACCACCGGATTCCGTACCGGATACCTGCCGCAAGAGTTGGCGGAAACTTCCAGCAAGACCGTGTGGGATGAGAGCGTTTCTGCATTTACGGAGGTCAAAAGGCTTGAGGAGAAAGTGCAACGTCTCACCGAAGAACTTTCTGAAAGGAGCGACTACGAATCTCCGGCGTATGCAGCGATTGCCCAGCAGATTTCAGATATCAACGACAGGTACCTGCATTTGGGAGGAAATACCATTGAGGGGGAAACCGAGAAAGTGCTCCTCGGCATGGGGTTCCGTCGCACAGACTTCACACGGCCGATGTCGGAGTTCAGCAACGGTTGGCAAATGAGGGTTTGCCTGGCCAAGATACTGTTGCAGAAACCTGAAATAGTGTTGTTGGATGAGCCCACCAACCATCTGGACATCGAATCCATACAATGGCTTGAAGAGTACCTTGCCAACTATGACGGCTGTGTTATCCTCGTTTCGCACGACCGTGCCTTTCTCGACCGCGTCACCAACCGCACCATCGAAATCACTTGCGGCAGCATACAGGACTACAAATGCAGTTATACCCGATACGTGGAGCAGCGCCTGGAACGCATTGAGCATCAGCGCGGCGCATACGAAAACCAACAGAAAGAGATTGCCCAGATCGAGCGGTTCATTGAACGTTTCCGTTACAAAGCCACCAAAGCAAGGCAGGTGCAAAGTAGGGTCAAGATGCTGGAAAAGATGAACCGTATAGAAATTGATGATTATGACACATCTGCCATCGCATTCAAGTTCCCCCCGTCTCCACATTCTGGACGTTCTGTGGTGACCGCAAAAGGGTTGACCTTGAATTATGGAGGTCCTGATGTTCTTGAGGATGTTGACTTCCACATTGAGCGAGGCGAGCGTGTGGCCTTTGTAGGACGCAACGGCGAGGGCAAATCCACAATGGTGAAAGCAATCGTAGGGGAACTTGTCCCGCGTGGCGGAACGTTGGAAATAGGGCATCAGGTTGTCATCGGCTACTATGCCCAAAACCAGGCTAAACTGCTGGACCCGGAAAAGACAGTGTTCGAGACTATCGATGATGTGGCAGTCGGCGACATCCGGTCGAAAATCAGAACCATCCTTGGCAGTTTTCTGTTCGACACTGAAGCCACAGAGAAAAAGGTAAAAGTGCTATCCGGCGGAGAAAAGGCCCGTCTTGCCCTTGCCAAACTGTTGTTGTCGCCGTTTAACCTGCTCATCCTCGACGAGCCTACTAACCATCTCGACATGCCTTCCAAGGACGTGCTCAAGAATGCCTTGTTGCAATACGAAGGGAGTCTGATTCTGGTGTCGCACGACCGCGATTTTCTGCAAGGGCTATCTTCCAAGACTTACGAGTTCAAAGACCACGATATTCATGGATATACGGGCGACGTGTATGATTTCTTGTCGCAACGCAAAATAGAATCGCTGAACGAACTGCAGCGAAATGATCAGGCAGCAGGGTCGAAAACGGAGAAAAGCGCAACCTCGGCGAAAGTTTCCTATGAACAACGGAAAGAACAGGAATCCGCAGACCGAAAGAAGAAGAACAGGCTCAAGAAGATTGAAAGCGAGATGGAGCAGTTGCAGCACCAGGCTGAAGAAATAGAACGAAAACTGTCGCAACCAGACCTGTATGCCGATGAGATAGCCTCGGGGAAATTGTACCGCAAATACGAGGATACGAAGCGTCAGTTGAGCGACAAAGAGATGGAGTGGCTTGAATTGAATGAATAAACCTGTTTCACGTTGCGCTGCATAAAAAAAGCCATATTCGAAATCAATCAAACATGGCTGTTTAAAACTAAAACAATTAAAATTATAAAAAAAGAGTGAGCGGAAAACGGGGCTCGAACCCGCCACCTACAGCTTGGAAGGCTGTCGCTCTACCAAATGAGCTACTTCCGCAATAAGAAAAAAGAGTGGGAGAGGAAGGATTCGAACCTCCGAAGGCTTAGCCAGCAGATTTACAGTCTGTCCCATTTGACCGCTCTGGAACTCTCCCGTTTTCTTCTCTTCTTGTGCCGTAGAGCCGATAGAGGGACTTGAACCCACGACCGGCTGATTACAAATCAGCTGCTCTACCAACTGAGCTATATCGGCATCTGGACTGTCAAAGAACTGTCGTTGTTTGAGGTTGCAAAGATAGTATTTTTCCGATATGGTACAGTGCTTTTTACGCATTTTTTTTATTTTTTTTCAATGCGTTTAATGACAGTGTTTTATGGTTGAAGTATCCTGCTTTTTAGTTGTTATTTTTCGCCAAGTTTCATTTCGTTTTCTCTTCTTGGTGTGTTGTTGTCGGCACTTTTTGCTTTCACACAGCCAACAAAAAAGGGCTGGACCATATCCAACCCTTGTATCAATAATATTATAATGTAACCATTTTTACCGAATGATAGAGACGGAACCGTTGTATTTGACGGTTTTTGCTTTGCCTTTGTAATGGAAAGAGTAGTAATAGACGCCATCTGACAATCCGGAGCCGTCAAAGATTTTGCTCCCGACTTCTATAGTTCCGTTGCGGGAGAACGTATCGTAGTTTTTGGCCTCATAGACTCTTTTGCCCCATCTGTCGAAGATGACAAGTTGGTTATTCCTGTATTTGTCAGGGTCTTCCGGGTTGATGTCCGTGTTGAGGTTCTCGATTGCGAACACATCGTTATAGCCGTCGCCGTTCGGTGTTATGACATTGGGGAAGACGAGGTCTTGTTCAATGACTACGGTGTGGACGATTTCATCTGAGCAGCCGGCACCCGTTTCGATGGTGAGTTTCACATTGTAGTCGCCCCATTGTGCGAATGTATGGGTTGGCGAAAATGTCGTGGAGTCAACCTCGCCGTCGTTGAAATCCCAACGGAATCTTGTATCTCCGTCGGTCAAGAGTGTAGAGTCGGCGTAGTTGTGGAAATAGACTTGTCCGTTGTTTTCACCCATGAGGGATATTTCGGGGTCTGGGGTGAACTCAGCAATCGGTTGGGCGTGTACTGTCAAATATTTCCAACGGATCAACGTGTCGGTACAGCCGTCTTTTGTCGTGGCGTTGAGGCAGACGGAATAGGTGCCGGGTTCCTCGATTTTGAAAGTAGGTTCGCGTTGTGTGGAACTGAGTATGGTGAGCGCGTTTTCATCAAGGATCCACCACTCATATTGGGCATCGATCGGGGTAGAGTTGTTGGTGAACTTCACCGTGAGAGGCGCACAGCCCTCCAAGGAATTTGACGTGTAGTCGAACTGCGGCATTTCGTTGATGATGACATTTATGGTATCAGATCCACGGCAGGTGAGGCTGCCGTCTTCGTTGCTGGTGGCCACCTGGACACTGTATTGCCCGGCGCTGATGACTTCAATGTCCTCGGTGCGGTCGCCTGTGCTCCAAAGATAAGTGGTGTTGGGCTCCGAATAGTTGGATTTGATGATCATCTCGTCGCCGTAGCAGAAATTGACGTCCTCGCCCAATTCGGGTTTCGGCGACTGTACCACGTTGATGGTCATAGTGGTGTCGTAGTTGCAATTCAGGTTGTCAATGACGCGAGCCGTATAGTTGATGGCG
>CAVEXN010000041.1:0-13552 GCA_963620035.1 Oscillospiraceae bacterium | reverse complement strand
ACGCAAATTTTGCATCACCCGGCATACACATCTCCGGCAATTCCTAATTCCCAATTCCTAATTAAACAATTTATGAACATTCTTTACAAAACAACACCGTTTCTTCTTTTTGCACTCTGCCTCGTAGTACAGACTCCGCTTTGCCGCGCCCAGGCAACGGGAGGCTCCTTTGTCTGCGGACGCTCCATTGTGAGTGACATTGACGGAAACATCTACAACACAGTGCAGATAGGCGGCCAGTGCTGGATGCGAGAGAACCTGCGCACCACGAGGTACAGCGACTGCACGGAAATAGCCTTGGGCACTTCCACGAGCGAGACAACTCCCTACCGTTACGCCGTAAACGGCAACGAAGGGAACGTTCCCGTTTACGGCTACCTTTACAACTGGGCGGCGGTGATGAACGGCGCAGGGTCGTCGTCGGCCAACCCGTCAGGGGTGCAGGGCATCTGCCCCGTGGGCTGGCACGTGCCCTCCGACGCGGAGTGGCAACAGCTTGTCGATTACGTCAGTTCCCAAAGCCCGTACCAGTGCGGAGGCAACAGTTCATATATCGCCAAGGCGTTGGCCTCCACAACAGACTGGGACAGCAATGGCAACACATGTGCGGTCGGGAACAACCCCTCAAGCAACAACGCCACGGGCTTCTCGGCACTTCCTGCCGGCTACTACACCGGCAGTTACAACCGCTTCGGCTACTACGCGCTCTTCTGGAGTTCTACCGAGCTAAATAGCGACTACGCGTACCGCCGCAGCCTCGCCTACTACTACGCCGACGTGGCCCGCAGCGACTACTACAAGTACTACGGGCATTCGGTCCGTTGCCTCAAGGACGTCTTAGGGCTGCCTTCCGTGCGCACGGAAACGGCAACGGCAACAGCATGCGGTTCCGATGCCTCCGTGTCCGCCGTTGTGGAGTACCAAGGCGCAAGCCCTATAACGGAACGGGGCATTTGCTACAGCACTTCGCCGAACCCCACTGTTGCGGACGGCAAGGTTGCTGATACGGGCACCGTTGACGACTTCACCTGCCGTATCTCCGGCTTGGCAGTAGGCACCTGCTATGTGTGCGCCTACGCCACCAACAGCGCCGGCACAAGCTACGGCAACCAGTTGACATTATCAATAGCCAATACCACAGTGACGGACGTTGACGGCAACGCCTACAACACGGTGCAGATCGGCGACCAGTGCTGGATGAAAGAGAATCTGCGCACCACAAGGTACAGCGACGGCACGCCCATCCCATTGGGCACCGAAACGAGCACAGGCACGGCATACCGTTATGCCCCGAACGGCGACGAAAGCAACGTTCCCGCCTACGGCTACCTGTACAACTGGAAGGCGGTGATGCGCAATTCGTCCTCCTCTAACGCCAACCCGTCAGGGGTGCAGGGCATTTGCCCTGCGGGCTGGCACGTGCCCTCCGATGCGGAGTGGACGCAGCTCACCGACTATGTGAGTTCCCAAAGCCAGTACTTGTGCAACGGAAGCAGTATATACATCGCCAAGGCACTCGCCGACTCCTTGGGCTGGGACAGCAGCGGAAACGACTGCGCGCCCGGCAACAACCTCTCCGGCAACAACGCCACGGGCTTCTCGGTCCTCCCGGCTGGTCTCTACCGTGGTGACTACGGCTTCGGCTACAACACTTTCTTATGGAGTTCCACCGGGGACGGCAACAACGATGCGTACTACCGCAACCTCTACCGCAGCGACCCCGACGTGGCCCGCGACTATAACGACAAGAGCCGTGGATATTCCGTCCGTTGCCTCAAGGACATCGTGGGATTTCCAACCGTTCGAACGGCAACGGCTTCGGCAACATCATCTTGCGGTTCCGGTGCCACATTCTCCGCCGTGGTGGAGAACCAAGGCTCAAGCCCCATAACGGAACGCGGCGTCTGCTACAGCACTTCGACAAATCCTACGGTTGCCGACAGCAAGGTTGTGGATACGGGCACCGGTGACGACTTCACCTGCCTGATTTCCGGCTTGTCAAATGGAATCTATTATGTGCGTGCCTACGCCACCACCAGCGCCGGTACAAGTTACGGCGACCAGTTGACATTTACCGTTGTCAACACGGTGAGCGACGTTGACGGAAACGTCTATAACACGGTGCAGATTGGCAACCAGTGCTGGATGAAAGAGAACTTGCGGACAACGAAGTACAGTGACGGCTCTACCATCAATTCTGGCTTCGTAACAAGCCTTACACAACCATGCCGTGTTGCCCCGAACGGCGACGAAAACAACGTTCCCGCCTACGGCTACCTTTACAACTGGGCGGCGGTGATGAACGGTGCAGGGTCGTCGTCGGCCAACCCGTCAGGGGTGCAGGGGATCTGCCCTACGGGCTGGCACGTGCCCTCCGATGCGGAGTGGAAACAGCTAACCGACTACGTCAGTTCCCAAAGCCAGTACCGGTGCAACGGAAGCAGTTCAAACATCGCCAAGGCGCTTGCCGACTCTACGGGCTGGGGCAGTGTTCCCGGCAACTGTGAGCCCGGAGACAACCTCTCCGGTAATAACGCCACGGGCTTCTCGGCCGTTCCCGCTGGCCTCTGCTACGGCCAGGACAGGTACCAATTCTTCGGTGAACAAGCGCACTTCTCGAGCACTACCGAGTATGACAGCTACCGCCTGCATCACCTCTATTTATCCAACACATCCGCCGTCGTGACCCGAGACAACCACTATTACAAGCACGATGAGTATTCTGTCCGTTGTCTCAAGGACAACGAGGGGTTTCCTGCCGTACACACAGCAACGGTAACACGGTCATCTTGCGGTTCCGATGTCACCGTCTCCGCCGTTGTGGAAGACTATGGAACCTTGGTCATAACCGAACGCGGCTTCTGCTACGGCACATCTCCCTATCCGACTGTCGCCGGCAACAAAGTTGTTCATTCAGGTCCCGATAGCGCTTTTTTCCACCGGTTTACAGGCTTGGCGGCAAATACCTACTATGTGTGCGCGTACGCCACCACCAGCACCGGCACAAGCTACGGCAACCAACTGAAAATCACGATTGGCGTGGCCGACCATGAAGGAAACCGTTACAATACGGTGCAGATTGGCAGCCAGTGCTGGATGAAAGAGAATATGAAGGTCACAAAATACCCGGATGGCACGGAAATTCCTTTGAGCACTTCCGACAACACAAGTACAAACACTGCCTACCGTTATTACCCGAATAACTTTGGAGCCAACGCCCGCGGACAATACGGCTACCTGTACAACTGGGCGGCGGTGATAAACGGCGCAGAAGGGGATTTTCAGGTGCGGGGCGTCTGCCCTGCGGGCTGGCACGTGCCCTCCGACGCGGAGTGGCAACAGCTCATAAGTTACGTCGCTTCCCAAAGCCAGTATCGGTGCTATGACGGCGGTGCAAACATCGCCAAGGCGTTAGCCTCCTCGACAGGATGGGGCGGCAGTTCCAGCATCTGCGCAGTCGGTAACAATCCTGAAAGCAACAACGCCACGGGCTTCTCGGCCGTTCCTGCCGGCTGGTATTACAGCGGCAATTACGACTTATTCGGCCTCAACGCAAACTTCTGGAGTTCAACCGAATTAACTAGCAACAATGCGTACTACCGCAACCTCCGCTTCAACGGCGCCGACGTGACCCGCAGCAACTACTACAAGCACTTCGGGTATTCGGTCCGTTGCCTCAGGGACATCGAAGGGCTGCCGTCCGTGCGCACGGCAACCGCAACTGCAACGACTTACTGCGGCACTGCTCCGGTTACAGCAGCAGCTGCTGCTACTGCTACAGTTACTGCTATAGTGGAGGCACAAGGCGCAGACGGCATTGCGGAACGCGGCGTCTGCTACAGCACTTCGACAAATCCTACGGTTGCCGACAGCAAGGTTGTGGATACGGGCACCGGTGACGACTTCACCTGCCGGATTTCCGGCTTGGCAACTGGAATCTATTATGTGCGTGCCTACGCCACCAACAGCACCGGCACAAGCTACGGCAACCAACTGACATTTACCGTTGTCAACATGGTGACGGACGTTGACGGCAACGTCTATAACTTGGTACAGATCGGAAGCCAGTGCTGGATGAAAGAGAACCTGCGGACAACGAAGTACAGCGACGGGACGGAAATCCCATTGGGATCTTCCGCAAGCACGGAAACGGCCTACCGGTATTATCCCAACGTCAGCAGCGGCAATGTTGCCACATACGGCTACCTGTACAACTGGAAGGCGGTGATGCGCAATTCGTCCTCCTCTAACGCCAACCCGTCAGGGGTGCAAGGCATTTGCCCTGAAGGCTGGCACGTACCAAGTGACTGGGAGTGGACGCAGCTCACCAATTACGTCGGTTCCCAAAGCCATTACCAGTGCGGCGAAAGCAGCACCAATATCGCCAAGGCGCTCGCCTCCACAACGGGCTGGAGAAGCAGTTCCACCACCTGCGCAGTCGGCAACGATCCTTCAAGCAACAACGCCACGGGGTTCTCGGCTGTTCCTGCCGGCAGCTATAACAATGGCCATGCCTTCAATTTCAACATTTACGCGGACTTCTGGAGTTCTACCGCGGGCAATAACACCAACAGCGCGTACTTCCACTCCCTCGGCTACAACGCCGCCGACGTGGAACGCATTGGCTACTTCTCCACGACCAACGGGTGTTCGGTCCGTTGCCTCAGGGACTGACCATTATAGAATTATTAAATTATTGAATTACAAATTAGAAAGGAACGATATACGTTGCACCTCTAAACTCTAAAATCTAAGATCTAAGTTCTGTAATCCAGTTTATGCTATTTTTGCGGCTTCATTGTTTCAAGTTCAATTTATTGATTTAAAAAGAGATGCTTTTAGAAAGACTTCACGGATATAAGATTTTCCTGGTTTCACAGTCGCCCAGAAGACGGGCACTTCTGCAGGATATGGACATTGATTTTGAAATTCTGCATGTGGAGGTTGAGGAGACTTACGACCCGGCATTGCCGCCCGATCAGGTGGTCCAGTACCTGTCGAGACTCAAACTCTCCGGCATCGACATAGCCGCACAAAGCGGAAATGCGATATTCATAGCCTGCGACACAATTGTAGTGGCCGACGGGAAAATCATCGGGAAACCGGAAAACGAGGCGGATGCGCTGGCCATGCTGCAAACACTTTCAGGACGCACACATACGGTGTACAGTGGTCTTACCGTAGCCACAAGCCGGAGAACGCTGACCGACTACCGCTCCACCGAAGTCACATTCGCCCGACTTACGGAAGAAGAACTCGAATACTACGTCAACCGCTACAAGCCCCTCGACAAGGCCGGGGCCTACGGCGTGCAAGAATGGATAGGCTGCATCGGCATCCGCGCCATCAGCGGTTCGTTCTACAATGTGATGGGGCTGCCCACACGTCTGCTGTGGGAAATGCTTGACGAGATATCGAAATAGGGGCACATCCGCTATTTCTGCACCCTCACCTGGCTCTCTCGGTGCCAGTCAACCGTTTTGCCAAGAAACGACATGCCCAAATAACCTCGCATGTGCAAGGTGTTCTTGTCGGACGACATCTTGATATAGGTGCTGTAAGTACCCGGCTTGCCCGGATATTTCAGTTTTCCTTTCTGGTACTCTGACTCTTTGGCGTTGTAAGTCAATTTTGTCATGAAGACCAACCCTAACTGGTTTTTCTTTTTCGGGTTCTCCACCCAAACCACTTTTGCCTCGTATGTGCCGTCGGAGGCGCGGTAAATCCGGCATTGCGACCCCTCTTTTGAAAACGGGTCTATGGAATGGTATATGCCGCATATTTCATCAGCTTTCTGTGCAAAAAGTGTCACTGCACAGAACAGAAACAATAATATTGAGAGCGTCTTTCTCATTGTTGGCTGTTGATTATATAACAAATTCAGGTCCCGGTCAGGTACGGGACCTGAATTTCCGTGCTAATGATGACTTAATCTTCCGGGGCAAACAAGGGATCCCATGCCGGCAGCATGACAGATTCCTGTTTGAAAAGTTTGAGGGTCTTGGCGGGGATGTATTTTTCTTCCACCACCAGACGGAACATGTACTCATTGAACCACTCGTCGGTCATGATCAGGAAGCCATTGTGCCCATATTTGCTGCCCCAACTGTTTTCGACCATCCACTTGACAGGTTTGCCGTCCTTGTCCAGGTCCACGGCACAGAGCGTCATGGCATGTGACGAGCCGCTGGCGTAGGTCTCGATGCGCTGTTTCTTGTCCATCCCGAACGTGGTGCCGAACAGGGAGCCGTAATCGTAATTGTTAATGTCCATATAGCCTTTTTCACGGTCGAGGAACTTGGCCACGTCGCACGAGAAGTACATCATCGTGCTGTCTTTGATGGAAGCGATGGCCATATCGGCGATTTCGTTCATCGGCAAATTGAGGTACTTCCAGTTCTGTCCGTCATAGACATGTCTGTCATATTCGATTTCGTACACCTTGTAATAGGGGCGTGTAGGGTCGTTCATTATCATATAATACTTCGAGAAATCCTCTTTCACGAAAGCCTCGGCGAACGATTTTGGCGTATAGGTTTCGGTGCTCACCACATTGCCTTTGGCATCGCGTCGGGTCCAGGTGAACTGTGCGGGCGGCTCGCCAAGCGTATAGGCAAGCATACGGTAAACCGTTTTCAGCATTTCCAATTTTTTGTCCTGCAACATCTTCTCTGTTGTGCTTTTGTTGTTGGCCATGTCACGGAGTTGCAGGGCATCCTCCCGGAGTTTCAGCTTTATCAGTTCCGACATACGTCCGGTATTATTGCTGCTGTAGGTTTCGGGCATTGCATCCTTAGGCATAATGCCGTATTTGTCAATCAGGTTTGCCACGCCCGTGAACTGGCCGCCGTCGCTGAGCGGGTTCTTGAACAGCCATTGTATGGTTTCGTCGTTGATGGATTTCGCACGGTTGTCGAGCACGGCCTGCAAAAACAGGTTGGCCTTCTCCAACTGGTCCCAAAAGAACGTATAGCACTGCGAGAACTGGAAATCTGCGGGGAGGTCATAACGGGCAATAGCCTTTGAACGGAGCACATTCATTCCTGTGAACATCCAGCAGCGGCCTGACGATTCCTGGTCGGTGATGGCTTTGGAGGGCACTTGGTTGGAAAAATGGGAGTCAAAAGCGGTGCTGTTTTCGTAATTGCGCGCCAACTTGTCGATGCTGTTGGCCACCACCGCGTTGCGCAAAGCCTTGTCTCCCGAAGTGGTCTTGTAAGAACCTTTCAGTTCATTGATCTGTTCGGAGGTGAGTCCGCCCCCCTTGGTTGTGGGCTGCGCCATAGCAAATCCCATACAGCACACGCCCAAAGTAATCAGAAATAGTTTTTTCATTGTGGTTTGATGATTATATGAATTAAATATTGTTTTGATTCTCTAAAAGATGATTCACCGAAACGGGTTCTAATCCAGTCCGAGCCGCTTTATGTAATCTTCTATCTCGTTGACCAGCAAATCTTTCTTCACCACACGCTTGTTTTTGTCCAACAAGAACATGTAAGGTATTGTTCTGGTATCGTAGAGCATCTTGTCCTCTATGGTCTGGTCGAAGTTCCATCCGTGCATATAGTGGGCGTTTGCTTCCGGAGAGCGGAGGTACTGCGCCCACACTTCCGGGTCGTCCTCAAAATAGACCGTCAGCACTTTCAGGTTCCCCTTGTCTATGGCCGAATTGAGTGCCGAAAACTTGGCCATTCTGCCACGCACTTCGCGGCATGTGGGGCAGGTGGGGTGCTGGAGATAGAGGATCATATACTCGCTTCGGATGTCATACAGCGAAACGGTATCGCCCTTTGCGGTCACCATCCGGAAGTCGGGAACGGCATCGCCCGCCAGATTCTTGTTGATGTTTTCGAGTTCCCGCCCGTACCGGCGTTTCCGGTTCTCTTCCAAGTTGGGATAGGCCAGCATGTCCTGCAGCATCTTGATGTACGTATGCTCCACTTTGTAGGGTGAGGTGATGCTGCCGAGGATCTTCTCCATCCGGTCGAAGAGGCGGTACAGCGACTGCTCGTTTGTCTTTGCCTTGTCGAGAATGGCTACGACAAAGGTGTCAAGGTCGGGACGGTCGAGTTGGTAGATGACGTTGCAGAACTCCCTGATTTTGTTGTCGCTTACGGGAGTATTGAACACGTTGGGGTCGTTCCATGGGAAACCTTCAAAGAAATGCTGCACATAATATTGTTGGTAAAGGTCTTTGTTGCGGTAATAATGTTCCGGCGGCTCGGGCATATCGATGGAGGCCTGCACGACAGAGCCCAGCAGGGTGTTCGGGTTGTCGCGGACGGTTTGCTGTTGCCAAGCGGTCCGTTCCGCATTGAGCCTCCGTGCCTTGGCCGTGAGCGAATCGGCAAACACTTTCAGCATATACTGCGGCATGGCGTGTTGCGCCTCCTTGAATTCCTGGTCAAACGCAAGAAACTGCAGGTTGTACTCCCCTATCCTCTTCGCATATTCCTGATTGCGGGTGTTTTCGGGACTGTTCTGGAAAACCACGCTGCCGGTATCGATGTTTATCGTGAACTTCTGGCTCTCGTGCGGCGACAGCAGAAACTCGCAGAGGACAGTGCTGTCGCCCATCACCCAATAAAGCCCCGCCTCAAGACGCGCTTTGCTTTTGAAGGTCAGTTCACGGGCAAAAGGCTTGGCCTGCACGATGCGTCCTTTCTTTTCTCCGTTATAGGCTTGTATGCTAACGGTGTCACACCGGATGTTCTGCAATTGCAGTTTTATTTCCGCCTGCCCGTATGCCAGCGGCAGGGCAAGCAATAGCAATATGGTTTGAAATACGATTCTTTTCATTCTAAAGTCATTTTTTACAGATAATCATCTTCAGTTTCGTGGATGAGCCGGAATGCCTTTCCGAAATACCGGGGGAGGTCAGATGCCGTGACGCTGTACGGGGAGTCCTCGTCCCTGCACAGGTCGCCTGCCAAGCCGTGGACATATACGGCCAGCAACGCGGCGGCTTCGGGCGTATAGCCTTGTGCCCGCAAAGACAGCAGCAGACCGGCAAGCACATCCCCGGAACCTGCCGTGGCCATGCCTTCATTGCCCGTAGTGTTGAAAAACTGTCTGCCGTCGGGGAGCGACACCACCGTATATCTGCCTTTGAGCACCAACACGACACTGTAACGTACGGCAAAGTCCCTGGCTTTTTCCAGTCGTTCAAAGTCATTTTGGCAAGGACCGGCCAGCCGTTCAAACTCCTTGTCGTGTGGCGTCAATATGCTGTATGCGGGGAGAAATGCGAGCCACGTCTTGTTGGCGGCGAGCACGTTCAGGGCGTCGGCGTCTATGACAAGAGGGGTACGCACCCTGTCGAGCAGTTCTTTCACGGCAGAAACGGTTTGGGGGTGCATCCCCAGTCCCGGCCCTACGGCAACGGCATTGACGTCATGCTGCAGCGTGTCCCAGTCTATCCGGCTCACGTGCCGTTCGTCGGCATCGGGGTGGAGAATTGCCTCGGGCAAGCATGCGGGCAGGTGGCTTGTGGCAAGTTTCGGGGTGTGTAAAGTCACTTTGCCGATGCCGCCTTTCAGTGCGGCAGTTGCGGCAAGAATTGCGGCGCCGAGCATATCAGCGCTGCCGGACACCAGCAGGCCATGGCCAAAGTCGTGCTTCGAGGAGAAAGGATTTCGTCTTCGCAGCAAGCCGGCCGCCACCTCACGGGTCATGTAAAAGCGGTTCGGATGCGTGTCGGGCGCGGGGCACATGCCCACATCCACCACTGTGACATTGCCGCAAAAAGGATAGTTGTCGCGCAGGAAGAAGGCCGTTTTTGGAAATTGGACGCTCAACGTATATCGCGCCTTGACCGCCGCCGCATAGTGGGGGGTCGCCTTGTCGGAAAAGAGTCCTGAAGGGATATCTACCGCCACCGTCACTGCACCGGAAGCATTGATGGTTCGGATGGCGGCGGCATAGATGCCGGCAACGGGTCTGGACAGTCCGATCCCGAAAATGGCGTCCACAACAAGGGAATCTGCCGGGATGGGGAGTCCGGAATTTCCGTTGAAAGTCGTGACAGAAGCATTGCTGTCACTATGCACGATTTCTTCCCACAAGGCGAGATTTGCCAGCAGTTCGGGGGTGCATCGGGTGTCCGTGTCGCGGCAAAGCACCACATGTACGTCCGGTCGTATGTTTTGCCACGGATGTTGCGACAGCATGCGGGCAATCACAAGCCCGTCGCCGCCGTTGTTGCCCGGTCCGCAGAAAATGCGGATGTCGTGGATGCCGCATGTCTCCACATAACCGGCAATTTTGCGGGCGCATGCCATTCCGGCACATTCCATCAGCTGGAGCGAGGAAATGTGTCGCTCGTTCATCGTAAATCTTTCGCTTTCTCGGGTCTCCGCGACCGTCAAGACCAGCGGAAATGCTATGTTTTCCGGAAATTCCATATTCCAAATCGTGTCAGGGCGCAAAAATACTAAAAAATGAAGCGCCCCGAAAGTTGAGCAGTCTGATATTTTTCGTACTTTTGCCGCCGTTTTCAAAAAAAATCATTTAATTCAAAAAAAGGAACAATATGAAATCAGTATCTATGAGCGGTTCTCTTCGCGAGAACGTAGGGAAAAAAGATGCCAAGGCACAACGGCTTAACGGAATGATTCCTTGTGTGCTTTACGGCGGAAAAGAGCAGAAACTTTTTATAATGGAAGAAAGCCAATTCAGGAATCTCCTCTACACGCCGGAAGTGAAATATGCAGAAATCAGTCTTGACGGCAACACCTACCGTGCCATTGTTCAAGAGACGCAGTTCCACCCCATCACCGACAAGTTGCTGCATGTCGATTTCCTCGAGGTCACCGACAACAAGCCCATCACCATCGAGATACCGTTCAAGATCACGGGCACGTCTCCCGGCGTTCTCAAGGGCGGATTCCTCCACAAGAGAGTGCGCAAACTCAAGGTACATGGTCTTCTGGAGAACATTCCTGAAGACATCACCGCAGACATCTCCAAACTGGACATCGAAGACGTGATCAAAATCGGCGACATCGCCATCGAGAACCTGACCATCGTGGACAACCCCAACAAGGTCATCGTTTCCGTGAACCAGACCCGCAACGTGGTTGCCTCCAACGACACCGAAGAAGGCGGCGAGTCCGAAACTACGGAAGCATAATTTTTTCCGACATTCGATTTACACAGAGCCCGGACGTGTCCGGGCTTTTTTCATTTTTTCCTATTTTTGCGCCGCTAAAAGAAAACTTGCAGCCACTATGTCTAAAACCCACAAAATACTTGTAGCCACGGGCGGCGGCGACTGTCCCGGCCTGAATGCGGTTATCCGCGGAATCGTGAAACGTGCCTGCCTCGAAACTGAAGAGTGGAAAGTTTACGGATGTATCGAATCGTTCAACGGCATCCTGAAAGACAAAATCGAGATTGTAGAACTCACCGAGAAGAGTGTTTCGGGGCTGCACGTCAAAGGCGGCACCATCATCAAGACCACCAACAAAGGCGGTCCATTCCAGTTCCCCGTCAAGAACGAAAACGGGGAATGGGTCACAGAAGACCGTTCCGGGCTGATGAAACGACGCATTGAGGAAATGGGGTTCGAGGCCGTCATCAACATCGGCGGCGACGGGTCGCAGCGAATATCATTGCAACTCCAGAACATGGGCATTCCTGTGGTAGGCGTGCCCAAAACCATTGACAACGACTTGAGCAGCACCGACTTCACCTTCGGATTCCAGACAGCCGTGCAGATAGCCACAGAAGCATTCGACAAGTTAGTCACCACGGCTGACAGTCACAACCGGGTGTTCATCATGGAGGTCATGGGACGCGATGCCGGCTGGATAGCCCTGCACACGGCCATTGCAGGCGGCGCCGAAGTATGCATCATCCCTGAAATTCCATACAACCCTGCAAGCATCGCCAGGAAAATCGAGACCCGCTACAAAAACGGCATGGGATTCTGCAACATCGTCATTGCCGAAGGCGCCAGGAAAGCGGACGGAAAAGTTACGGGCATAACACCGACTGCCGTGGGCGAACGCCACATCAAACTGGGAGGCGTGGGTGAAGTGCTCCGTCAGGAACTCATAGACCTCGGCGTGGAACACGATATCCGCGTAACCGTGTTGGGACACTTGCAGCGCGGCGGAACGCCCGTTGCATTCGACCGCATCCTGGCCACCGAGTTCGGGGTCAAGGCCTTTGAGTTGGTAAAAGAGCAAAGATTCGGGAACCTCGTGGTTTACCGTCATCCCGAAATCACGCACGTGTCCCTGGAAGAGGCACTGCGCACGCCGCATCTCGTCTGTCCCGACAAGGACTTCCTGGTTCATACCGCCCGAGGCATCGGAATGTCTTTCGGGGACGTCCTTTCCGTATGATGGTCAACTTGTCCTCTAAACACTGAAACGACCGAACGAATGGACAACAATTATCCCTGAAATGAAATGGGATTCCAAAAGACAGACCCCGGAAACCAGGAACAGGTGCTCGCATACGAACTCATAGTCCACACCAACACCAGTTTTTTCCTCACAGGCCGCGCCGTCACCGGCAAGACGACTTTTTTGCATAATGTGCAGAAAATGGTGGACAAGCAGTTCATCACGTTAGCCCCGACGGGGCTTGCCGCCATCCTCGCGGGCGGCGTTACCATACACTCCTTCTTCTGTCTTCCGTTAGGTCCCTGCGAACCCGGCACCTGTGGAAACTTGCTGGGCAACCGCACCGGCACGATCCGCCATGCCGACACCATCATCATTGACGAAGTGTCGATGGTGCGGTGCGACATCGTAGACGCCATTGACTACACGCTCCGCCAGGTGCTCTGCACCTGGCAGCCGTTCGGCTGGAAACAGGTTGTTTTTGCAGGCAATATGTTCCAGTTGCCACCCGTGTCACGCTCCGGACCCGAACGCGTCTTCCTGCAAGACACCTACCATACCGACGAGTTTTTCTTATACAAGGCCGAGGTGTTCAAACGCATGCGCCTCCCGAAAATCGAGTTCCGGAAAGTTTACAGACAAAGCAATGACCGGCAGTACCTGAACATCCTGGAGCATGTACAGACAAACAACATGACTCCCGACGACACCCGGATGCTCAACCAACGTGTTGTACGCCCCGAAAGCAAAGACGGCATCATCATTACGCTATCCTCCACCAACAAGGCCGCAGAAGAAATAAACCAGCGGTGCCTGGCCGAAATTGACGCGCCCGAACAGGTCTATGAGGGCATCATCAAAGATGACTTTGACGACAAGAAACTCCCGGTCGATCAGAGCCTCCGGCTGAGATTAGGCGCGCAAGTGATACTCACCCGCAACGACCCCGAAAAACGCTGGGTGAACGGCTCACTGGCCAAGATTGCAAAACTTACGGAAGATGAGATAGATATAACTTTAAACTCTGGCAATACCTATACCGTGAAACCTGTAGTATGGGAATCTGTGACCTTCGAATATGACCGCGAAACGCGCAAGCTCAAGCGGAACGTCATGGGCACATTCACCCAATACCCAATAGTGTCCTAAACGTTTTGATAAAACGCAGTAAGTCAGGGGGTGCCTCAATGAAACCC
>CAVEXN010000040.1:0-14908 GCA_963620035.1 Oscillospiraceae bacterium | reverse complement strand
ACCCTGTCTTTCATCCGGTACTTTCGCATTACCCTTTTTACTCCCTTGCCTATACTTTGAATGCAAACTTATTGCTTGAACTTCACCAAATCGCCCTCGGCATAAGGGATGCCGATGAGCAGTGCCGGGATGTAAGAGAAACGTATGTTTATAATAGCGTCTGCACCTTTTTCACGGGCTGTCTTTTGCATACTGAGTACCAAATACTTGCTTGAAGCGAAAACAAAACCGGAAGTTTCAACGTGCCCCATTACTTCGTATGGTTTGCCGGGTTTCTCTGAAGCATAATAGCAAGGTATGGGAGATGCGACCTCGTTCTTGGCTTGCGGTGCGGTTGAAACAAAACTGGAAGTGGCACAACTTGCCAGCAACAATGCTCCAAAGAGCACTGGAATGAACTTTTTCATAATGGTATTTGTTAAATTTGAAATGATATTATTCACATGCGCCAAACACAAGCATTGCAGTAGCGATGATGCTATCATAAATGGCTTTTTCTTTCTTTGAACAACGGTTCAGTCTGTAACATCTGATGATAGGTATGATAGCGACACATGCAACAACAGCAATAGCGATTACTTTCCATAGTGCGATGTTTGTTGTTGCGCCTCTATCCTCTTGTCTGCGTATATCAATAAGTTTTTGGATAGTGTATTTGTTGAATGAAAAAAACTCTTCGATGGACACTCCCTCATGTATAATATCATACAATTGTGCATAGGAAGTATAGATTTCCTTCGTGTCAGAAGCTTTTGTTTCAAACAAAAGGATTTGGTTCTTGAGAATCACATCAAATTCATCGATCAAATCCGAGATTGTCTCATCAAATGAAAAGATGTCCGTCTGTTCTTTTTCGAATTTGGAATACGATATCAAGGCATTTTCTAATAAGGTAATGCCTTGTAGGTTCAATTGTTTGCCTCTTTCCCTTGAATACTTTTCAAGATCTTCCTGAATGCCCAGAACATTTGCCCTGTCCGCCTGTCTGAAATTCAGTTCAGACCCCATAAAGGAAACAATTGCTGAGGTGAAATAGTCATAGAAATCACTATAGGATTCCCTGCCTTCTTTAACATCTTCAGTTACTACTCTGAAGTTTGCAGTAGCATTTCTAAAAGCGCTTACTGCTTTTTGTTCTCGAGCTAATTCTTTCATTTTATTTGTTTTTTTTGAGGGAGACGTTTTGTTCACTACTTAAGTCTGCCCTCCCATTTTAAACAGACTCAAAATAAATGTTTTCTTTCAAAACGCCTAAACCAATCCTATTATTGCACTTCCAATACGTTTATTATGTTTTTTTAACCAAAACAGGACTGCGCACATTGAAAAACTACGAATTGTTTGTTGCGGATTGCAACAGGAGGTCTTTTTCGTATTTTTGCACCTCTTTTCATCACACCCATTAAAGGTGCGGAACTACAGATACTATGGATATTGAAAAATACAACGAAATTCTTGGCGAACTGCCCGCAGGTGTCCGCTTGATTGCCGTCTCAAAAACAAAACCCGCCGAAGATATACAGACCCTTTACGACAAGGGGCAATGCGTCTTTGGCGAAAACAAGGCACAAGAGATGAAAGCCAAACACGAGGTGCTTCCCAATGACATCCAATGGCATTTCATCGGTCATCTCCAGACCAACAAAATAAAATACATAGCACCATTCGTGACGCTTATACACAGTATCGACAGCGCGGAACTGCTCGGTGAGGTAAACCGCCATGCCGAAAAGTACGGCCGCATCATTCCGTGCCTTCTGCAATTCCACATTGCTGCAGAAAGCACCAAGTTCGGCTTTCTGCCGGATGAGTGTGTGCAGATGCTTGAGAGCGCGCAGTTCAGCGAATGGAAGAATGTGCGCATCTGCGGCGTTATGGGTATGGCCACGTTTACAGACGATATGGAACGGGTGCGTAGCGAGTTCAGAAACCTGAAATCTATTTTCGATATGCTGAAACAGAACTATTTTCAAAACGATGACGCATTCAATGAACGTTCTATGGGCATGTCTGAAGATTACCGCATCGCTATCGAGGAGGGCAGCACTTTGGTTCGCATCGGCAGCGCCATCTTCGGGGAGCGCAATTATGCCAAATAGTCGTTGGACAAGTCTTCCACTTTATGCCTCAATGGTGCAGATTCGTCCCAAATGGGCAAACCTGAAAGACAAATTGCGATTTGATGAGGGAACGGCGGTTTAGATACGGCCGTTTTTTTTGTATTTTTGCCGTTTGAAAAAACAAACCGACATGGCTGAATTATCCGAGCAAGAAATTATCCGCAGAAAAAAATTAGAAGACCTTATCAATTTAGGCATTGACCCCTATCCCGCCGCCGAATATGAAGTGAACACAACCACGGAGCAAATACTGAAAGAGTTTCCGTTAGATAATACTAGATTCCAGCAAGTCAGCATCGCCGGCAGAATTATGAATCAACGCATTATGGGGGCGGTCGCCTTTTACGAGATCCAGGATTCCGTTGGCAGAATCCAGATTTACGCCAAACGTGACGAGATCTGTCCCGGCGAGGACAAGACGATGTACAACAGCGTGTTCAAAAAACTCGACATTGGCGACATCATCGGCGTCAAAGGTTTCGTTTTTGTCACCCAGATGGGCGAAATCAGCGTCCACGTCCGGGAGTTTACCATTCTGTGCAAGTCGGTATGCCCGCTGCCCATAGTGAAACAGAAAGACGGCAAGGTGTATGACGCTTTCCAGGATCCGGAGCAGCGCTACCGCCAACGCTATATCGATCTCATCGTCAATCCGCAAGTCAAGGATACATTCATCAAGCGCACGCTGCTGGTGAACACCATGCGCAATTTCCTGAACGAGAAAGGTTATTTGGAGGTTGAAACGCCAATCCTGCAACCGCTGTACGGCGGTGCCGCCGCACGTCCTTTCAAGACACACCACAATACGCTCGACATGACGCTCTATCTCCGCATTGCCGATGAACTGTACCTCAAAAAACTCATCGTAGGCGGTTTCAACGGCGTGTACGAGTTCTCTAAGGATTTCCGGAATGAGGGCATGGACCGCTTCCACAATCCCGAATTTACCCAGATGGAACTCTATGTGCCTTACAAGGACTATGAATGGATGATGAATTGTGTAGAGGAGATGGTGGAAAGAATTGCCCTCGCCCTGCACGGCGACACTAAGGTCAAGGTGGGCGAGAATATCATCGACTTCAAACGCCCCTGGAAACGCTATACAATGTTTGAAGCCATCGAACATTTCACTGGCACCGACATTTCAAACATGGACGAGGCTCAACTGGCAGAGTTCGCCACACGACAAGGCGTGAAAGTCGATAGCACGATGGGCAAAGGCAAGCTGATTGACGAGATTTTTGGTGAAACATGCGAACATAAACTCATTCAGCCGACATTCATCTACGATTATCCTATCGAGATGTCGCCATTGACAAAGAAACACCGCTCAAAGCCCGGCTTGACAGAACGTTTTGAGGCGATGTGCAACGGCAAGGAAATCTGCAACGCCTATTCAGAACTCAACGACCCGCTTGACCAAAGAAAACGCTTTGAAGACCAACTGGAACTGGGCAAGCGCGGCGACACGGAGTCAATGGTGCTTGATGAGGACTTCCTGCGCTCGCTCGAAATCGGCATGCCGCCTACGGCAGGCCTCGGCATCGGCATCGACCGCCTGACGATGATCATGACCGACTCGGCCTCTATTCAGGATGTGCTATTCTTCCCGCAAATGCGTCCCGAAAAGAAACCCGAAATGAGCAAAGATGAGGATTTCACCGCACTCGGCATAGATGCCGCATGGATCCCCGCACTCCGCAAACTGAACATCCAGACTGTAAATCAACTCAAACAGGCCAATCCTAACAAATTGCTCAACGATTTGGGCGGATTGCGTAAGAAACTGAAACTGGAAGTGCCTGCCGCCACCCTCGACCAAATAAAGGACTGGATGGCGTAAGCGGGAGTGTGTTAGTAACGGGCTGATTAGCAGTGTTTTATATTTTCAACATTGCTTGAGCGGAAGCAAAGAAAAAAAGTTTATCTTTGCGCCCGATTTGCCGAAGTGGCGGAATAGGTAGACGCGTTGGTCTCAAAAACCAATGAGGTAACACTCGTACCGGTTCGATCCCGGTCTTCGGTACACCGCATAACCGGACGTTTTTTCAGAGCGTCCGGTTATTTTTTGCCCACGGCTACCGCACGAACGAGCCAACTGGTTGCGGCAGGTGCGTTTTGCATTGACGACTGAAACATTTTTTCCGGAATTTGCATTTTGGGGCTGCTTTCTGCCGTTATCTCGTTCGTCTTTTCGCTCACCTTGAACTGCCCGAGTGTCATCTCGTTCTCTGCAAGCCAGGCACTTACGATGTGGATGGGGTTGTCGCCGTTCATCTCGCCGGCCTTGCGCACGCGTTTGCCGTCGATGCTGACGACCTTGCCCTGCGCGCCGTCATGCACGATGGAGGACGCCCATTGTGCGAAGCGCGCCCGGAACGTGTTGGGCTCCAGGTTCTGGAAGAAGCGCCGCAGCGTGTCGTCCGTCGGCAGGCCGTTGGAAAGGTCGATGTTCTTCCCGAAAAAGCCGCGCCCCGAAGAGGCTCAACAGTGCAAAACCGGCGCACAAGCCACGGGCTGACGTAACAATTATTGAAGGAGAAATTATGAATTGAGGATGGCAATACGCGTAGTGCTTCTACATTCTATATTCGTGCGGTAGCCGTCTTTTTTTGCCCATAGTTATGCCTGTTTTCTGAAAATAAACCTACCTTTGCAACCCGATGGAAAACAGATATGACATATTGCAGACTTCGATTGAATACCTGAAAGGCGTGGGTCCTCAGCGGGCAAAGGTGTTCCATTCTGAATTTGCTATTGACACTTACGGCGATTTGCTCCACTACTATCCCTACCGCCACATTGACAAGTCGCAGGTGTATAGGGTGTGCGACATTGTAGAGGAGGGAGGCTATATCCAGCTAAAAGGCATAATCTCGAATGTGCAGGTGCTCGGGCAGCAGCGTGCCCGGCGGCTCACCGCCCAGTTCAGCGACGGCACGGGCATCCTCGAACTAGTATGGTTTCAAGGCATCAGTTGGGTGGAGAAGACGCTTCGGGAGAACAAAGAGTTTATCATATTCGGGAAGCCCACCGTCTTCAACGGCCGATGGAACATGACGCACCCGGAAATGCTGGATCCGAGTGTGCAGGACCGCTCCCGGATACCGCTCCGTTTTCAGCCGCTGTACAACACTTCGGATGTCGCAAAACGGAAAACGCTCGACTCGAAAGCCGTGGCAAAGGTGGTGGCCAACCTGTTGCCGTTGGTTCACGACGTGATCCCCGAAACGCTGCCTGACGAAATGCTCCAGAAACTGGGTCTGATGCCGCTTCGTGACGCGCTTTGCCAGATCCATTACCCCGAAGACAGTCAGCAACTGTCACGAGCCTCGCTCAGGCTCAAGTTTGAGGAGCTCTTTTTCACGCAGATGAAGATGCTTCTGCAAAAACAAATCAACACCGAGCGTACTAAAGGGTTCGTCTTTGACAAGGTGGGTGATTATTTCAATACATTCTACAAAAAGTACCTGCCGTTTCCGCTCACCAATGCACAGAAGAGGGTCATCAAGGAAATCAGGGGAGATGTGGGCAGCGGACACCAGATGAACCGCCTGCTGCAGGGCGACGTGGGCAGCGGCAAGACAATCACCGCACTTTTTGTGATGTTGTTGGCCAAAGACAACGGTTACCAGTCGTGCCTTATGGCCCCGACGGAGATTCTGGCATTGCAGCATTTTGAGAAAATCAGCAAGTTTGTAGAGCCGCTGGGGTTACGGGTCGAGTTTCTGGCAGGCTCTACCAAGACGGCCAAACGGAAACAGATGTCCGCAGGGCTGCTGCACGGCGACGTGGACATCCTTATCGGCACACACGCGCTCATCGAAGACAACGTGCAGTTCCACAACCTCGGCTTGGCTATCATTGACGAGCAACACCGCTTCGGGGTGGAACAGCGCGCCAAGTTGTGGCGTAAGAACACCATTCCGCCCCATATCCTGGTGATGACCGCTACACCTATACCGCGCACGCTGGCCATGACGATGTACGGCGACCTCAACATATCCGTCATCGATGAACTGCCGCAAGGACGGAAACCTGTCATTACCAAACATTTGTACGAGAAAGACCGACTTAAACTGTACGGCTTTATGAAAAAGCAGATAGAGATGGGGCGGCAGATTTTCATTGTCTATCCGTTAATTGAGGAGTCAGAGAAAATGGACATGCTCGACTTGATGGCGGGATATGAGTCCATAGAGCGGGCATTCCCGCCGCCGCAATACGGCATCGGGGTAGTACACGGCCGAATGAAACAGGAAGACAAAGACTTTGAAATGCAGCGTTTCATCAAGCGGCAGTCGCAGATACTGCTTTCCACCACCGTGATAGAGGTGGGCATCGACGTGCCGAACGCTACCGTGATGGTTATAGAGAATGCCGAGCGTTTCGGACTGTCGCAACTGCACCAGTTGCGCGGTCGGGTAGGACGCGGCGGCAGCCAGTCGTACTGCATCCTGATGTCGAAGTACGAACTGAGCACCGAGAGCAGGAAAAGGCTGGAGGCCATGGTCAACACCAACGACGGCTTCGAGATTGCGAACTTCGACCTCCAGTTGCGCGGCCCGGGCGACATACAGGGCACACGGCAGAGCGGCATGCTCGACTTTAAAATCGCCGACATAGTGAAAGACGAGAAGTTGGTGACCTACACGCGCAATCTGGCACGGCAAGTGCTCAAAGACGACCCGGCTCTCGGCAAGCCCGAAAACCAACGGCTCAAGACTACCCTCGCCCGCCTGATGAAACGCGACACCAACTGGAGCGTGATCGGGTGAGGAGAGCGCTGAGTTTAGATCTTGGTTTTAGGATTTAGATTTTAGCGCTTAGGGCGCAGAAAGAAGTTGTTCCTTGTTCCATCATTTTCTCTTTCTGATTAGCGTTTAAAGTCCATTCCTTTCCGGTGTGATGCGAACACCTTGCTTCTTTTATGCAAAGGCAGGTGTGATAATCCTTTCCATTAGAAGCGGCATTCCAAATATGAAAGTGGGTGACAAGACATTCAGAACCATTTACGAATACTTTAAAGGTGTGTGGCATAGTCGAATCCGATTCTCCCTTGTCCACGCACACCACCTTACCACTTTGCATGGATATGCCTCCGCCCGAAAGGAAATATGGAGGGTCAGCAAATATCATGTCAAACTTGAAATCATTAGTGAATTTTTCATTCACATGAATTCTTCAAGCGTTTTAATATACTAAAGATATGTCCCTTAGAATAATGCGATTCTCGGAGATGCCTATTCTCGTCTTCCCAAAGGCAATCAACAACGGCTTTAATATCTGCCCTTTTGTTCTTCTGTTAATAGTTGCTTTACTATAAGGGATGCCGTATCAAATCCAGCTTTTTCTATCCAAAGATTTTCTTTTAGAAGATTGCATCTTGCTTCGTCTTCATTTCTTCCAAAGGCTCTACCAAGAACTTGACAATTCTCCACATCGTTTCCATTTGGGTCTTGCGTAAAACCTTCTGTAGTGTAAAAAAGGTATTCTGACATATTTATATATTTAAAAAAATTTGTTCATAAATTCTTTTGATTTTATCCACATAACAGAGTTTGTTGTTAGATAAACCCTTCACTTGCTCTTACTATACACATTAGTTCATATTGTTTGTAGATACTCTCATAACTATGGAAAGCAACTCGTTTTTTTATATCCTTGAAAACTGTTCTGCTCATCACTTTGTCAAATTGTTCTTTGCGATTTTGTGGGGCTACAATCAAAAAACGGCTATGGAAATCTTGCAAGTCGCAAAATTTCGTCACAGAGTTCTGTATGTCTGTGGAATGTTCTACCTCAAAGAAACTATTCGGCATATTACGTTCATTGAACCAGATGACATCCACGGTTCCTGCTCTATCCGTCAATTTCTCGTATGAAAATTCTGGAATGCGGATGATTGAGCAAACGTCCTTTAAAGGCTTTTCCAGAAACTTGCGATTTTGGTCTTGGGCTGGAACGTAAGTCGTATATTGCTTCATGTTGCCAATCTCCACAATAAGGCCTTGATAATATCCATGTGTAAACAGCTCGACGCTTTGCGCTTCTTGGGGTTGGATGTCGAATTTACGCATCACCTCTTCTCGATAATCTTCCAATGCCCAAAGTCCCGGTTGTATTTGAAGATTTCGTCGGATTGCTGCACGATTCTTCTGATAGACTCGTTTGGGGTCTTTGTTGCCCACGAACTCGTATCGACAAGAAGATACAGATTGCCAAGAGTGGCGTACCCTCCTGTTTTGCGGAGAGTGTCTATCACCTGTCGAGTCTGAGTATATTTCTTTTGTTCCATAGCCATTCTTATTTCAACAAATTTCTGCCTCCAGTACCTTCAAGTATCTTCATTTGATGGATGGCAATCTGATTAAGCTTTATGAGCCGTTCCGGCTGTGCCATCCCATCGTTGATGAATACCGCGTTGAGATTCTCCATGTTTGAGAGGCAGATGAGTTCATTTACGCTGGCATAGTCACGGATGTTGCCTTTACTGTCGGGATTCTGCTCGCGCCATTGCTTTGCTGTCATGCCGAACATCGCCATATTGAGAACATCCGCTTCATCGGCATATTTCATGGCAGCCTGCTCACGGGTCACTTCTGCCGGGATGAGGTTTGACTTGATTGCATCCGTGTGGATGCGATAGTTTATCTTGGAAAGTTCACGTTTGGCAGACCAGGACAATTGCTTCTGTTCTTCTGCTTTGAGGTGTTGGTATTCCTTTACCAACAAAAGTTGAAAACGAGGACTAATCCACATCCCGAAATGATAGGCTATGTCACGATGCGCATACGTACCTCCGTATCTGCCCGCTTTTGCCATAATTCCAACAGCACCAGTTCTTTGAATCCACACCTTCACTGAGAGCACGAAGTTGTTGCTACCTGCGGCATTTCTAATTGTACCGAATTCGGTACAATTAAAATTCGGATTATACAGCATCTCCCATTCTCCAAGATATTCTATTGTGCTTTTGAGGCTCATCCATCAGATAATAATATGCTCCTGCATTTGGCTATGTGCCATATCAGTCAAGGAGATATAATCCTCGTTTTGCACATTTACTATTGAGATTTCTGTATTTTCGACTTTTATTTTTGTCATCTCACAGAGTTTTTAGTACAGCATTTCTTTAGCAGGACACACATTTCCCGCTTTGCATCCATATCGGGCAGTGCATGATACCGTCCCTCAATGTCACGCAAAGACGGTGTCAGTTGCTCGGCATTGTCTCTCACCGTTTGATAGTAAACGATGAGGTCATGGTTTATGTCATTGATGACAGCACGCTTGATGTTAGGATGCTTTTGCAGCATGTAGAAGAGCATGGCTCCACCGCCAACAAAAGGCTCAATGTAAGTAGCATTGTCCCAATTATCAAAGTCAGCTGGCAGCAATGCTTCCAGTTGTTCCAAGAGCTGGCCCTTTCCGCCAACCCACTTGATGAATGGTTTTGCTTTCATTATGGTTGCTTGAGGCGGCTATTTTACAGTGCTGCCCTCCTTGACGGATTTCTGGGGTGTCATGAGCGACAGCGCACCATCGGCGTTCTCTGCCATCAGTATCATGCCGTGCGATTCCACCCCCTTGATGTTCTTGGGTGCAAGGTTCACCAGCATCAGCACCTGCTTGCCTACCAGTGCTTCCGGTTCGTAATACTCGGCTATGCCGGAGACAATCTCGCGGACGTCGATGCCTGTGTTCACTTTCAGTTTGAGCAGTTTTTTGGTCTTGGTCACCTTTTCGGCTGCCAGCACGGTGACCACGCGGAGGTCCATTTTCTGGAACTCTTCAAAGGTGACGGTCTCCTTGGCGGCTGCGGCCTGGGCGGTGGCTATGATGTTGGCTTTCTTGGTATCCTCCAGCTTCTTGACCTGACGGGCAACCGTATCGTCGTCAATCTTCTCGAAGAGATATTCGGCGGGGTTCAGTTTACTGCCGGCAGCGAGCAGGTCGGCACGGCCGCCGTCTTGCCAGCATTTGGTGCCGATGTTCAGGATGTGCTGCAGTTTTTTTGCGGTGAACGGCAAAAAAGGCTCGCACAGCACCGACAGCGAAGCGCAGATCTGCAAAGAGAGGTGCAGGATGGTCTTCACCTGCCCGGGGTTCTCTTTCTGCTTTTTCCACGGCTCCATGTCGGTGAGGTACTTGTTGCCGATTCGGGCCAGGCTCATCAGTTCCTGCTGGGCCTCGCGGAACTTGTAATGCTCGATAGAGTTGCCGATGAGTTGCGGAAACCGGCTGATTTTATCCACAATCTCGTTCTCGTATTCTGAATAGGAGCCTTTTTCGGGCACTATGCCGCCGTAGTATTTGTGGGTCAGCACCACCGTGCGGTTCGCGAAGTTGCCGAAGATGGCGAGCAGTTCGTTGTTGTTGCGCGCCTGAAAGTCGGCCCAGGTGAAGTCGGCGTCTTTTGTCTCGGGTGCGATGGCGGTCAGGGTGTAGCGCAGCACGTCTTGCTTGCCGGGGAACTCTTCCACATACTCGTGTGCCCACACTGCCCAATTGCGCGAGGTGGAGATTTTGTCGCCCTCGAGGTTAAGGAACTCGTTGGCGGGCACATTGTCAGGCAGTATGTAAGAGCCGTCGGCTTTGAGCATGCAGGGGAAGATGATGCAGTGGAACACGATGTTGTCTTTGCCGATGAAGTGTACCAGTTTGGTGTCCTGGTCTTTCCACCACTCCTCCCAGTTGCCGTTGTGAGCGTCGGCCCACTCCTTGGTGGCGGAGATGTAGCCGATAGGGGCGTCAAACCAGACGTAAAGCACCTTGCCGTCCGCTTCGGGCAGGGGCACTTTAACGCCCCAATCCAAATCGCGGGTGACGGCGCGCGGCTGCAGCCCCTGGTCTATCCACGACTTGCACTGTCCGTAAACGGTGGGGCGCCAGTCGTCTTTGTGGCCTTTCAGTATCCACTCGCGCAGCCATGGGTCATACTGGTCGAGGGGCAGGTACCAGTGCCGGGTCTCTCTCAATACGGGTGTGCTGCCGCTCAAGGCCGACTTGGGGTTGATGAGGTCGGTGGCGTTGAGCGACGTGCCGCAGGCTTCGCACTGGTCGCCGTAGGCGTGCTCGCTTTTGCAGTGCGGACAGATTCCCGTGATGTAACGGTCTGCCAGAAATTGCTTTGCCTCCTCGTCGTAGTATTGCTGAGAGACCTTCTCTATCAGTTTGCCGCTCCCGTACAGCTTTTTGAAAAAGTCGGACGCAGTGGCGTGGTGTACCGGGCTGGTAGTGCGGGAGTAGATGTCGAACGAGATGCCCAAGTCCTCAAAAGACTTCTTGATGATACTATGGTACCGGTCCACAATATCTTGTGGGTTGACACCCTCCTTGCGAGCCTTGATGGTGATGGGCACTCCATGCTCGTCGGAACCGCCGATGAAAAGCACCTGCTTGCCGTTGTTGCGGAGGTAGCGGGCGTAGATGTCGGCGGGGATATAGACACCGGCGAGGTGGCCGATGTGAATGGGACCGTTGGCGTAGGGTAATGCTGAAGTAATCGTGTAACGGGCTATGTCTTTCATAATCTGTCTGAAAACTAAAAATAATGGCGGCAAAAATACGAAAAATAAGCGGAGAAACGGATTACTTTCAAAGTCCCGTGGGAAGTCACCCAAAGATTGTGCATAGTCTGAACATGCAGAATGACAAGTCAGACACTCCTCTCAGAAGAGCACGGAAGGCTTTGATCTTTGGATAAAGTTCGAACAGCAGTTTCATTCTGGATTTCAGCCGTTCCGTATGCACGAAGTATGCATCGTTTCGGAAAGGCCGGCTGTCACTACCTTGCGATGGTCTCGCTCATCAAGGCGGATGTGTAGTATGCCTGTGTATGCCTTGTCCTTTCGGCTCTCTTTGGACGTGACGGACTCGGTCCCCATCCTCACCGATTTGAAGAATTCCAACATGCCTTCAGGAGAAAGTAACTGAGATAGTGCTCGTAGAGTTTTGCTTTTGTAGTGTCTTTTCCTATGGCAGCAAAGGTACTCCCTTTCTCCTCGGAATATACTGTCAGTGGCTGAAAAATCAAATCACGTCAAACACGGATATTTGCTGATGACCCATAATTTTTGTATTTTTGCGCTCATTTGAAAAGGGAAACTATCATTATAATAACTTATAAATTCGTTACTTATGGAAAAGATTAAAATCGGAATCAATGGTTTCGGAAGAATCGGAAGATTGGTTTTCAGGGCTACCACAGAAAGGGAAGACGTTCAGGTTGTGGCTATCAACGATCTTTTAGACGTGGAATACATGGCTTATATGCTGCGTTATGACACGGCACACGGCAGGTTCGACGGGACGGTGGAAGTGTCAGACGGTATGTTAGTTGTAAACGGCAACAAAATCCGTATCACGGCCGAAAAGGATCCCGCCAACTTGAGATGGGACGAAGCCGGCGCAGATTATGTCGTAGAGTCCACCGGACTTTTCCTTACGGCAGAACTGGCAAGTGCACACTTGAAAGCCGGCGCCAAGAGAGTCGTGATGTCTGCCCCGTCAAAGGATGACACTCCGATGTTCGTCATGGGTGTCAACAACCTTGAATATGCCGGTCAACAGATTGTTTCTAACGCCTCTTGCACAACCAACTGTCTGGCACCGCTGGCAAAGGTCATCAATGACAATTTCGGTTTGGAAGAAGGTCTTATGACGACGGTACATGCCGCTACAGCCACACAGAAGACCGTCGATGGTCCGTCCAAGAAAGACTGGCGCGGCGGCCGTTCCATTCTAGGCAACATCATCCCGTCCTCTACGGGTGCCGCCAAGGCTGTGGGGCGTGTCATCCCCGACCTGAAAGGCAAACTCACGGGAATGTCCTTCCGCGTTCCCACCGTCGATGTCTCTGTCGTGGACCTTACTTGCAAAATCCGCAAAGCCGCCACATACGATGAAATCAAGGCTGCCGTGAAGCACGCTTCCGAGAACGAACTGAAAGGCATTCTCGGCTACACCGAAGAGGCTGTCGTCTCTTCTGACTTCCTCGGTGAAAAGAGAACCTCTATCTTCGACGCTTCCGCCGGTATTATGCTGAACGAGCATTTCGTGAAGCTGGTGTCTTGGTACGACAACGAAATCGGTTATTCCAACAAGGTTGTCGACCTGATTTGCAGTATGAACAAAGCTATCAAGTTGTAGTCGGACACCACAAGACACTCATCAGCCCGGAATGACTTTGCGCCATTTCGGGCTTTTTTATTGCCTGGCAATAAAACAATGATACCTTTCTAAATGCTGAAAATCTTGCGTTGGGTGTAAAGCAGTACTGCGGCCAGCACTGCGCCCATCACGTCGGAGATGGTGCAGGCGAACCAGATGCCCGTCAGCCCGTCGTTGCCGGCATTGGTGAAAAGCATGGGCACGGTATAGACTAACGGCAACAGGAACAGCAGTTGGCGCGAAAGGCTGGTGAGGATGGCAATCCACGGCTTGTCTATAGACTGGAAGAAGTTGGAGTTGACGATGGTGAAGGCAATCAACGGGAACATCACCATCATAAAGCGCATAGCCGGCCTGCCGATACGGAGAAGATCGGCGTCGGTGGTGAAGATTTTGACCATCGTGACGGGGAAGAGGCAGGATATGATGCTGCCGGCAAGCCCGATGATGACGCACACTTTCATGGTCAGCCTAAACACCTGTTTGAGTCGTTCGGGATGTCCGGCGCCATAGTTATATCCTGCAATGGGCTGCATGCCTTGGCAGAGGCCGATGAAGAACATGACCAGAAAACTGCCGAAAGTATTCACGATGCCGTAGGTGCCCACGGCCAGGTCGCCGCCATAGCGGAGCAGCTGGCGGTTGAGCAATGCCACCACTAACGAGGCGCATGTGTTCATAAGGAAAGGGCTCATGCCAATGAGCGTGATATTCTTGAAGATGTAGCCACGCGGTCTCCAACCGTGCGCCCTGAAGCGGATGAACGAGGTAGGGCTGACGAAATGAATGATCGACAGCACAGCGGTGATGAACATAGAGATAGTTGTGGCCCAGGCGGCGCCCGCAATGCCCCAATGGAAACCAAAGATGAAGAGGGGGTCAAGGACGATGTTGATGACAGCGCCGCTGATCATAATGTACATGGACTTGGTAGGGTAGCCTGAAGCGCGTATCAGACCGGTAAGGTTGAAGGTCATCGTAGTGAAGAACATGCCGGGCAGCACAATCAGCATATATTCGCGGGCGTAAGAGATGGTTTCGGCGGTGGCCCCGAAGCAGGTCAGAATGTCGTCCATAAAGAGATAGCCGCACGTAACAAACATAATCCCCAGCATAATGGTGAAGATCATGCTGTTGCCGAGGATGTTTTCGGCCCAGTTCACATCTTTTTTGCCTAACACGATAGACATGCGCGCAGAAGAGCCCACTCCGATAAGGGAGCCGAATGCATGGATGATGTTCATGATGGGCATTGTGATGGCCAAACCGGCAATTGCGAGAGCGCCGACGCCGTGCCCGATGAAGATTCTGTCTACAATATTATATATTGATGCGATAATCTGGCTGATGACGGCCGGAAGTGCGTATTTCCACAACAGGCTGCTGATGTTTTGCGTTTCAAGTTCCCTGGTCCTTTCTAATTCTTCCACTGTAGTCGTTTTTTATAGGGCGGCAAAAGTAGCATTTTTTTGCCTTTTTTCGGGACGGTTTCATGGGTCGTCGCTTTCACGTTTTTTGCAAGATTTTGTGAAATGCTCCGGAAAAGGGGGTTCTGCCGGGGCGCCGGAGGGTCCTGTACAGGGGCGAAAAAGGGAGGCGGAGGGGTATTTTCA
>CAVEXN010000039.1:0-16194 GCA_963620035.1 Oscillospiraceae bacterium | reverse complement strand
CGGGCGTGCCCTCCTGCGTCCAACTCAGCGTTGCGCTGTTCACGTCAACGGCAGAGACGGTCAGGACAGGGGCGTGGCACGTGTCGGCAGGTTGCGGCTCGGGAGGCGTAGGTCCCGTTTCGCAAGACACCTGCAGGGCAAAACCAGCCTTGACCACACTGCCGTCTGAATGGAAATGGAGTGTCAGGGACCCTGTGGTAGAGGTGCAGGCCGGGATCGTGCCGGTCGAGGTGCCGGAGGTCGTGAACAGCTGCGTGCCTGTGTCGTCCGTCCCGTCATAGATGGTCAGATAGTCGTATGTGCTCTCTGTCGCGTAATCGCCGATGCCTACGACCTTGACCACGTTGCCCGGCGTGGCAGGGTTGATGACGACCGTGGCGTCGCAGTTTGTGGAATAGTTGCCGTCAAAACCGCCGTCGTCATAGATGATGCCGTCGCACATCGTGAGCGTAACGGTACCGGAAGTCGGGAAGTTGTAACTGCCCGGCACTGCCGCAACAGGTCCGGACCAAGAACTGACATCGCCCGCGCCGCAGTCGGCCTGCACATAAAAGTCGTAAACAGTAGCCGCAGTCAGTCCGGTCACCGTGAACGGGTTGGTGGTGGCAGACACCACCGTGCCGGTGCCTTGTGTGAAGCCGTGCGGTCCGTACTCGATGTTCCAGGCCGTGGCCGTGCCGTTTTCTGTCCATGTAAGGTCAACGGATGAGTTGGTGACGTTAGAGACAGTCAGGTTTGACGGTTTGGCACACGAGGGAAGGGCTTCCACAATTACGTCGTCGATGCTCAAGTAATAATTGGTGGCGGTGCCGCCCACATATCTGAACGCAATGTAGCTGTTGCCTTCACCAAGTGCCGGAACGATGGAGAACGGCTGTTCTACCTCTGTAATGGTGGTGGTACGGGGACAAGAGTAAATGGAAGTGAAGGTAGAAGGGTCGTTAAGGTTGGTGATGTAGCCCACCTCCAAGGTGCCGTTTGAGGCAGAGGTGCCTTCATTGCGGTACTTGAACCTCAATTGCAAGGTGTTGATGTCAACGTTGAATACCGGAAGTGCAGCAACCACGGGGGTTGTAGAACTGGACTTGAAGAACAGGGCTTTCCCACTTGACGTATAGCCTGCGGCCGTTGTCAGGAATACAGACGGGTAACCGTTTGAAACGGCTGAACGGTTCAGGAATGTCCAGCACGAGGGCATGTCAACGTTAGGATAATCGTCCGGCACTATGGTAGAGGATCCGATACCGTTTGTGTAACTGTCGAAATTCTCGGAATAGGGGACCGAAGATATGCCACAGTCGGTCCGGAACGTGAATTTGGTCCAGGCACCATAGTCGCCGCCGTCACAAACAATACGCACATAAACGTCGTAGGCGGTGTTGGCAGAGAGTCCGGTGAGGTCGAAAGAGCCGGCAGAAACCGGAACGGGCGTTGCCGTAGTTGGGTCAACCGTGCCGGCGATGCCGTAGCAGACTTCCCATTGCGACTCGCTGCCGCCCGGTATCCAGGTTATCGTGGCCGCGTCGGTTGTGATATTGGTGGCGGCAATGTCCCCCACACGTCCGCAGAACGGGATTTCCTGGATGGTGACATCGTCAATGTATATGTAGTTGGAGATCCATTGCGGCGTTCTGAAGGCAATGTGACGACCGCTGCCCGTATAATTGGAAGTGTTCATTTCGCAGAGTTCCCAATTGTTGCTTTGAGACGGCGAAAAACGTCCGACAGGCTGGAATGTCGTGATGTCGGTGGGGTCTGTCATGATACCGACTTCCACAAAATAGTTTGCCGAAGTCTTCTTGGCACTGAATGAAACTTGCAGGTTGTTCATCGCGATGGTGTTGGCAAAGCGCGGCGCGGCGGCATACGACCAGGTCGTGCTGGACCCCATGAAGTAAAGCGAATAGGGAGCGGAAACGGCATCACTGTTAGATGTATAGGGATATGCGGAAGTTCCGTTTGTGCCGCCGTACCAGCAAGCGATGAAGTTGCCGGCACCCGTGCCCGTTGCCGAGTCAAAGTTCTCCGTATAAGGAAGCGTTGCAATGGAAGCACATGTCGTAGAAGCGGTGACTATGGTATAAATGCCGGTGTCAGCACTGCAGCTCGAACGCAGACGAATCAGATAGTCCGCATCCGATACGAGATTCGTAATGGTATATGGCGAAGCGGTAACCGTGCCTTCAGAGGCCCAAACACTGTCGGTTGACAGCATGTATTCGAGTTGCCATTGTGTTTCGGAATAGCCCGGCACCCACGCTATCGTGACGGAGTTGTTGTCAGATGCCGTCACCATAACGTTAGGAGCAACACAGGTGGCCGTCGAATCGCACGACATGAACTTGATGTTGTTGCGTTTTGACAACAGAATGCCTGTAGGCGGCGCCGTGGGGTCCGGGTTGCTGCTGTCACTCTTGTAATAGATGGTTTTATTCCCCGTGGTGGCATGAACATTGAAAACGTAAGAGCTGTTGTCATAATTGCCGGAGTTGTCATCCACGATGACGGCCAGATTCCTGGTGCCGTCGTATTGGAACGGTGTCGTAAGGGGGACTTTGTTCCAACCATATTCGAAATTCATCGGGCCAGTGTAAACGACTGTCGCGCTGTCTATAGGAATCCACGAAGACGTAGTGCTGAAAACACTCTGCGAGGTGTGGGCAAGATAGATGGTGACGTTGTCTTTCTCCGACATTGGTGTCGCGTATGCGTACTCGAAAGCAATGCCGCTGATGGACATGGCGCCACCAAGCTCGGCTGCATCATAAATCTGCTGCGTATAGGTGAAATTGTAATAATTGCTGACGGGAAGTCCGTTATACGTTGACTGCGTGCCGTTGTTTATGGCAGACGCGTTGCTTGAAGCGCAATCTGTGGTGAATTGTGCCGTAATGACCTCGGTCGAGCCGGAGGAGGAAACACAGCCGGAACTGACGCGCACATCATAGGTGGTTTGAGGCTCAAGACCGCCCAGCAGGTACCGGGTGGCAGACACCATGCTGCTTGCTGTCTGCCAGTTGTCTTGACCGGCTTCAGAATACTCAACCGTATAGCTTGGAGCACCTAGTACAGCGGCAGTCCATTTCAGCAGGGCAGAACGTCCTGACACATTGGTAACGGTGAGGTTTGACGGAGCAAAACAGTCGGGCATATAGTCGAGCCTTACATTGTCAACATAGCAATAGGAGGTGCTGCCTACAGGAGAGTAGAATGCGAGATGAATATTGTCAAATGATTGGTTGAGAGGCACATAGAATGTCTGCCATTCGCCTGTGGCAACATAGTCATTGGGATAGATGGTCTTCAGCACGGTCAAGGTGTTCAAGTCGTCAGGGTCAGTCATGACACCGATGTCCAAACGGCCGTAAGAGTTGCTGGCTTTCTTGGCCTTGAATGTAAGCAGCAGTGTTCCGGGCGTATGAGCGGCGAGGTCAAGGGCCTGGGATGCCGCCAATGAATAGGTGGCGCTGGATGCGTAGAAATACAATGCGCCGGCATTGGCGGTGTCATTTACGTCAACGATGCCGTAAATGTAGGGATACCTTGTGGTGGAAGTGGTGTTTGTAAGCTTGCTCCAGCAATTCGGGAAAGCGGTTACTCCCGTGCCGTAGGTGTCGAAATCCTCTGTGTAAGGAATGACATCGGTGGACTGGCAACGGGTCTGGAAAGAGACGGCATCAGACCAAAGGCTTTCGTCATCGCTGGCGCAGATTGCCTTTACATAGATGTCGTATGCCGTGTTGGGGTCAAGATCCGTAACCGTGAAAGGATGAGCGGATGTTGAAGTGGCTACAGCGGCATCAGGATTGGCGCCGGTGGGCACTGCCACAATTCCCCATTCAGTCTCCGTTCCTTGCGGTGTCCAGTCAACAATGGCGTCATTGGCAGTAATATTGCTGACAGCCACTTCTGCCGGTTTCAGACAGGTCGGTATCAGCGTGACGGCGAAATCATCAACGAAGGTGTATCCCGAACCGGCCGGTTTGCGGAGGGCGATGTAGGAACCGTAGCCCGTAAATCCGGACAGCAGTTCTTCTACATTGTACCAAGTGTTCGTTGCAGCCCAGTCTGTAGTTGCCCACGTCTTGACCACTTGGAAAGTGTTCATGTCTGTTGGGTCTGACATCACGCCTAACTGAATGGCGCCATAGCCACTGGACGAACTGTTTTTCTTTACTTTGAAACTTACCATCAGCGTGTTTATCGGAGTGGTGTTGGTGTCTATTTGGGGAGCAATTGCAGCAGAATAACTGCTGTAAGAACTGTAGAAATAGAGACAGCCTATGCCGGAACTGGGTGCAGAGTTCGTGATGTAAGGATACGTTGACGAGGTGGTGTGGTTTCTGGTCCAGCAACTCGGGAAGGTAGGTGACCCGGTGCCGTAGGTGTCGAAGCTTTCTGCGTAGGGGATTGACATGTAAGTGGCACAGGCCGTGCGTGCAATGGCGGAAGTCCATGCGCTGGTTTCCGTTCCGCAGACGGTTCTTACGTACACAATGTAAGAGGTGCTGGCATTCAGTCCGGTGAACTGGAGGGTTGTGTCAGTTGAGGTGACTGGCGTGGCCATGTCGGGGTTTTCGCCGATCTGGCAGATGCAAGCCTGCCATTCGGCATCCGTGGCCGCACCTTTGTTCCAGGTGACAGTGAGCGCGGACTGGGTGGCAGCGCTGTCAACGGCGGAAAGGTTCTGCGGCATGGCACAGTTGTAACCCTTGACTACAATGTTGTCAATGGCGGCGGGAGGATTTGAGCCATCGACATTGTTGTTGCGCCACATCAGGTAGACGCGGAGGAGGCCGTTGTTGCCCCATCCGTCTGTGCGTGGAAGGATATGGTTCACATGTGTCCAGTCTTCCCTGCGTCCCAGATACTGGCTGCCGTCAACAGTAACGCAGGAGGCACCGTCCACATCGGTGGCGGTGCCCAGATTGTTGGCAGTGACCTGTGTGGGATAGTCTTTGGAAAGCCACACTTTGAGATAGTCGTTGTTTGCCTCGCCGATGCCCTTATAGTCGAAAGAGATGGCGTAATAGCGGAAATTCGTGTCCAGCGTGATGTCGCGTACGGCAAACACGGTGCTGGCCGCGTTCTTGTTGTAGGCGCAGGTCGTGCCGTTGTCGTTGGAGACATAGAGAGAATTTCCTGTCGTGCCGGCGCAGGTGGCGCTGCCAATGCTCCAGACATTCGTGGCAGGTCCGTTCTCTAACGTCCAACTGCTGTTCTCTGTCTGGTCTTCAAAGCCGCAAACGTAGGGCAAGGATGCCGGTGTGTTGTAGAGCGTGACGGCCGTCATTGTTCTTCCGAGGCTCTCTTCGCCGCCGGCGCACAAGGCCGAAACTGCAATTGCATATTTCGTATTTGGCGTGAGACCGGAAACGGTGTAGTTGGGCGAGGTCGTGACCGTGGACACCAGCGTGGTGGAATCTCCCGGCACGAGGTAGGTCACGGTCCAGGATGTTTCCGTTCCGCCCGGTTGCCACGTGAGGTCGAATGAGTAGGGTCCATAGTTGGAGGCCGCCAAGTTGTTCACGCGTGGGCAGGAGATGGTTGCCGGCGTAAAGGAGTAGGTGAGCCCTGAGGCAGGATAAGAACCAGTGTTGAGGTCCACAAAAATGTCGGTGACGGTATTGCTGGCAGTGAAGTTTGCCCAGTTGCCGGTGCCGGTTACGATCATCTTCTCTGAATTGATATGGTCCCAAAGGCCGACCACCGGAGACTTGGAGTCGGTTATGCTCATCTGTCCGTAACAGAACTCGATGGCATTGGTGGTTTCGTAGAGTTTCACTTGGAAATTGTAGGTGTTGTCATCGCCGTAGCAGGGAACGCCGGCCCATTGCACGGTGAGTACCCGGTTAGGGGAGGCTCCAGTGACGTTGTAGGTGATTGTTCCACTGGAAGACGGGTCCAAATCGTGACCTAACGGGGAGATGAAACTGTATTGATCTGTCTCGTCGGGCCAGACAGAATAGTCAGAGTCGCCGAGCGTGAGGAAGCCGTTGCTGCACACATACAGGCTGGTTCCCTGTTGATAGGTTGTTTCTGCAAAGGTGAAAGCAAAGGGCAACGCTATCGTGGCGTAGTCGTCATCATCATAGATGCCCGTAGATGTTCCTTGGCTGATAGGAGTGTAGGTTGATGTACTTGCTTGGAAAGCATAGTAGTCCAATGTCTGCGAAAAGCCTGCCAGTGGTAGCAGCAGCCATATCGCAAACAACAAAGCGTAGATTTTTTTTACCATAATAGTTTTTAATTTGTTGATAATTGAGTTGTAATAAACCAAAGTTCCTTTTTTCACATTTTTTTCAAGTCATCCTTCAACCTCCGCTCTGTAGCATCTCATCCCTGTCCTTTCTCATCTGCCATTATAAAACGAGAAAAAACCGCTTCTCGAAAAGCGGCGACAAATTTAAAAAAATCATTTTATGCTTTGTTTTCTCTATAAAAAAAAACAAAAAAAGGCATGGCTTTGAAGCCCTGCCTTTTTTGCGGTTTTCAGGGTGTGTTTTTTTCTTACAGACATCTGTCTTTTCCCTTTCCGCAATTCCGACTATTTGTTTTCTGAAACGTAACTCATTTCTCTGATATTCTTCAAAGCCTGCATTTTCACCTTGGCCGGCAGCGGTGCATAATGGATTTTTTCGGTCAAAGTCTGCATTTCGTCGGAGAGCATGAACTCAAACATAGCCTTGAGGGAGTCGGCTTCTGCGGCGGTGCGTTTGCCGTTGTTGAGGTCTTTGTAGGCGATGATCCAGGTGAAGAGGCTGATAGGATAGGCTCCCGGGGCACTTGAATTGGTAATCATGCAACGGGAGTCGGCCGGAACTTCCGTCCGGGCCGCGGCGGATATAGAAGTGGTGGAAGGTTTCACGAACTCGCCGCAGACGTTTTGCAGTGCGGCATAGTTGAGTTGTTGTGCAAAAGCATACTCAGAACCCACATAGCCTACACTGCCGTCCGTCTGGCTCAGCACGCCGGCGATGCCGGGATTGCCCTTTGCAGCGATGCCGGCAGGGAAAGAGACGGACTTGCCTCGACCGTACTTCTCGTTCCACGCAGGGCTGACCTTGCAGAGATAGTCGGTGAACACGAACGTGGTGCCGCTGCCGTCGGAGCGGTAGACCGGCGTCACTTTCTTGTGCGGCAGCGTTACATTCTCGTTCAACGCCTTGATTTGGGCATCGTCCCAGTACCGGATTTCTCCGGAATAAATCTTGGCCACGACCTCGCCCGTCAGGTTCAGGTCTTGGACACCGTTGAGGTTGTAGGCAATGACTACAGCGCCCATGCAGGTGGGGATGTGTACCACGGGCTTCATGTCTTTCATCTCTTCGTCAGACAGGTAAGCATCGCTGCCCGCAAAGTCAACCACGTCCTCCTTGAGGCTGTTGATACCGCCGCCACTTCCGATGCCGCCATACGAGACTACGTTGCCGGTCTTCTCGTGGTAGGCCTTGAATACCATGGTGTAGTAAGGCTGCGGGAATGTCGCGCCTGCGCCAGACAGGGTTACGGGTTTGCTTTGCTCTTTCGTGTGGCAGGAGATCATCGTGAGGAAGACGGCTGCCACCAGAATCATCAAATTGTGTGTTTTCATTCTTTTCATTTTTTGTTTTTTTTAATTCTTTTGACGTTGCAAAGAACGGCTCTTCGTTTTGCGAAGTAGTTGCAGTGCGGTTACGATTCTGTTAAAGTTTGACTTCCATATTCACATATCCGGCAATGGTTGGGTTGGAAGCGTCGCCGCGAGGGATGCTGACCCTGACGTTGGGGGCGAGGCGTATGTGCTTGTTGGGAGCGTACTGGAAACCGGCAACAGCGGTATGCCCGTCGCGGCTGTTCCAATGGTGCATAGACATCAGACAGTCCCAGCGTGCAAACACCTCGAAGTTTTTCGGAAGGTTGACCCGCACAAAGGCAGACACGCCCTGCTCATGCTTGTCCGAGGCATTGCTGGCGTTCCACATGGCGTCATATTCGGCGCCGGCACTCACCGTCTTGCCGTTGTAGCCTACGAAGCAGGAAAGGTTGCCTTGTCCCACTGCCAACGAGTCTCTATGGTCAAAGTCGCGGTATGAGCCATATACCCGCAGCGTGAGCCCGTCTGCCGGCAGGAATGTCAAGCCCGCGCCATAGAGGAAGTCGGTGCCGAGGTTCACCTTCTTGTATCCATCGCCGTTGACGAACGTGAGGTCGGCCTTGGCCCACGAAGCGAACGTGTACTCCATCACCAAACCGAGGTCGGCGCTGTGTCCGAACTTGTACTCATCTTGGAAAGATTTCATCAGATAACGGTGTCCCCAAACTTTCTCCTGAATGTCAAAAAGCTGCATGCCCGTAAGACCCACATTCAACGTGTAGTTTCCTTTTTTCCATGTCACTACGGCATTTTTCAGATACACCAGACGGTTGAGGTCGCTCACGTCAGACGATTTGCCCATATCCACCACGACCTTGGCGGAAACGTCCGGGGTGAAATTGTGTTGATAGCCCAGATAGGCGCGTTCAAGTTCAAAACCGGTCTTCTGCGGACTTGTGAATACGGAGTGGAAATTGCCGAAAACCGTAACAATAGGTTTGCCGTTTGGCTTGAAAGCCGGCTTTACGGTGTCGTTCTGTGCGAACATTGAAGAGGTGGCCACCAGCAGGCTCACAAAGGTCAGTTGACCTTTCTTGATAATCATTTTCATTTCTTTGGATTTGGTTTATGTATCATTTTTTTTCACGGAACAAAAGAACTGAAAGCGCATTGCGAAACCGTTTCAATGCGGTTATGATTCTGTTACGGGAAATGGAACGGGGAGTGTTGTTGAGACTTGACGAGAATGAAGGCGTGTCAAATGTGGATGAAGTATCATTGTTGACCGGAAAAAACAGAAGGCATCATTATGAACATACGATACGACATGGAATGACCTGATGACATAAATCAATGATATGCAATATTTTATCATTATCCTGCAAAAAGAAAGAAAGAATGGGTAATAAAACAGGAAAACATTATATTTGCCGCGTCGATTTCTTTGGATTTTGGCTTGTCTGCCCAGCCGACAGGCGACAGGCAGGCCAAAGGACTTCACAAGGTTCAGAGGGTCAGCACAAATGGGTTGGAAATAGAAGTTGACGATTGTATTTTATACAGCTGTTGATGCTTCTCGAACAATGGAAAAGATCTTGGATTGACAAAAAACATATTATCAACAAAAAAAACAGTTATGGTAAAAAAACTCTATTCGCTACTGTTTTCGATATGTCTGCTGATACCATTGGCGGGCATGTCGCAGACCGTACCGTCATACGCTTTTCAGGCAACATCCTCGGCGTATGACACCATTGTTCAAGGAACGGCATTGTCGTTTGTTTCAACTTCAGATGATACATACGCGACATTGCAGATTCCTTTTGATTTCAAGTTTGCGGAAACCACCTATCCGCAAGGCACTAATTTTTACGTGTGCAGCAATGGCTATATAACGATCGGAAATTATGCCACCACTACGACACCGAGCCTGACCTCAACGTACAGCTTCATCTCCCCATTGGGGCACGATCTGAAGCCGGGCACAGGAGGGGAGGCTTCGTATGCGGTGACCGGAACGGCACCTAACCGGGTGCTGACCATAGAATGGAGACAATTCCAGAGTTATTCCGGCAACAACTACTACAACTTCCAGGTCAAACTGCACGAGACCACCAATGTTATCGAGTTCTGTTACGGGCCGGTTACGATAGCCACAACCAAAAGCGCCATCGTAGGTCTGTTTGATGTCATCAATTCGGAAAAACTGATTGTGTCGGGCTCTGGCGACTGGTCAACATTTACCGCAAGTTCCACGGTCACAACCAATAACGTTTCTATCACAACCTCTTCTCATCCTGATTCCGGACTCGTCTATACCTTTACGCCACCTATTGTCAACTGTCCACGTGTCAGCAACCTGAGAGCCGGCAACTACGGTCCCGACTCCTTTGATGTCACCTGGCATCCCGAAGGTTCAGAGTCGTCTTGGATTCTGTCCTATATGCCGGAAGGGGACTCTACGTCATTGGTCACGACCACGGTTACAGACACTATTTATTCGCTCCCAGGTCTTACGGCCAATACAGCCTATCTTGTTTCCGTTGCATCAGACTGCGGCGGCGAACAGGGACAGTTCAGAACAATCACGGCCTATACGCTTTATACGACCCCGGCAACGCTGCCATACGTCTGTGACTTTGAAGACGAAAGCGAGAACAGCAACTGGACGCTCATCAACGACAGTGTCGTGAACGCATGGCATATCGGCAATGCGGTCTATACCGGCACTGAAGGCAAGGCGCTCTACATATCCAATGACAACGGTGTCACCAATGCGTACAACAATTCAGAGCCGGGCACGGTGTTCGCATCCCGCGACATCACGCTGGACACCAACTATCGGGAGTATGCCTTGACTTTCGACTACAAGGGAGTCGGCGAAACGACCAACGACTATCTTAAGGTTTGGTTCTCCAAAAGTTACCACACGCAAGTGTCTGCCAACAACACAGGGACCGTTCCCACTGTGGCAGGGGCCAACTACCTCACGATAGGCGGCAGCCAGTATCTGAACAGAAAAGACGACTGGTCGCATGTCAACCTGATTCTCAGCCGTGCCGACGGCTGGGGCGACAGCGGCCTTATGCGCCTCTATCTGATGTGGCGCAACAACGGCTCTGCCGGTTCCAACCCTCCCATCGCCATTGATAACATCACCCTGAAAGGATTCAACTGTACCCGTCCCCAAAACCTTGCCGCCATCGACAGCACCATCACGCAGACCAGCGTTGCCGCAACCTGGCGCCGGGGAGAATCCACAGACTCGGAATGGCAAGTTTGCATCGTCCCGACAGGCGGCAACCCTGACCTGGCCACAACGGTGACGGTGACTGACACTACCTGGCTGTTCGACGAACTCACCGCCAGCACCGCCTATACAATATATGTAAGAACCGTCTGCGGCACGGAAACCAGTGCCTGGACCTCGGCATCCTGCAGAACAGCGTGTTCCGACTATATGGAAATACCGTTCGCGGAGACTTTTGACGCTTACGGCACAGGTACCGGAACGTATCCTTCTTGCTGGTCAAAGTCTTACACAACCACCACTGCATATCCGTATATCTCTTCCACTACGCCTTATTCAGGCATGGGATGTCTTTACTTCTACAGCACGACATCAACATACTCTTGTGCCATTGCACCGCAGATTGACACGAACACCAACCCGCTCAACACGCTGATGGTCAGTTTCAGGATCAAGAAAACCAGTGCCACAAACGGTTATGGCGCCATTCAGTTGGGTGTTATGACTGACCCGACAGACATTTCCACATTCCAGACCATCAAAAGCTGGTCCGGTGCAGAATGGGAGACAACCAACACCTGGTATGAAGTGGAAGAACTGCTTTCCGACATTACCGTACATGGTTCTTACCTTGCACTCCGCAAGCCCGCAACGATTTTGGGCTATACCTACATAGACAATTTTGCCGTTTCGTTGTTGCCGACATGTCTCAAACCGTTGGATGTGGAGACGAGCAGCATTTCCGCCACCAATGCCACCATTGATTGGACACCCCAAGGCACGGCAACAGAATGGGACATCGCAGTGGTGCCCACCGGTGTCAGTCCCGAGACCATGACGGCCATTACAGTTTACAATCACCCTTATACCATCACGGAACTTACCCCTAACACGATGTATGACGTATATGTGCGGGCCAACTGCGGCGGCGGTGAAGTCAGCGTCTGGTCAAATCTGACCACGTTCAAGACCCGCTGTCTGCCTACAACCGCCATCCCGTACGAGGAGAACTTCGACACCTACGGCACGGGCACTTCTGCATTCCCCGACTGTTGGTCACGATTAGACAATGCCACCTCTACAACCCGCTATCCCTACATATACAGCACTTCCGATTCCGGCAATGTGGGTGTGCTCTATTTCTATTCCACCAGCGCCGTCTATTCTTTGGCCGCATCGCAGGCACTTGACCTGTCGGATTATGACGCCAATACGCTGATGCTCTCGTTCAAAGCAAAGAAAACCAGTGCCTCATACGGCCGTCTGGATGTCGGAGTCATGACAGACCCGGGCGACCCGAACACGCTGACGGTGCTGAAGACCATCTACCCCGGAGACTATCCCGCCACTTCGGAATGGATTTCATTCTATGTCCCGTTCACGGAAGCCTACGACACCGTTTACCTGGCATTCTATATGCCGTCCGCCAGCACGGCATACGCACAACTCGACGATGTGAAACTCGATTATATGCCCGACTGCTTTGCTCCGTCTAATGTCACCGTTTCCAACATCGCCGGACAATCGGCCTTGGTGACATGGAGTGCAGCTATGTATGGCGTCCCTGAATATACGGTAGAATATACGGAGGCAGGACAGGAAAACTGGCAGACTGCCAGCGCTGCCGTGTCCGGGACCAGTTGCTTCCTTACGGGTCTTTCGGCTGAAACGGATTATGACGTGCGTGTCTTCTCCAACTGCACCACGGGCTCGGCAGACACCGCAACGGCAAGTTTCACCACAATATGTCTGGCTAATGTGGAAATCACAGTCAATAACGGCACACAATCAACGTTTAACGGACTTCCGATCAATAACTTTTACAAATACACATATACCCAGCAGATTTATGATGCCGACGAGTTGGGAGGAGCCATGAATATCGGCAATATCGAATTTGAGTATGCATATTCTTCTCCTATTACACAAAAGAGCAATGTAACCATTTACCTTGCCCACACCTCCCAAAGCGTTTTCAGCACTACGTCTTCGTGGATTCCGATTGACAGTGCCACGGCAGTTTATACCGGCCCGATGAACTTCACGCAGGGCTGGAACAAGGTTACGCTGACCACGCCGTTCCAATACAACGGAACAGACAACCTGGCACTCATCGTGGATGACAATTCAGGGGCTTACAACTCTTCTGCATACGTGTTCCGTGTACATGCCACTACCGAATACAAGGCACTCCGTTACCAAAACGATGGATCGGACATTTCCCCTGCATCGCCGTCGAGCGGAACTAGAGAGTACAAACGCGTCAATGTGAAGTTCTCATCCTGCGACAGTACGGCAACCTGTATAGCACCGAATGTCATCGTTGCCGCTACGGACAGCAACTCCGTAACGTTGGAGTGGGTCGCCGGCAATACAGAGTCGGCCTGGCAAATTGAATACATATTGAACTCCGACACGGCATGGACATCAGAGGGCACCGTTACATCTTCGCCTTATACGATCGAGAACCTTGTGTCTGATGCAGATTACACCATCCGCATGCGTTCCGACTGTGGATATGAAACCAGCAGTTACACAAAAGTAACGGCTTCTACACCTTGTACATCCATATCAGTGCTGCCTTATACGCAGAACTTCGACTCCGCGCCGGGGTCTGGAGCGGGCAACTTCATCTCTTGCTGGTACCGCGGCACGAACTATACCACAGCTTATCCTTACACCTACAGTTTGCAGTCCAATTCCGCTCCCTATTCGCTCTATTTCTATGGTTCATCCACTGCATATTCGTATGCTGCCTCGCCTCGCCTCGGAAATGATATAGAGATGAACAATCTGCAGATTTCTTTCAATGCAAGGAAGACCTCCGCGAACTATTTCATCGAGATCGGTGTCATGACCGACCCGACAGATATCAGCACTTTTGAGACTGTCGGCCGATTCTCACCTGCTGAGACCAACACTTGGGAATTGGGCGAAGTCAACACCGACAGATATACCGGCAGCGGACGTCACATTGCTTTCAGAACGCCACAATGGATTTCCAACTATATGTTCATTGACGATGTCACCATCCAGGAAATCCCGTTCTGCGGACGAGTTCAAGACATTGCTGCCGAAAACGTCACGACTACCAGTGCCACTATCACATGGACACCCGGCGGCAACGAAACCGAATGGGAAGTCTGCTACGGACCCGCCGGCACCGTTGACCCCGGCACCGCTATTCCTGTCCAGACAAGCGAAGATTCCATCGCTTTGTCAGGTCTGACGGCAAATTCCTTGTATGACGTATATGTGCGCATCGTATGCACCAGCGGCGACTATGGCGCATGGACGCAATACTCGTTCAGAACGGCCTGCGGACAGATTGAAACCCTGCCCTTTACGGAGAACTTCGACACCTACGCATCCGGCCAAGCCAATTTCCCGTATTGTTGGGTAAGATTCAACAACTATTCTACCACAACAAACTATCCTTACGTTTACAGTACATACTACTATAGCGGCAACAGAAGCCTCTATTTCTATGCCAGTACGTCCACATACAATTTGGCCATTCTGCCGGAATTGAGCAGCGAACTGCCTGTCAATACATTGCGTCTGTCTTTTCAGATGAGAGTATCCAATGTCAGCAACAAGATGATTGTCGGGCTCATGACGGACCCCAATGACGTCACCACTTTTGAGCCCGTTGATACGGTTGCAGTCACTGCCGCCTCAACCTGGCAACTGGTGAGAGTGCCTTTGGCCTCCTATACCGGAAACGGCAAATATGTAACTATCAAAACCTACAACGTATCCGCCGGCGGCATCAACATTGACGATGTCGTGTTGGATTTGATTCCCGACTGTAATGCACCGACCGATCTGGCCGTCACAGTGAACTCCACGACAGCGGACCTGACTTGGACGGACGACCCGTCACAATCGTCCTGGGAACTGGTTTACGCACCTGTAGGACAGGAACCGGACTATGAGAACCCGATTTTCACAACATCTACGAGTTACTCCTTGACCGGACTTCAAGGCAATGCCGCCTATCAGGTCTTTGTGAGAACCAACTGTGCCGGCATGCCGGGCAGCAGCGACTGGGAGACAATCAGTTTTGTTACCCCGTCTGAAAATCCGGCCATGGTACCCTACTTCCATGATTTCACCGACACGACAGAAAACAGTCATTGGGGATTCCAGAACGGCAATGTGGCTAACAAATGGTATATCGGTCAGCCGACGGAAGAGACCAAAGACAAACTTTTTGTCTCCAACACAGGCACAGCATCCACATACACCATCAACTCCATTTCTGTGGCATGGGCTTACCGCGATGTCAACTTTGGAAACTATCCTGCTTATGAGCTTTCGTTTGACTGGAAGTGTCAGGGAGAATCGAACTACGACTATTTCAGAGTATATGTCGGTGACCCTGCAACAGTAAATGCCGGAAATGTGCTTGCCACATACGACGTGACGCCTCAGGGCGCCACTATGGTGGCTCAGAAGTTGAACCAGCAGGCTACAACACAGCACTTCTCCTGTATGCTCGACGGTTCAAATGCCAACCAAATCCGCAGAATCTACTTTGTATGGCGCAATGACGGCAGCGGCGGCACAAATCCTCCGGCTGTAATCGACTCTGTCCGCATTGTGCCCGTTTCTTGTCATGTTCCGTCCGGTCTTACGGCTTCTAACGTCACCAACTCATCCGTTGACCTTGCGTGGACAGAAAACGGCACGGCCACGGCCTGGAACATCGAGTACGGACCGCACGGCTTCACACAAGGCACCGGCACGGTGGTGTCTGCCACCACCAACCCGTTCACGGTGACCGGACTGACTGCGGCTACTGTTTACGACTTTTATGTGCAGGCCGACTGCGGCGCGGGCGATGTCAGTTCTTGGTCCGGACCTGTTGCGGCAGTGCCGGGCAGTTACAACTTCCCGACTTCCGGTACCGTTACGCTCACGATGTGCGACGGCATCATCTATGACGACGGCGGTTTTGACGGCAACTATTCCACAAACTGCGACGCCACGGTCGTCATCAACCCTGCCACGCCGGGCAACGTGGTCAAGGTCGTAGGCATCGGCGATTACGCGACAGAGAGCACATACGACTATCTGACCATCTATGACGGGACGGACGACACAGGCACGCAGCTGTTCACGACCTCCGGCACCTCGACCGGCACGATCCCGGCCTGCACCTCTACCACAGGGTCCCTGACACTCCATTTCCATTCAGACGGCAGTGTGGTCAAGGCTGGTTTTGCCCTGCAGGTGTCTTGCGAAACGGGACCTACGCCTCCCGAGCCGCAACCTGCCGACACGTGCCACGCCCCTGTCCTGACCGTCTCTGCCGTTGACGTGAACAGCGCAACGCTGAGTTGGACGCAGGAGGGCACGCCCG
>CAVEXN010000038.1:0-20166 GCA_963620035.1 Oscillospiraceae bacterium | reverse complement strand
GGGTATGTATTGTCTGATGAGTTTGTTGGTGTTCTCCACCGTCCCTTTCTGCCACGAATAATAAGGGTCGGTGAAGAAGACCGGGACTCCAAATTTCTTGGCAATCAGCTTGTGTCTGGCGAACTCGCCCCCGTTGTCGGTGGTGATTGACCTGAGGCTCTTCTTGAACGGCCTGAGCAGTTTTATGACGGTGTCCGCCCCGGCGGCCTCGGCCGCCTTGGAATGGTATGTTTTCTCACAAAAGGAAAAAGAAGTGTCTTGGGGTTTATTTTCCTTTTATTGCTGTGTCTCTGGTCGTAGCATCAGATAAGTGATGAAGATGATTTGGAGTATCAGCATTACGAAAAAGAAAGTCGTGTTTGTACGGAAAAACGTGTAGGTCAAAACCAGAATAGAGAATACGATATAAAAGGCTAAAACAGATGTTCTCTTGTTGGAGCAAACTTCTTTTTTTGTGTTGTTGCGTGAATAGGAAAACAGCAGCAACAGCATTCCGGTGAAAACAATCAGAATGAAGACTATTTTAGGAGCAGCCGGCAACTCGACGACAGAAACTTTAAAAACGGATAATGAAAGGACAACTGCAATCAGCGGGATGGCTACTGAAACGATTGCTAATGCCAAGAGCTTTTTATCGATTTTTTTCATCGCTGGATTGTCTTATGTGAGTTCAACATCTTTTCACGGCTCGTTTGTATTGCCAAGAGGCAACAGCAACTGAAACCCCGTATGAACTTGAGGCTATGATAATGCAAGGAGTAAGACCAGGTCCTGAAAGGCCACACCCCATCAACGCCGCTTGATATGTAGCCGTGGCCACACACAAACTTTCTGCATAGGTCCTTTGAGCTTCTTTCAAGCATCGCTCTTTATCAGAAGGATTGGTTTCTTTGGAATCCGACATATTACAATAATTCTGATATACAGCAGCTGCAACAATGGTTTGTTTTACAACATCGTTCAAGGTGTCGAAAGAAGGGTATTCTCTTTTTATTTCAAGATAAAGCTGGTCAGCATCTTCTTTTGATGCTTTCATGAAAGCCATGGGGGATGTATACGGGCACTTCAATGTCGCTATACATAAATGTTTCGAAGCCGTATTCATTTTCTTGAAAAACAAAACCTCCAATACTGTGGCATAAAGCGCACAAGGAATCGTATAAGATATAGCCCATTCTCTCATTGCCATTGTTAAATGCCTGTTGGACAGCAGAATTTAAAGATTGGAGTTGCGCGATTTGATAGTCGGAAATTTCGGTTTTAGTATTGACTAAAGTACTACCTTCTTTGTGGGTGTTAAATGTTCTTTTTGAAAAAGATTGTACTGAAGGAAGATTGGCAATCCTGAAGATGTCAATGCCTGTTTTGTTGAATAAAGTTTGAAGGTTTGTTTCATCATCGATGTTAATGTGTTGATTTGTGGTGAGATTGTCAGACTTGACATCTGTGTTTTTGTCGCAACTAAAAGCAAAAAAACTTGCAGAAAAGAAGAATAGCAGATGAAAAAATGCTTTTTTTCATATTATCTATTTTTTTTATTAACGTTATTAAGCCGTGGCAAACGGAACGGCTGTTTTTTTATGAGTGGTATGCCTTGCAGTTTTTTGCCCCCCCCCAACTGGAAGATTGGCGTAATTCCAAAGCCTGCTTTCTGTCAGTCATTGCTGTGGGTTCGGCTTCCTGCCCGGCGCATACCCATAAAGACAGGAAGCAGGGAGAAGGATTTTGTGTTCCTCCTTCTTATGGATGTGTCGTGAGTGTTCAGTTGAGTTTCCCATGGTTGAATTTGCTGTTGCCAAAAATTAACAGTGCAAAGATAACAAAATATCTGATAGATTCAAGTGGCAAAGCTATAAAAAACTTGCACCGGGAAAACGAAAGAAAGCACTTTTCGCAGTCTGTAGTTTAACTTTTTTTTGTAACACCAATATTTTGTAGAATGTCAAATTTTACGCATGTTGTTTCCTGCAAAAAAATGCGAAAAACAGCGTCCAAATGCAATTCCTGGAAAAATTATTTTAGTCGTCAATGCAAAACACCCTTTCCGCAATCAGTTGGCTCGTTCGTGCGGTAGTCCTGTCCCCGTTCGCCGAAAATTTTGAGGACAGGTTTTTGCGTTATTTAGGGGAGAGACGGCGGTTTAGTCCAGCGTGTCTGAAATCAGGTACCTGTTGCGGTCTGAACCGTTGCGGGCGATCAGTTCACCCAAGAAGCCGGCGAGGAACAGCATGAAGCCCAAAACCATAGCCAAGAGGGCAATGAAGAACAATGGCTGGTCGGTGACGGCTCTGAACGGCTCGCCGTTTGACTGGTGTATCAGTTTTAGCGCGATGAGCCAGATTGTGCAGACAAGACCGATGAAGAAGGAGAAACTGCCCCAAAGCCCGAATGCATGCATGGGTTTCTTCCCGAAACGGGTCATGAAAGAAATCGTCAGCAAGTCAAGGTAGCCGTTCACGAAACGGTTCCACCCGAATTTGGTGACACCGTATTTGCGTTTGCGGTGCTGGACGACTTTCTCGCCGATCTTCCCGAATCCTGCCCACTTGGCGATGACCGGAATGTAGCGGTGCATCTCGCTGTAAACTTCAATGGACTTCACCACGTCGTGGCGGTAGGCTTTCAGCCCGCAGTTGAAGTCGTGCAGCATGATGCCCGACATTTTGCGCGTTGTCCAGTTGAAGAACTTGGAGGGGATATTCTTGGCGAGTTTTGAGTCGTAGCGTACCTTTTTCCAACCTGAAACAAGGTCGTACCCGTCCTCCGTAACCATACGGTACAGTTCGGGTATCTCGTTGGGGCTGTCTTGCATGTCGGCGTCCATAGTGATGACGACATCTCCCTTGCAAGCCTCAAAGCCAGTGTTCAGCGCAGCCGACTTGCCATAATTCCTGCGGAACCGGATGCCTTTGACGTTGCAGTTTTGGCTGTGCAGGTCGCGGATGATTTGCCATGAGTTGTCTGACGAGCCGTCGTCAATCATAAGGATTTCATACGAGAAACTGTTCTCGTCCATGATGCGTGCGATCCATGCCGTAAGCTCGGGCAGCGATTCGGCCTCGTTCAACAAGGGGACTATAACAGATATGTTCATGTCTTTCTGTGCTTTTAGTTTTCTTTTGTGGATGATTCTTCGTCGGGTTCTCCGGCATCGGCGGCGGCCGGCTCGTACAGTTCGTCGGTTTTTTTTGACTTGTAGTGGAACATGGCGACAAAGATGCCGAAAAACATGCCGTAAATCAGATCCATGAGCGCGTTGGCAGAGGCATAGACCTCAACGCGTGTGTATTCCGGCACATGCGACTTGCGTTGCTCATAGCGCAGGGTCGCGGGGTTGACGGCGGGCAACTGGCGGTCGGTTTTCTGCACGATTTCCTTGATGCTTTCCGTGGAAGGCCGGTCAAGGTTTTGCTCAACGTACGACTGCAATGTCTCTATAAGCACCTTGCGCGCATATTGCGAGAAGTTGGCAAGCCGGTAGCTGTCTGTTGTGTCAAGCGTGCGCATTGCGGCCAGTTTCTCGCTATAGTAGCGGTTTATCAATTCCGTGCCTTTGTGTATTTCGGCCCGGAGCGTGTCGCTGATGCCTGACGCCTCGCAGAACTGCTTTTCCTGTATATCCATCATCACGGCGGTGGTGTCCAGATAGGCTTGCAGTTCATTGCCCGAGATGGTGTCTCGCTCAAGCGTTTTCCTGAAGTTCTCCAATGCGATCTCGTGCTTCCTCGCCAGACCGTCTTTCTCGATGAAAGAGTAGTGGACTATACTGTAGCAGAAGAAAATAGCAGAACCGACAAGGGAAATAAGCAGGCATCCAGCAAATGCTTTCGAAAAAGAGAGCCTTTTAGGATAATTGTCCTTGAATTCCTTGATGCCACCATATAGGAGCAGGATGTAGGCAATGATCAGGGCAATGTCGAGCATCTTGGCATTCCCGTATTCGATGTTGCGCGCCGCCATCTTGACCAGTTCAAACAAGGCCAGCGCGACACCCAGGAACACGCCCCATTTGAGGCAGACGACCCAATGTTTTTTCTCGTTCATGCTTTGACTTCCGTTATTCTTCTTTTTTGCAGCAGAATTCTGTCAGCACTCCGCCCGTGGACTTGGGATGTGCAAAACCGATGGCGAGCCCCTCGGCGCCGGCTCTCGGTGCAGCGTCAATCAGGCGGATTCCTTTCGCGGAAAGCTCGTTCAGGGCTTCCGCCGTGTCAGGAACGGCAAAGGCAAGGTGGTGGATCCCTTCGCCTTTGTTTTCGATGAATTTGGCAATGGTGCTGTCCGGACTTGTCGGCTCCAGCAACTCGATTTTGGTCTGCCCGACCTTGAAGAATGCGGTCTTCACTTTTTGGTCTTTCACCTCTTCGATGCTGTAGCACTTCATACCCAGAATCTGTTCGTAATAAGGAATGGCTGTTTCCAGGCTTTTGACGGCGATGCCGAGATGTTCGATGTGTGTGATGTCCATGATATTGTATTTTGCTGTATTGATGAATGTTTCAATTATGCTGTGTTGAGAATCAGTCTCTGCCGCTGTCCGCCTGAAGCAAGGTAGTGCAGCGCTTGATGCACTTGATGACCAGTACGACTACAAAACTGACGGCCAGCACAATTAGCGACGGCCGCAACCAGTAAGCCGCGGAGAGTGTTCCGCTTGTTCTTGCTATGGCGCAGTACATCAGATAATCGATGGATGTGTATGAAAAAATGGCGGAAAACCAGGTGGCGTATTCGCGTCTGACAAAGGTTTTGAACGAGAATTTAAGGTCACCTCCTTTGAAGAGGGAGAAACGTGGGATGAATGCCGGCACTTTTGCCGCCCACGTCTCGAACTGCTCCCCGAACTGCTTTCGGAGAAAGGCCTCCTCGGCAAACATGATGCGCTCGTAATAGATCCAGTAGAACAGCGATACGATGAGGAAGATGGAGATGTTCATCGTGAATACCAGCATTCCGCCCCAAATGAGGTAGTTGGCCAGATAGAGCGGATGGCGCACTACGGAGTATATGCCTGTGGTGTTCAGCCGGTCGGCCACCTGCTTGGAGGTGTTTCGTCCTGATGTCCCCTTTGGGGTGGTGCTTACGGTGTAAGCCCTGAGTGCCAGCCCCGAAAACGATATCAACAGTGCGAGTATTGTCACTACAATGCGCAATGCCTGACAATTGCCAGCCGAAAGCTGCAAATAGAGCGTTTCGTTGGTGAAGAAAAGGAGCGGAACCGTTATCACGAAGATAACGACAGGGATTTGCCCGCGGTATTTGAACAGCAGACTGCCGGATTTTTCGTAAGACTGTATGAGCGCCACGTTGTTGTGAGTTGTTTTTTTATAAAGCCGCAAAAATACAAAAAAACATCCAAAGGACAAATGCCGGTTTCAGGATGCCTCACGGCTCTATGCTGATACGCGAACTAGAACTTTGTGCCCTGTATTCGGGCGAATAGAGACATTCAACCGTAGCGATGCCGTTGCTGAAGTGTCCCGTCCGGGTGACCGTGACTTCATATTCGAGGATGTGTGTCCCTTTGTCCAAGGCGTCAATGAAGAAGTGGGTGGCGGCATCTCGCGTGACTTCATAATAGGGGAAACCATTCTGCCATCCGTGTTTTTCAAACGTTGCAACCGGTTCGAAGGAAGAGGCCCGCTCGTCTTTGATGTGGATGTATTCCAAATCGCGGTCGGCTTTGACGACAATCCTTACGATGAGCCGTTCGCCGAGTCGTGCCGGATTCCCGGCGGTGACGGAGTCAAGCCGCATTCCATCCGCCGGTATGGCATGGTAGAGCGAACGTTCGATACGCAAACCTGCGCCGGCTTCCGTTATGTTGTCTTTGTCTTCCAGATATTGCCAATAGCAGCCGCCATAGACGGGATGCAGCGTGTCGGTGCGGATGGTAATCTCTGCCAAATCAGGTGTCAATTCGTCAGCGCCCCAAACGTGTTGCAGGTATTCGGTGCCGGCCTCGGCCTGCGGGTCATCAGCCGGGGTGAAGGTCTGTCCTCCGACGCTGATGACGGTGGCAGATGCGGATGTGGCTGCTGCATGCTTGCCGCCCAGTATGGCATAGACGGCTTCGGCCGTTGACTTGGTGTTGCTCCAACAACTGTTCTTCCGTTGCAGCAGCAGCCATTGTACCATGGCGTCCAGTTCGTCTTGACGAGGCGAGATTTCCCGGAATGCCTCTATGAACAGGGTCTGTTGCTCTATGGGCGACTGCCCCCAGCCGTAATAGCGCGGATAAAGGAACTGCCCGTCGCGACGGTCTGGCCAATACATACCCATGCTTTCGCTCCTGCCGGCTTGTTGCCGCAAGGCCTCCATTACCCGTTCGGCCTCCTGTTCCAGCCCAGCATGGTGCAGAATGAGAGCGGTCTCGGCTTGTCGCATCCGGTCGGCTTCGTACAGGTTGTCCGTGAGGTGTGCAAACAGGTTTCTGACGTAAGGTTGCTGCAGCCATATACTGTCGGATTCGTCAGTCGTTTTTATATACATGTACTGCAGGTCATTACGGCTGAGATAGAAAGGGGCACTTTTGTCGGCACCGCCCTCTTCTACATACCGGCGATACCGGTTTTCCTGCTGTTCGTCCAAGTAGCGGATGGCTTTGTTGACCATGTCATCGGAGCCCGGGATGTTGATGCCGAGGCGCTTCAGTTTGCGGTAGCCTGCCACAATGTAGTTGGTGATGCGCTCGCAGCCGTCTCCTTTGCCGAACCAGCCCCAACTGCCGGCAGCGGTCTGGTTGCGCAGCAACTCCTTAGACTGTCTGGCAATCCGGGCTTCAAGACTGTTTTTGTCAAAAAGGTTTGCCAATGCGCTTTTCTGTTCCGTTTCCAGATTCGCCTCGTCTGCCCAGGGGGTCTCTTCCAAAAGAATGCTCTTGAGTCGCTCGTTTTTGGTCAACGGCGAGGCCAAGGAGTTGTGCAGCGTGTCGGCATGCCAGTCCTTGTATGTCTTCTCGATTTCGGGATGTCGGTTGACAATGTGCAAGGTTAAGGCTTCCGCAAAAAGTTTGGAGAAGATCTGTTCGTTGCAGTCGTAGCGGTCTTTGGTCAGATAAGGCAGCGACTGTATGGCTATCCATGTGGGGTTGCCTGTGATTTCCATCGTGTATCGGTACGGCTGGACGGTCGGCGAGGTGCATTCCTGCATTTTACGGAAGAGGATGGTGGTGTCGCGGTTCGCCGGAACTGCGAAGGGCTGCGACTCCGTCACCAGTGTGCGGCGCGACAAAACCGGCAGCACGTTTTCTTCACCGTCGCCGTATTGTCCCGCTTGCGCCAGTACACGGTAGCCGATTAGCGGCACGTCAAGCGGCACGGCTATCTGCCAGCCGGCAGCCTCATTGCCCAGAGGGGCACAACGGAAGTCCTGTAGTGTGTCGCTCTCGTTGACAAGAATGTGCAACGGCTCGCCGGTAGAACCGTCGAAGAAGCGGATGGCGACTTTGCCGTTCAGCGCAGTGTCGCTGAGGTTCGTGAGCCGTACTTGGAATGTCAGGGTGTCGCCCTCACGCAAAAACCGGGGTGCGTTGCCCTGGATCATCATAGTCTTGCGCGACTGCAGGAACGCGGTCAACGAGCCGCTCTGCATCGACGGCGTGTGCGCAAGCGCGAAGAACTGCCACTTGCCATATTGGTCGGGAAGGGTGAAGTCAATCTTCAACGTCCCCTCTTTGTCCGTTTTCAAGGTGGGGTAAAAGAATGCGGTCTCCGTGAACCGGCTTCTGATTTTCCAGGCGGGCGAGAATTGGAAAGTCGTGCCCGCACCGGCAGTCTCTTCCGCCGACGTCAAGTCTGTTGTTTCTTCCAAGGAAACGTCGGATATGGCATCTTCGGCAAAACCGGCCGACTCCCCGTTGCCGTACAACATTATGGCCGCAGTTTTTCTTTTGGAATATAAAGCAACGTTGTCAGTTACGTCTTCTTCGAATACGTTATTGTCGTATAATGACAAAGGTTCGCTTTCGAGTGTTAAGCCTGCCCCGTTGGTCAAGAGGAGATCCCGGTAGCGGCGTTTCCGCATCCATTCAATGGTTTCGTATGTTTTGTTCCGGCCGGTTCGCGGCTTGGCCAGCGAACTTGCCGTATAGATGAGAAACGGGTCGGAGAGGTCCTGATAATAAATATAATTGTATTCAGATGTCATTTTTCTGTATCTGTTGTGGGCGGGAACTATAGGGGAGAAGAGATTATAGGGCGGTTGGCTCATGCCTAATTCATAAAGGCTGCAGTCAATCATCCAGGCAAGCACTTCAGCAGATTCTTGCAGCGTGTTTGCGGCATGGGGAATCTGCAGTTCCCAGTGTTCTTGACTGCCGGGTTCAGCAATATTGTTCCAATGAGTGAGTTCCAAAGGGAGCGTATGGCTGACCGTTTCTGTGGCGGGGATGCGAAGATGTCCGGTGCAGTCTTTCTGATAGCAGTATCCGTTTTGTATGACGCGCGCATTGACACTGATTGAGGTTCCGCCATGCTTTCTGGTTTTTATGGAGAATGATGTCTGCGACCGGTCCAGTCTGAAAGATTTGGTTTGCAGCAGCCGCTTGCCTTGATAGACGTTGCAGATGAGCAGTGCCTCCTTGAGGTAGGTGCCCGCTACGACGGTGACCATTCCACCGGCTTGCGGAACAGTCTTGAAATAAACCCACACCGGTTCGTAACGTTGTGTGACAGTGGTGTCTGAACGGTAAATCCCGAACGTGTATGTCTGCTTTATCGTGTCGCCATTCTTGTCTGTACAGGTAAAAATGGCTTTGTAGTTGCCGATAGGCCAGCGCTTGATGGAGATGTGGAAAGTGGAGTCGGGCTTGCATACTTTTGTGCTGTCGAGCAGGATGTCAGATGCGGGCCACAACGATTTATGTTTCTCGTCAGGGTTGAGACCGAATTGCGGAAAGAAGCGGCGGTAGGTTGCCGTGTCGTAAAGGGGCTGGCCGGGCTCTCCGGTTCCGGAAAAGAGACATTCGCGGTAAAGGCTCGGCGTTTCAAGTTGCTCCACACGGACACGCACGGCAACGGATTGCAAAACCTCGTCAAGGTTGACAGGTGAAACTGTCCATTTCAGGGAGTCTTTACTCGACAGGTCGATGTCTCCGATGCCCGTGACAAGCAGATTGAGCGGATGGGCGGAAATCCGGAAATGATGGTAGGCGGAGTGGGTTTCTCCGTTAAGGTCGGTGGCGGTGGCTTTGATCTCGATGCCGTAGTCTTTCTCGCACTTCGGCGTTGCATAACGGTATAGGAATTCCCCTTCAGCATCGCAGACGACGTCTTCTTTCAGACTTTTCCCGGTTTCGTTGGAATGATCAGCCGCAAAGTATTTGCCGACCGTTGAGATTTGCAACGTGACGGCAGCGCCCGCTACAGGCACGCCGTTGAGGGCAATGACTTTTCCGCCGATGCCCAGCGTGTCGCCTGCCATGGTTTCGTTGGTGTCAATGTCGAGCGCAATGCTGAAAGCCGGGAGTTTGTATTCTGCCACGTCAATGCTCTTTCGTGCATAGTACGATGCTTTCTTCCCATCTATGCGGACAGAAAGGGAGTGGCGACCGATTGAGGAGTTCGGGATTTTGAACTCGCCGGCGGCACTGCCGTGTTCCGATGAGGTCAGATGCAAGGAGTCGATGATTTTCCCGTTTTTGTCGTTCAGTGTTACGGTGACGGGCCGCCCGGAAAAGGTTTTCCCGTCATGTTCGGCGATGCTCTTGAAATATAAAGTCTGCCCGGGGCGGTATAGCGTGCGGTCGGTGAAAAGGCAGATGCGTCCCGTTGCCGACTGTCGTCTGTTTTCGGTAAGGGGTCTTTTGCTGCGGTATGGTTTCCCGACGAGGAACCGGGTGGAATAAAGGTCGTTATGGTCGCGGAAGCGGATGTGGTACAGATCCCGGTATGTACGGTTTTCCTGCAAAAGGGCAGGTATGCCGACTTCGCCGTTCTTGTTGGTGAACAGGATGGCGGGGATTCTGCCTTTCACGTCAGTGCGGCGGTATGCGAAAGGTTCTCCCGATGTGCGGTGATTGACAGCCAGCCGTGCCTTTCCGTCGATTGACCATCCCGTGAGTTTGATGTCGGTGACGTGGATGGCGGTCGTCAGCAGTGTTGATGCCGTGTCCCAGGCGGCGGCACGATGGAAGATGAGGGTGTAGCAGCCTGCCGGCAGCGAGTCGAGCAATAGTTCTGTGGTGTAGGCATTGTAGGGTACGGGATTTTTCAGCACGAACCGTTCCCGCTGAATGTGACTGCCGAGTTGTGACACTGCGGCAGAGTCAAGCACGGTGCGGTCAAGGTTGGGGTTGTAGTGATAGTCAATCGGCTTGGCATCGTCTGTCCTGTAAACGCTGACGTAGAGCGTGTCGATGTTGCGGTAACGGATGGCGAGGCGTTGTTTCGGCGCAGGTATGCGGTCTTGATCCCTGCTGTTAAGGTGCAGTTCCGGCAGCAGAATATGCTCTTTGCAGTACAGTGCATTTTGCACGAAATATGGATTCTCGTCTTTCGCAATCAGTTTGTCGAAATAATACAGCGCTATGGCAAAACAGTCGTTGGTGCTGTCGCTGCTGCAGCCTGCCTCAAACAGGCGGATGCCGCGCACATAGTCAAAGGCGTCGTCAATGCCGTATTGTTCCTCCAGCGCTGCCACTTCATTGAGATACCGGCCGCAAGTTTCGGGTATTGACGAGCCCGGGTCTCGGAGGCGCAGGTCTAGGCGCAGCAATTCGTAGTCGATGATGGCATTGCGGTCTTCCGGCAAGGTATGGCTTCCTATCGCTTTGTCGATTAGGGTGAATGCCTCGGTGGTGTCGTTTGTGTGGACAAGGCGGTCTTGCACGACAATGTCGAAAAGGGTAGGGCGAAGATTCCGGAAAGACGCATCGCCGCCAAGCATGAAGGAGAAGTCGGCGGCCGGGCAGGCGACGAGCTGTTGCAGCATGGCAAAGCAGGTGTCGAAGTGTTGCCGCGACACGCTCTCCATATCTTTGCTGGTCCACTCGTCAAATTTGTGCAGGTCGTGGTTCTGGCTGATAGGAGTGGAAAAGGCATTCGAGGTCAGGCAGTTCTCGAGTGTGATGCCCATGAGGTAATGATACAGGCAGATGTAAGGCGTCGTGTGGGGCAACGCCCTGACGGAGTCAAGATAGAGCAGGGTTGCCTTGTCGTTCCACGAGGGGTTGTAGCGGCGGTTCAGTTCCACCCGTTCATAGTCGGTGCGGAACTGCTGGTGCTCGTTGAGCTCGCGGATGGCTTTCCGGCTGATGGTGTCAAGCATCCGGTTGCAGTCGAGGATAAAGGCCCGGTTGGTGTTGCGGTACCGGACCCAAAGCGAATCGTAAGCATTTGCAAGGTCGCTTTGCCCTACGGCGCAGGTATAGATAACCCAAAAGGCGAAAGTGCAGAAAATGGAGGTCAAGACGTTTTTTTTCATTTTGCCTGATATTTGAAATGTTTTTCCAGATAGACAGGAACATAACGGAGACGGATGTAAAATAGTATGTTTTCGAAAGAAATGCATCCTTGTATCGGTATCAGATACTTTCAACAATAATTTACGGAATGCAACTGAAAAAAGTATCTTTGCCGCACCGATTTCTTTGGATTTTGGCTTGTCTGCCCAGCCGACAGGCGACGGGCAGGCTTAATGACTTCACTATGTTCAGAGGGTCGATTGTCGCCTTTGCGGAAAGTCCAACGTCTCTTCATCGGCATGGAAAAAACAGCGGAAGCCCAAGAGTGTTGCCATCAAGCAACTTGATTTCCCCGTTTTTTCAGACAAATAAAAGATGAAGAAAAAACGTACTGTCCGATTGCTGAAAATTTCGTATGTTTGCGCTTTCTTAAAAAAGAAAATACAGCAATAACAACTAACAACCAATTTAATAACTTGTTAAATCAAAAACTTATGGCATTTAAAGGAGCTTTAATCATTGACACGGACAAGTGCAAGGGTTGTGGGGTATGCATCACAGGATGTCCCAACAACTGCATTGCGCTTTCCAAACATGTGAACGCGAAGGGTTACAATTACCTGGAAACAGTAAACGAAGATGCTTGCATAGGCTGCGCCAGTTGCGCAGTGATTTGCCCTGACGGCGTCATCGAAGTTTACCGCGCCAAAGAGTAATCCGTTCCTTTTATCAACTCAGTATTAAATCAACAATTAACATTTAAACGATTTTAAAATGGCAAAAGAACTTAAATTAATGAAGGGTAATCAAGCCATTGCCGAGGCCGCCATTAGAATGGGGTGCGACGGCTATTTCGGTTACCCCATCACTCCGCAGAGTGAAGTCCTCGAACATTTGATGGCAGAAAGACCATATCTTACAACCGGGATGGTTGTTCTTCAAGCCGAAAGCGAGTTGGCGTCCATCAACATGGTATATGCCGGCGCCGCCACGGGCAAGCGTGTAATGACCTCCTCTTCCTCTCCCGGCTTTTCGCTGATGCAGGAGGGGCTTTCCTATATTGCGGGAGCAGAACTTCCCGCACTGTGCGTAAACGTAGTGCGCGGCGGCCCCGGCCTGGGTACCATCCAGCCTTCACAGTCCGACTATTTCCAGACCACGAAAGGCGGCGGACACGGCGACTACCGGCTGATTACGCTGGCTCCGGCATCCGTGCAAGAGATGTACGACTTTGTAGAGCTCGGCTTCGACTTGGCCTACAAGTACCGCAATCCGGCCTGTATCCTCTCCGACGGCGTCATCGGCCAGGTGATGGAAAAAGTTGAGGTTGACGACTACAAGCCCCGCTGGACCAACGAATACATTGCAGAAAAATGTCCTTGGGCTGCTTGGGGCAAGCCTTCAAGCCGCGCACACAATATCATCACCTCCCTTGAGCTTGACGCGCTCAAACAGGAAGGCGTGAACGAGAGAATACAGGCAAAATACAGAGAATGTGAAGAGAAAGAGGCCCGCTATGAGGTCATCCAGTGCGAAGACGCCGAATACCTGTTCGTGGCATACGGCTCCGCAGCCCGCATCTGCCTGAAGTCGGTGGAACTGGCCCGCGCCGAAGGCATCAAGGTCGGCCTGGTGCGTCCTATCACCCTGTGGCCGTTCCCGACGAAAGCCGTCAAGGAAATCGGAAGCCGCATGAAGAAGATCCTGAGCGTCGAGATGAACGCCGGACAGATGATTGAAGATGTACGCCTTGCCGTTGACTGCAACGTGCCCGTTGAACACTACGGCCGTTACGGCGGAGTCATCCCTACACCTGTCGAAGTATTCGAGGCTTTGAAAAATATGGTCAAATAATTTAATCAATTGAAGAAATGACAAGAGAAGATATCATAAAACCTGAAAATTTAGTGTACAAACGCACGCCGGTTCTCACGGATGCCATCATGCACTATTGCCCGGGCTGCGGCCATGGCGTAGTTCACAGAATCATTGCTGAAGTCATCGAGGAGATGGGCATTCAGGACAAGACCATCGGCGTCTCGCCGGTAGGCTGCTCTGTGTTGGCATACAACTATTTCGACGTTGACTTCGTAGAGGCCGCCCACGGACGCGCCCCTGCGGTGGCAACGGCAATCAAGCGCCTCTGGCCCGAGAATTTCGTCTTTTCATATCAGGGCGACGGCGACCTGGCGTCCATCGGATGCGGCGAGGTCATGCACGCCTGCAACCGAGGCGAAAACATCACCATCATTTTCATTAACAACGGCATCTACGGCATGACCGGCGGACAGATGGCTCCCACCACCCTCGAAGGTATGGAAACCGTGACCTGTCCTTACGGCCGTGACCCCAAAATCATGGGACATACCATGAGAATCACGGAGATGTTGGCCCAACTGCCCGGCACCTACTACGCCACTCGCCAAGCCGTCTATACGCCGGCATTGGCTCGCAAGTGCAAAAAGGCCATCCGCAAAGCTTTCGAGAACCAGAAACTCAACAAGGGACTCTCTTTCGTGGAGGTCACCTCAAACTGCAACTCCGGCTGGAAAATGACCCCGGTACAGGCCAACAAGTGGATGGAAGAAAATACGCTGAAGTTCTTCCCGCTCGGCGACATGAAGGTGGACGGCAAGTTCGACCCCGCTTTCATGGAGCGTGTCAAGACCTTCGACGAGCCCAATGAAACCATCTACTCCTTGAGAAAAAAATAGTAACGATTTAAATTCACAAAGAAATGACAGAAGAAATAATTATAGCAGGCTTCGGCGGTCAAGGTGTGCTTTCTATGGGAAAGATTCTGGCATACGCCGGCATTATGCAAAACAAGGAGGTCTCCTGGCTTCCTTCTTACGGTCCTGAAATGCGCGGTGGCACGTCCAATGTCACGGTCATTCTGAGCGATGAACGTATCTGCTCCCCTTACCTCAACCAGTTCGATACGGCTATCATCCTCAACCAGCAGTCTATGGACAAGTTCGAGTCTGCCGTCAAGCCTGGCGGTCTCCTCATCTACGACCCGAACGGCATCTCCCATCACCCGACCCGCAAGGACATCAACATCTATCAGGTAGCCGCTGCCGACAAGGCCAGCGAACTGGGCATCGCCAAACTGTTCAACATGATCGTCCTCGGCGGTTTCCTCGCTGTCAAACCGCTGGTCACCCCTGAAATGCTGCACAAAGGGCTGGAAAAATCGCTTCCCGAACGCCACCACCATCTCATCCCCAAGAATGAGGAGGCTGTGGAAATCGGCAAAGGCCTTCTCAAACCTTACCATACCCTTTAGTCTGTTCCGACTGTTTTACGAGGGGTTTGCCTTTGACAGGCAAACCCCTCGTTTTGTTTCCTGCAACTGCACTGCCGACAATAAAATAAGTGAAACGTTGTTTCCGGACTATCGCTGCTCTTTCCAACGCGTCTCCATCCGGCAGGTCTCCACGCCATCCCGTCCTGAAAAGGCGGACAAGGCAAAAACGCCGGGGCTTGTCTCTTTCTTAAGTACTGCATAGCTGTCGTCCGACTTTGTCTGTTTCAAGTAATTGAGCGAGATGTGTGTCAGTTCGTGATTCCGGTGAAAACCGTACGGAAAACAGTCCATCGCCCAAGTCACGTAAGAGGCATTGTTGACATGGTGATTCATGTCTATGTCGGTATAGACCACGGGGCGAAACTGCTGTGGCTCATCTTCCACGGCCTTGCGCAAGCGTGCCGCCGGCTTTTCCAGCGCATGCAGGTCCGGCTGCAGGTGCAGACGGTCGTCAATCTCCGATACCAGACAAGGCTTTCCTTCCGTGTCCAGCACTACCCAATTGGAGGTGGCACGCACCAGCGTTTCCCCATCCGGCGTTTCCACCAGATAGTCGCGCGGCTGTATCAGGTAATTGTGCTTCTTTCCCCAAGTGCTGACCAGGATATGCTCTTTCCAGGCCGGGCGGCGGATGATCTCGACATCCATACGGGAAAGGGCCCAGAATCTGTTCATCGTGTGGAGGAAATTCCATCCACAGTTGATGCCCTCCACATGATTGTCGGCCACCTCCTGCATCAGCCCGAACAGTGCCGTTGGACGGAGCAGACGCTTGCCGTCCACTATAAAAGAGGAGATGACGTGCTCTTCAGAATAGACATTCTCAAACTCTACCATAAATCATTGTTTTTCAAAAAAATAAATGCCGCTTTTTACGTCTTCCTTACCCTTGCTCGGCGGCGCACAAAAGTAACATTTTCCACAATACCGCTTTTTTCCGGTCGAATCGTCACATGAAAAGACAGAGAACCTGATATGTTTTTTGTATGGTATCTCTGCAATTTTTCAAGTATGATGCCGTTATCATTGTCTGAAAAACAAGAAAAAACGTATTTGATGAAAAAAGCACTACTGTTTCTGATTTTCCTGTTGTCCTTCCATGCATTTGCCCAGAACAACGGAACTGTCACAAACCGGACAGACGCTTCAGGGCGCAAGCAGGGCGTATGGAAAAAATACGAGGAAGGGAAACTGGTTTACGAAGGCCAGTTCAAGGACAACGTACCCTACGGCACATTCCGGTATTATCATGAGAACGGCAAGTTGAAGAGCGTCTCCGATTTCCAGCAAGGTGTACACCGTGTGAACACCACCATCTACCACGAAAACGGGCACAAGGCATCGGAGGGGGTGTTCATCGACCAGCAAAAAGACGGCATCTGGCATTACTATTCCGACAAAGACACGCTGATAGCCACGGAGCAGTACGACAAGGGGAAACGGTCGGGGCTATGGCGGACCTACTCGCCCGGCAGCGGACTCCTTTTGGACGAGCGGACCTACTCCGGCGGCAAACTCAACGGGAAACACACCTCCTATTATGTCAATGGTGTCGTGAACCTTGAAGAGAACTACCTCAACGGGAAACGGAACGGGCTGTGCACAGCCTATTATCCCAACAAACACATCTCCTCGTCGGGCAATTACCGCAACGGATTCCGTGACGGCGAATGGAACAACTACGATGCTTCCGGCAAGATACGCACCACGATGGAATACCGCAACCAGCGCACCGAGGCCACTTACCTGTACCTTTATATCAAAGGACACGGACAGAAACTGAACCAGAACCTGATTGCCTATTTCCACAAAGCCGGCGACAAGGCAGATGTCGTTCTCAAAAGCGGCAAGCACATCGCAATAGACGAGTCGTTCGATACCGTATCGCAGTGGATAGACTTCACGGCATTTGTCAAAGTGACACCAGACATGATTGTGGCCATAGATGCCATTGCAGGTTACACCGACTCAAAAGAAGAGGACGACAGCGATGCCATCATTGTTAAGATTGTGCCAACGCCAGACGAGGACGTGCGCGCGGAGGGAGCAGAAGCCCAAATGGTAAAAATGCTCTTCAACACCTCTATGCCGAAGGAATAACCCCTTCATTCATGGTCGCGCCTGTTCTCACATTCGCAGATGTCCGTGAAAAGGATTTCCGTATAGGGCAACAGGTTTTCCATTGCGTCATATTCGCTTTTTGTCAATGGTATCTGTCTTAGATCAAGCACCTTGAGGGTATGCTTCAAAACTGCAATGCTTTCGGGGAGCACATATAGCGGATTTCCCCAGACATCCACATACTCAAGGCTTTCCATTGCCGCAATAGAATCGGGCAATGTTTCGAGCAGGTTGCGGCTCACAATAAGGTTTCGGAGACGTTTGAGGCGACCGAGGGTCTCAGGGAGGCGAAGCAGTTTGTTCTTGTCGAGGTTCAGGAACTCGAGCCGTGAAAGTTTGTCAATGTTTCGGTTGAGGACGCATAGCCGGCAGCCCTTGACGGTGAGTTCGCGGAGCTCTGTGAGTTGAAACAGCGTTTCAGGCAAAGAGTCCCTTTCGGGCAATCTTGTCAACTTGAGTCGATAGACCTGTTGCGGTTCCGAAAGAGCCTCCTCCAACGAGGTGTATGTTTTCCCGTTGTCTTGCGGTCCGTACAGCATTTGCGGAGTGCGCTGCGCCGATGTCGGACTCAAACAGAAACAGAACAAGAGGATAACAGATAGTAGTGAACGTTTCATAAATGGCATAGATGTCTTTAAAAAGCGGGCAAAAGTATGAAATATAATGCTCCCGAAAACTCAGACCGAACGCCAAAGCGTTTTTTGTACGATGACAGAATGAAAATATACTGTAGACAAAGCCAAACAGCCGTTTTTTTTCTATTTTTGCAACCTGATTTTTAACCACCTATTACTATTATTAAAAAAAATCTTATGGAACAACAAGATTTTCTTTCTCAAGAGAATGTCGAGAAGCATCCTCAAGAGATGAATTCCGGAACTTCAGCAGAAGTTCAAAATGCTATGCCTCAAGAATCCACCACACCTGCAGAGGATACTGTAACAGTTGAAGCCCCTGAGACCTCCCCGCAACAGGACGCTTCGGAACAGCCTGCCCCGGCAGCAGAGCCGGCACAGGAGGAAACCGTGAAACAAGAGCATGCCGAGGAGAAATCGGCAGAAGAGATTGTCGCAGAAATAGACCGCCAGCAGAATGTGGCAGATCCGGAGTCTGATCCGGAGTCTGAGAACGAACCCGCAGAGACGCTGGAGCAGATAGAAACCGAATATGCCTCCCTGAACCTTGAACAGTGTGTGACGGAACTTGAACGCCTGGTCGATGGTCCTGATGTTAATGCCATCAAGCAAAGAGTCGGCGTGCTGCGTTCGCGAATCATTGATTTCCTGAAGGAAAGAAGGCGCGAAGCCTTAGCCGCCTATAATGCCGCAAAAGCCGCAGCTGAAGCTAAGTCCGCCGAAACCCCCGAAACCCCCGTTGCCGAACCTGAAGCGCCCTCCAATGAACCCGACGAGACTGAACTCCGCTTCAACAAGGCTTTCCAGAAATTCAAGGATGCCAAAGCCAAGTTTGTAGAGGAATTGGAACTACAGAAACAGAAAAACCTCGATGCCAAAAAGCAGATCATTGAAGACCTCCGTAACCTCGTGGAAACGGAATCTAATCTTAAGGTGCTGAACGACAAGTTCAAGGAATTTCAGGAGGCTTGGAAAAACATTGGTCCCGTGCCGCAAGCCGAGTCAACGAACCTTTGGCAGAACTACCATTTTTATGTTGAGAAATTCTTTGACATCCTTAGGATGAACAAGGAGATGCGCGCGCTTGACCTTAAAAAGAACCTCGAAAGCAAGCTCGAACTCTGCGAGAAGGCAGAGTCCCTGCTGCTTGTCGATTCCATCAACCAGTCGTTCAAGGATCTTCAGAGCCTCCACGAGCAGTGGAAGGAGATCGGCCCGGTGCCCGAAGATAAAAAGGAAGAGGTGTGGGAACGCTTCAAGTCCGCATCCGACCAGATCAACGCCAGGAGAAAAGAGTTCTATGACAGGCTGTTCGCTGAAGAACAGAACAACTATAATGCCAAGGTCGTTCTTTGCGAACAGGCAGAAGAAGCCGTTGCCAATATGTCAGGTTCGCTCAAGGACTACAACAGCATCAGCGAAAAGCTGACCGAACTGCTGACGGTGTGGAAAACGCTCGGACCGGCTCCCGCCAAACTGAACGACGAAATATGGAACCGCTTCAAGTCCACGCTCGACAAGTTCTTCACCGCCAAGAAGGAGTATTTCCAGAACATCAAGGAGACGCAGACCCAGAACTACAACAAGAAACTGAACCTTGTACTGCAGGCCGAGGGCATCGCCGACCGTACCGACTGGAAGCAGGCAACCGACGAGATGCTGAAACTTCAGGCAGAATGGAAGAGCATCGGCACGACACCGCGCAAGTATTCCGAGCAGATCTGGAAACGCTTCAGAGCCGCCTGTGACAAGTTCTTTGAAGCCAAGTCGAATTATTTCAAGAATGTTCAAGAGGTTGAGAACGAGAATCTCAAGAAAAAGGAGGAACTTGTCCAGAAGATCCTTACCCATGAGTTCAGCGATGACCGCACCGCCAATATGGAGGTGCTGAAAGCCTACCAGAACGAATGGATTGAAATAGGATTTGTTCCCAAAAAAGAGAAGGACAAGATTTATGCACAGTACCGGGAGGCACTTGACAAACGCTTTGCCGAACTCAAGATCAGTGCCGAGGATATGCGCCATACCCGTTTCCAGTCACGCATTGACAACATCCTCAACAGCCCCGGCGCCAGCAAGATGATTGACAAGGAGAAGAACAATATCCGCAACCGCTTGAACCAACTCCGCGAAGACATCCCGCTTTGGGAAAACAACCTTGGTTTCTTCGCAAATTCCAAGAACGCTGAAATCGTCACCGCAGAGTTCCGCAAGAAGATCGAGGCTGCTAAAGCGGAAGCCAAAGACCTGGAATATAAGCTCGCTATGATGAACCGCTCTCAAAAGAAAGAGCAAAAGGCTGCAAAACAAGACGAAGCACAAACCGATCAGCCTGCCCCGGCGGCTGAATAGTTTGAAATCTATAGTTGGACAATTGATTTCAGGGGCATCTCTTCGAGATGCCCCTGTTTTTTTTCAGAATTGAAATACGTTTTTCCTGAAATCCCCGTCCATTTATATTAAGGGAACCTCTATTATTAACTTTTTTACACCTCACCTTCAGACTATCGAGGTTCGTTAAACATAAATCTGAAAACAAGACGTTGCAAAATTACATGTTTTTTCTTTCGGAACGCCTTTATTTTGGTTTCATTATAGTTTTTTTGTAGGGGTAATATCCTGACATTCAGTTTGTTGTGTATATCAATTGATTCCAAGTCTTATTATTTGTCCGTAACGGTTCATGTTGTAAACGA
>CAVEXN010000037.1:0-20658 GCA_963620035.1 Oscillospiraceae bacterium | reverse complement strand
CCGAAACAGCATGCGACGGGTACGTCTGGAACGGAACAACCTACGACCAGTCCGGCGAATACACCCAGACCTTCACCGCCGCAAGCGGCTGCGACAGCACCGTCACCCTCCACCTCACCATACTGCCTATACCAGAAGTGAGTTTAAATTATGTTAATACCTTTGTTTGTCCCGGGAAAACGGTCACGCTCTCTCCAACAATCTCGCAACTGCAAGAAACACAGCCTGAAACGTTCCTTTGGAATACTGGAGAAACCGCCCAAGAACTCTCTTTTACGGCCACGGAAAGCGGTACTTATAGCTTAACCGTCACTTTCAGCAACGGCTGTTCGGCCTCTTGCTCCACGTTTGTAGGTGTTATCCACATGGAACGTCCTGTCATCACAGGAGACAACTCCCTCTGCCTCGGCGAGACATCAGTTTTGAACGCTTCGGCATATTCTGTCGACTATCAGTATAGATGGAATGACGGTTTCATAGGCAAAACCCGTATGGTGGCTCCGACAGTCACAACAGAATATGTGGTGCATGGCTTCATTCCGCCCGCAGAAGATTGTTTCAGAGCCGACAGTTTTACCGTCAATGTTCACCAACTTCCCGAAGCATCTTTCGTTTTTTCTCCGAATGAAGTCGTGTTGAAAAATTCAGCCGGGACTCTTTACTGCACGCTTACTTGCTCGCCCGATTCTACTTGGCATTGGGATTTCCACGACCGTTTCAATCCGCAGATTTCTGATCATCGAAACGAAAGAAATCCAAGCCATACCTATACGCATATAGGAGAATATCCTGTCACATTGTATGTTACGGACAAGCACAACTGTACTGTTTCTCTAACTCAATATATAGATGTGACTTCTTCCGTTCATTTTTATATTCCCAACGCTTTCACGCCCAACCACGACAATCTGAACGATGTTTTTCTTCCCGTTTGCGAAGGCATAGAAGTAGAAAGATACCTGATGCTGATTTATGACCGTCAAGGAAGATGCCTTTTCAAGTCAACCAACCTGCATGTCGGATGGGACGGAAGAGATATGAACGGGATTGTTTGTCCGATGGGCGTTTACACCTATTACATCAGATACTGGACACAATTTGACCACCCTGAAGGTCCCGGACATCCACAACTGACGGGTAGCGTTACGCTGATACGATAGGCAGTGTTTTCCTGCCAGACGGCAATGTCTTTCCTCTGCGGTCAATCCGCAACACGTTGCAGTTTCCTTGTTTTCTTGTCACGGTGCATCTTCGAAATCTCATCGAAATTCATAGCAAAAGATACACTGTTCGGCACGGCTCCGATAGCATAGTGTTGCCGTGCAAAACCGACACGGAAGCCTGAAATGTTGATGTTGAGCCCATACGAGAACCCGGCCATCGAACGGCGCGCCAATACTTTCATCTCTTGATGTGTGTTGTGGTTGTATGCTAACTGAATGGAAAAATACTTCACAGGCTCAATCTCTATACCGAAGATGAAATGGCGGAAAAGGTTGTCTAAAAACTGGGATGCCTTGGACGGATACTGCAAACTGTCGGTGACGGCATCGGTGGAGAGAAACGGATTCTCGTCCCCGTAGTAGTTCATGTTCCAGCGATACAAAGAGTGCAAGGATATATGGTAGCGTATGGGCACATGCTTGAGCCGCTGCGAAAGCGCGAACTGCAAGTCAAACGGAACTCGTTCATAATTGCCTTTTGTGAATGGTTTGATCTCGCTGCCAATATTCTTGAACAGCAAGGTCATAGAGAGGTTATGGTCAGGGTTGTAATAACTGCCTGCCATGTCAAGGGCGAAGCCGAAGGATGTGTAACTTTCGTAACTTGAGAGGAGCAGTTTGAGGTTGGCTCCCACATAGAAGTTGTGCGGCAAGGTATGCCCCCAGCCTACCGTCAAAGCATAGTCGCCGGCATTGAACAGTCCGGTCTCGTTGCCGGCCTCGTCAGTACCTTGGAAAGTGCCGTATCCCACGTAGCGCATTTCGGCGAAGAGACTGCCGATTTGAGGCACGCTATGGGCATAAAGCGCAGACGCATAGCAGTTGTGCATAAAGTAATCAGTGAAATTGAGCACAAGGGTGTTGTTGTGCCGTTCGTTCAGATACGAGGGGTTGAGACTGAGCAAGGACGGGTCACCGTCGTTGACGGATACCAGACTGTTCCCTAATGCCATCTGACGGGGAGCATAGCCAAGGCGAAGAAAATTATATACGTTTTTTCCTCCGGTCTGTGCCAATGTCATCAACGTGCAGCAGAACAGACTGACCGTAAGGATAATATTTTGTGTTTCCCTGAACATAAAATCGCGCAAAGGTACAAAAAAACTGCAAGGCCTCTCTTCAGGTTTTTTTCCCGGGCAAGTCGTTCCCGTCAATCCGACTGCTCTGTAATGCTTTTGCGCAAGCGCATCTCATATTGAAACAAAAGATTTCGCATTGTGTCGAGGTTTTTAACACTTTCCCCAAAGAGCGGCCCGTTCACCTGTTCTGGAATGGTAGCATCGGGCATCCAATGCCGTATGTTTTCGCTTAATGCCTTTCTATTCTCCTCTTCACTTTGACGGCAAGAGCTTCGCAGATACTGGAGGATACGCAGTCCGTCGGCCTTTTCGTGAAAAGCATGCACAAAATGAGACAGGTCTTTCACATTGTCACGAATGGGTTGCCAAAGATTCCGTTGCCCGAATTGCTGCTCGAGAAAAAGCATGAAACCGTTTTCCAGATCGTGGTCATACAAGTCAGGCAACTGTCTGTATGTCTCTGCAATGGCACGGAAAGCGGTATGCGGGTAGATGGGGCAGCCCGACCATTCGCCCATGCACCCTTTAAGCAAAGCCGGTCCGGTGCCGAAAACGACCCGGCTGGAGTATCGCGGCGACGGATAGACACAGGTGTCACAATAAAGCCCAATCATACTCATCTTGCGCAATTTCTGCAGCAAATAGAAGTCTTCGCCGCTTTTCAGGGGCGGAAAACCGCCTATCTTGCGCAACGCACCAACACGAACGGCAATAGCTGACCCTAATGCGGTGAAGCAGTATGGGCTCCCCGTCTCCATCAGGTTAAGGGAATAGTTGCGCATATAGAGCTCATAACGCAAAATGGCGCGGTTCTGCAATTCGTCGTTGCCCAGCGGATGATAATATGGCAGTGCCACGGCAGCCATTCCGGGGTATTTGTCAAAAAAACCCGCTATGGCCTGCAAGTAGCCGTCAGGCACGCCGGTGTCAGCATCCAGGCTGACGAGGATGTCATCGGGGGCGGCTTGCGCCATAATGATGTCAGAAAGCATTTTTCGCGCCATACCTACACCGCCTTTTTTGCCTTGCCAACCTTTTCCTCGGGAGGACCGGTCAATAATATGTACCGGCAACGGCGCACTACTGTACAAATAGTGCAGCAGCCGGATATTGCTTTCGCATATCCGGTTTTGTTCAGGAGTTTCCCAATACTCTTCTGGCTGATTTACACAAACATGCACCTCAAAAGCAGTGTTGCATTGCTGGTGCGACAAGTCGAGGAGGGTCTTTGGCAGGCTCTCCTCTTCATCCATGGCGGGAATGGCAACGTATATGCGGGCCGCCATCGCTTATTTTACCGTAACCGTGACATTGCGCGTCTTTATGGCCTCTTCGGGTTTGTTTCGGGCATAGATGAACTTCAAGGTCTGTGTTCCCTTTTCTTTTGCTGTGAATTTCCAGAAAAGAAGCGAGGAAGCTCCTACCATATTCTTAGGCGCATGGTTCTCGTAACGCTTTCCGATGGAGTCCACCACGGAGATTTCGTCGCCGTTTGCCAGTTGCCACCAATATCCCGTAGAGGCATTGGTACGGAACTCTATTTCACACGACTGCCCGACCTGCAGTTCTACCGTGTCCGTTTCGCGGTTTACGGAAATAAGTTTCTTCTGTGGGTGGCAAGCTGTAATCAGCCCGAGAAGGACGACAAAACAGAGAACTTTCTTGACAAATTTCATGATATGCGGTTTTTTTTAAGATGTTGACGTGTTGAGCATATTGCAGAGCCGGACATAGTCTTGTACGGACAATTGTTCGGCCCGTCGGGTGAAGATAGGGTCGGCAGCGGTTTCGGTGGGAAAAGGCAGCGCGCACAGTGCGTTGCGCAGCGTCTTGCGCCGGTAGTTGAATGCCGTCTTGACCAGAAGACGGAATGTCTTCTCGTCGCAGTCTAACCGCTTGTCAAAGTTGCGTAATAGTCTGACGACTGCAGATTTCACCTTCGGCGGCGGCGTGAACTCATTTTCTGAAACGGTAAACAGATACTCGGTCTCGTAGTAGGCGTTCAGCAGGACACTCAAGATGCCGTACTGCTTGGTGCCCGGCACCGCCGTAATTCTTTCGGCCACCTCTTTCTGGAACATTCCCACCACCTCGACTACCTGGTCCTTGTATTCCAACACTTTGAACAATATCTGGGAGGATATGTTGTAGGGAAAGTTCCCGGCCACGACAAACGGTCCGGCATAGCGGGCAGACAAGTCGTATTTCAGAAAGTCGCCGGCGATAAGACCGTCCCCCAGTTGCGGAAAATGCTTTTCCAGATAGGCAACCGATTCCTCATCAATTTCTATGACCGACAACTCCGCCAAAGGCTGTTGCAAAAGGTGGCGGGTAAGGATGCCCATGCCCGGACCGATTTCCAGCACCGGAGCCGTATGCGTCAAGACAGCACCTGCTATTCTTGCGGCTATCTCATCATTGTTCAGGAAATGTTGGCCTAACCGCTTCTTGGCTTGAACATGGTCGGGATTGTCAAACATAGGGCAACATTTCAAAACTGTTCCACATTGTCGCCGCGGAGAGCCCGGTAATGCTTGCGCGCCTCCACCACATACAAACTTCCGCTATAATTTTGTATTATCTTCATATAGTATTCCATAGCCTTCGGTATGTCTTTCAGATAATACTCATAAAGTTCTGCCAGTTGATAGACGGCATCGTCTGCCAGCAACTCTTGCCCATGATTCTCTTCGATTTTTTTGAGGAGAGACTCGGCCTCCAGATAATTTTTCTGTTTTATCAAGAGCAGCGCTTTTTGATACAAAGCGTCGTCAACCAAAGAGCCGAAAGGCGCGAGCAGCACGACAGAGTCAAGAGCGGCCATGGCCTGTTCGTCCTTGTTCTGGAATATCAGGAAATCGGCCTCCGCGTATTTTTTCAAGGGCAGATTTGCAGAGGTTTTCGAGAACAAAAGCGCGGCGGTGTCCTCCTCATCCTCGTCTTCGTCGTCCTGATTGTCGGATATAAGAAGGGAGAAATAGATGGCATCATTGGCAATAAGCTTGGTAGTGGCGGCGCTGAGCACGTCAAGTTGGCTTTTTGCCCATTCAAATTCGCCGATATAGAACGAAAGCTTGGCATTTTTGAATTTAGCCTCATTCCCTAAGACGTCATTCGGCATGTCCTTGTCCACCTGTGAATAGTTGAGGGTGGCATCCCAGACGTTGCCGGTATAAAGTTGAATATCGGCCAGGTCAATCTTGTACTGGTTCTTTTCTCTTGTGTCGCGGGTGCTCGCCATTGCCTTTTCGAGCAGTTGCATGGCCTCTTGCGGCTTGTTGACGTAAAAGGCGAGCAAGTGTGCATATTTGCGTATCCAGTCCATTGTGCCGGAGTGCAAACCGTTCTCTTCGATGGCTTTCTTGAAGTCCCTTTCAAGGTTAAGGGCATCCACCATCTTCACCGGAGAGGTTGAGGTGAGTTGCAAATACCTTACATCCAGCATTTTAATCTTCGCAAGCGTGTAATTGTTAGCATTCTCGCCTTTTGACACGATATAGTTCAGCGCCTCTACGGCCGTTCCGTAATCTTTGTTGTCGGCGGCTATACAGGCCAACTCGTACGTCTTGACTCCCTCGGTCTTGAGCCGCTTGTCGATAGCCTTGGCCAGAATCAGAGCATCGGCATAATCCTTGTGCAACTGGTCTATCCAATAGAGAAGCGTCAGATAGCAGAGATTGGAGGGGCTTTTCTGCAACTGCTTCTGCAAAGTTGTCCTGACGGTATTGTATTTCCGTCCGTCTTCGTCATTGAGCAGAAGATTCTGTATGACCGTCTGTGCCGGGTCCAGGTTCTCGCGGTTGTCATCGCGCACCAATGCCAGCACTTCATCCATAACTTTCTCTGTTTGGTTCAGATTCTGGTAAAGCCCTATCAGTTCCTTGTACATCAGCAAGTCGTTATTGAGTATCTTGCGCCCTTTCCTGATCGTTTCCACGGCATATTCATATTTCTGCTTGGCGTAGAATGCGCTGTAAAGTTCCTGCACCGCATACTCTTTGGCTGACAGGTTTTTCATCAGGTCCTGGTATGTTTTCTCCGCTTTCTGCTGGTCGCGGCTCCGTTCATAAACATAGCCCAGGTCAACTTTGTAGCGTTGCACATTCGGGAAATTCCGGATCTGTTTCTTTACCAGTTTCTCCAATTCATCATACCGTTCCGTCTCCATCAGGGCGGAATAGTAATAATAGTAAATGTAGGAGTTGGGCTTTTTGGACTGTATTTTCTCAAAAAGTGTGATGGCCTTGTCAAACTCCTTGTCCTTGTAATACTGCAGCGCCAATCTTTCATCATCGCTTTGCTGGGCGCACAATGCACCGAAAGAGAGAACAAAAAGAAGGGAAAAGAGTATTTTTTTCATGCGGACAGGTTAGTTGATGATGTCAAAACGGGTATAAGGCCGCAGCACTTCAGGCACTATGATACCCTCGGGGGTCTGGTAGTTTTCAAGGATAGCGGCAAGCACGCGCGGAAGGGCAAGTGCGCTGCCGTTCAGCGTATGGGCGAGCCTTGTCTTGCCCGTGGCATCCTTGTAGCGCAATTTCAGACGGTTGGCCTGATAGGACTCGAAATTAGACACGGAACTCACTTCCAGCCATTTCTGCTGCGCCTTGGAGTAAACCTCCAGATCATAGGTCAAGGCTGACGTGAAACTGATGTCGCCGCCACAGAGACGGAGCACGCGGAACGGCAACCCGAGTCTGGTGAGCAACCCCTTGGCATAGTCGGTCATCTTCTCCAGCGTCTCGTATGACCTTTCCGGATGTTCGATGACCACGATCTCAATCTTGTCGAACTGGTGAAGACGGTTCAAGCCACGAACGTCTTTGCCGTATGAGCCGGCCTCACGGCGGAAACAGGCGGAATAGGCACAATTCTTTATCGGGAAATCGCTCTCTTTCAGGATGACATCGCGGAAGATGTTGGTGACAGGCACTTCGGCGGTAGGAATGAGGTAGAAATTATCGACTTCGCAATGGTACATCTGCCCCTCTTTGTCTGGAAGTTGCCCGGTGCTGTAGGCAGAGGTCTCGTTGACCATATAAGGCGGCTGAATCTCTGTGAAACCGGCACTGACAGCACTGTCGAGGAAGAAATCTATCAGGGCGCGCTGCATTCTGGCCCCCTTGCCTTTATATACCGGAAAGCCGGCTCCCGTAATTTTGTTGCCTAACTCAAAGTCGATGATGTCGTATTTCTTCACCAAATCCCAATGCGGAACGGCTTCGGGACCAAGGTTGGAGGCATCGCCTTCTGTATAGACTATCTCGTTGTCTTCTGCACCCTTGCCCGGAGCCACGGCTTTGGCAGGAAGATTCGGAAGAAGCACCATCTTCTCCTGCAGTTGGCTTTCCATGTCCTGCAATTTTACGCGGGCACTCTTTTCCGTTTCTTTCAGCTCAGCCATCGAGGCCTTTATCGCTTCCGCCTCCTCTCTCTTGCCCTCTTTGAAGAGCTGACCGATCTTCTTTGCTCCTTGGTTCTGCTCCATAAGGTTGTCGTCCAGGCTTTTCTTCAGAGCCCGAAAGTCCGAATCCAACCGGCAAATCTCGTTTACCGTTTCTGTGGCATCGAAATTCTTGATTTTCAATCTGTCAATTACTTCTTGAGGATTTTCGCGTAAAAGTTGTATCTGTAACATTACTTCATGTTTTTAGGGGCGCAAAGATACAAAATAGTTAGTAGTGTTGTGTAATGATACACCAAGTTGTGCAAATCCACGGCTACCGCACGAACGGGCAAACAGTCTTGCGGAAGGGGCGTTTTGCCTTGACGGCTGAAACCTTTTCTCCGGAATTTGCATTTCGGGGCTGCATTCTGCCGTTTTTTCGGTTGAAAAGGACACGCCGAAGTCGCACTTGTTGATAACCAGGTGCTTGCCCGGCAATGCTGACACCCTTGTCCTGCTGCCAGGGGAGAGGATGGGGCGGGACTGGAAAGGAAAACACAACAATATGCGTAGCGCCTCTTTTTTCAGAACTTAGGGTTAGAGTTCAGAATTTAGAATATAGGGCTTGGTTGAGAGAACTATGATGACAATTATTGCATGAGGGATTGAGGAATGGACGATGAGCGTAGCACCTCTAAGATCTAAAATCTAAGTTCTACAATCTGTTTCGTGCAGTAAATGGCGACCGTGCAGAACAGTATGCCGTGTATAGGAAAAAATAGTATTTTTGCGCTCATTTAAAATAAAAAACAACTATGGAAAAAGAAGAATTACAGAACAATGTCAGCGCCGAAAAGTTAAAAGTGCTCAACTCAACCCTGGAGAAATTGGAGAAACAGTTCGGAAAGGGTTCCATTATGCGGATGGGAGAGACGAAAGTTGAAGATATGGACGTGATATCCACCGGTTCTATCGGGTTGGACGCCGCATTAGGGGTCGGGGGGTTGCCGAAAGGCAGAATCGTTGAAATCTATGGTCCGGAGTCATCCGGAAAGACAACGTTGGCCATCCATGTCATCGCAGAGGCCCAGCGGCAGGGTGGCATAGCAGCATTCATCGATGCCGAGCATGCCTTTGACCGCTTCTATGCCGAGAAATTAGGTGTCAACACATCCGACTTGTTGATTTCGCAGCCGGACAACGGGGAACAGGCTCTGGAAATCGCCGATAACCTCATCCGGTCGGGCGCTATCGATGTCATTGTCATCGACTCTGTGGCGGCCCTCACGCCGAAAAGCGAAATTGAGGGGGATATGGGCGACTCCAAGGTCGGACTGCAGGCCCGTTTGATGTCACAAGCGCTCCGCAAATTGACCTCAACCATCAACAAGACCGGCTGTTGCTGCATTTTCATCAACCAGCTCCGCGAAAAAATCGGTGTCCTGTTCGGCAATCCCGAAACCACCACCGGCGGCAATGCACTCAAGTTCTACGCTTCTGTGCGGCTTGACATCCGCCGCCAGTCACAGATCAAAGACGGCGACCTTTCTATCGGCAACCACGTGAAAGTCAAGGTGGTGAAGAACAAAGTGGCGCCGCCATTCCGTCAGGCCGAGTTTGACATCATGTTCGGTGAGGGCATTTCAAAACGGGGAGAAATCGTTGACCTCGGTGTGGAATACGGCATCGTGAAGAAAGCCGGGTCCTGGTTCTCGTACGGCGACAGCAAATTGGCACAGGGACGCGAAGGCGTGAAGCAACTGCTGGCCGACAACCCGGAACTCTGCGACGAACTCGAAGCCAAAATCCGCGAAGCAATCAAAAACAACCAACGATAGCCACAATGAAGAACCCTATTGCCGCATTGCTGCTCTTGTGTTGTCTGTCGTGCCTATGCGGATGTAATTCACGCAAACAGTATGCCGACCTGCCGGAAGAACTGGCCGGACTGTGCAAAGAAATCGACCGCCATCCGAAGAAGTCCGAACTCTACTACCAGCGTGCAGCGTATTACTACCGGCACGATGAAGCCGACAAGGGCGTGGCCGATATGCAGACCGCCATCCAACTCGCCCCGGACAGCAGTAAATACTATATAATGCTTTCTGACCTCTACTTCTCAAAACTTGAGACAGACCTTACGGAAGAGATGTTGCAGAGGGCCATAGAGAAAGACCCTAAGAGCAACGAGGCGCGGCTTAAACTTGCGGAACTTTATTTCTTGCAGCGGCTGTACGCCCAATGTTCTGAAACATTGGACGAAGCCGTAAAACTGCACCGCTACAACCCGAGAGCGTATCTTATCAAGTCCTTCATGCTCAAAGAACAGCAAGATACTACAGGCTATCTGCGGATGTTGCAACTCGTTATCGACCAAGACCCTAAAGAGGTGAAGGCCTATATGGAGTTAGGGGGGTATTATCAGAAGAAACTGGACCCGATAGCCGCCTCGTACTATCAGAATGCACTCAATGTGGATCCGGACAATGTGGAGGCACATTACAATCTTGGCAAATTGTATCAAGACCTCGGACAGTTCCAGGAAGCGGAACAGGAGTACAAGACGGTCTTGCGCATCGACGAGAAGCACATACCCGCGCTGAACAATCTGGGGTATATGTATCTCGATGACCCTTTCAACCGCTATGAGGAAGCCGAAAAACTGTTCACCAGGGCCATTCAGGAGCATCCGGACTTTGTCTATTCCGTCTGCAACCGCGGCGTGGCTTACGAGTACTTGAAGCAATACGACAAGGCCCGCAAAGATTATGAAAAAGCCTTGGCATTGAAAACCAACTTCGAACCTGCCATAAAAGGGCTGAACCGCCTCGACAAACTGCAAAGAAATTAAATCAGATATGAACGAGAACCTGGACCCCTCTGCCGGCCGCCTCTCTTCTGCCGACAAGGAATTTGAAAGGGCTATACGGCCATCTGCCTTTCAGGATTTTCATGGGCAGAAGCAAGTGCTTGAGAACCTGATGGTTTTTGTGCATGCCGCCAAGGCTCGAGGGGAGGCGTTAGACCATGTGCTGCTGCATGGGCCTCCAGGCTTGGGCAAGACCACCCTGTCGCACATCATCGGCAACGAGTTGGGCGTGAACGTGCGCTGCACCTCAGGTCCCGTCATTGACAAGCCCGGCGACCTGGCCGGACTGTTGACGAACCTCGAAACGCACGACGTGCTTTTCATCGATGAGATACACCGCCTTTCGCCCATAGTGGAGGAGTACCTCTATTCGGCTATGGAGGATTATAAAATCGATATTATGATTGACAGCGGTCCCAGTGCGAGGAGTGTGCAAATCTCAATCAATCCGTTCACGTTAGTGGGAGCCACCACCCGTTCCGGCTTGCTGACCGCACCGTTGCGTTCCCGTTTCGGCATCAACTTGCGGCTGCAATACTACGAAGCCGAAACACTGCGCGACATCATCAAACGTTCGGCTGCCATCCTCAATATTCCTATCCACGATGATGCGGCACTGGAAATTGCCGGCAGAAGCCGCGGCACACCCCGAATCGCCAACTTGCTGCTGCGCCGCGTGCGCGACTTTGCGCAAATCAAAGGCGACGGCACTATCACACTGCCGATTACGCAGATAGCCTTGACAGCGCTTAATGTGGACAAACACGGCCTTGACGAGATGGACAACCGCATATTGAGTGCTATCATCGACAAATTCAAGGGCGGACCGGTAGGATTGTCCACCATTGCTACGGCTGTCAGCGAAGACCCGGGCACCATCGAGGAGGTGTATGAACCGTTTCTCATCCAGGAGGGTTACCTTATGCGCACCCCTCGCGGACGTGAAGCCACTGACCTTGCATACGTGCATTTGGGGAAAAGCCGTTTCTCCGCTTCGCAACCCGAACTGTTCTGAATTAACCGCAAAAAACATACATTATGAAAAATCATCTTTTGTTATTGTCCCTGCTTTGCTGCTTCAGTTTCGTCTTGAATGCACAGCCTAACCTTGTCAACAGGAAACCGCACCATCCTGCCAACATCAAAGACAACGGCGAGGGCAAACGTGTCAATTTCGGGTTCTCTTTTGCACCTACGATTGACTGGATGAATCCCAAGACCGAAGGTTTGGAGCGGAACGGTGTCATAATGGGCATGCGCGGCGGACTGAACATCAACGTGAACTTGACCCAGAAGAAAAACTACTATGTCTCCACGGGCGTATTCTTTGAACAGATCGGCGGCAAACTCGCCTTCATAGAAAACATCCTCCTTCCGTTCGACAGCCTTGTAGTTTACGCAACCCCTACACAACGCACCTACAGCGCCAATTACATTACCATACCGCTCGGCATTACCTTGAAGACAAAGTCGCTCAACAACTTCTTCATCACCGGAAACGTCGGGCTTTACAACAGTTTTCTGCTGAAAGCCTTTGACGAGGACGCCTATTCATTCACGAACAACAGAACGGGAGAAGCCGAACTTTGGGGCAAACAGAAAACAGCCTCTGATGAAGTGTCGATATGCAAAGAAACGGTCTTTGCCGGCGTAGGATTCGAATATTCCATCACCAAGGATTTCCGTGCCGGCTTGACTGTCAACTATGCCCATACCCTAACCAACTATTTTAAGGGCAAGCAATTGGCACCGAACAACTTTTCCAAGTTAGACCAAAAAGCAAGAATAGGCTATGTAGAGATCGTACTGAACATCAATTTCTTGTAAAAAAATGAAATTCATTTGCGTAGGACGTAATTACAGCGAGCACATAACGGAACTCCGACATACAACGCCGGAAGAACCTGTCTTCTTTATGAAGCAGGAAAATGCCATCACGCGTTGCAACCGCCCCTTTTTTCTGCCCGACTTTTCAACGCAGGTGGATTATGAGGCAGAGATACTTGTAAAGATAAACAGGCTGGGCAAGTACATACAGGAAAAGTATGCGCATCTCTATTATGATGAAATCGGGCTTGGCGTTGACTTCACCGCCCGTGACGTGCAGCATCGTTGTATAGCCAATGGAGAACCTTGGGAGATAGCCAAAGCCTTTGACGGCTCTGCCGCCGTGGGCAAGTTTCTCGCAAAGCGTGAAATCGCTGATCTGAACAGCATCTCGTTTCATCTGTTGCTGAACGGCGAAAAAGTGCAGGAGGGAAACAGCGGCGATATGCTGTTTTCTATCGACAAGATTATTGCTTACGTTTCGCGCTTCGTGACCTTGAAAACCGGCGACATCATCTTTACGGGAACACCTGCCGGCGTAGGTCCCGTCCACATCAACGACCGGCTGCAGGGTTTTCTGGAGGGACGACTTATGTTTGACTTCAAAATAAAATAGGCCGGACAACCGGCAACAGCCATCAGCGGCAGTACACAAGACTAATACAATCGAACTTTTACTATGCAATTGAAAATCAGACTTATCGTAATGAATTTCCTCCAATTTGCCGTTTGGGGGGCTTACCTTACATGTATGGGGTCTTTTCTGTTTTCCCATGGGCTGGCGCGAAACATCGGCATCTTCTATGCGGTACAGGGAATAGTTTCCATATTCATGCCGGCACTGATAGGAATCATTGCCGACAAATGGATACCGGCACAGCGCCTTTATGGCCTTTGCCATGCACTTTCGGGTGCGGCTATGATTGCCGCCGGCGTTTATGGGCTTAATGCTGCGGATGCAGTCTGTTTTGCCCCGCTTTTTACGCTGTACACCATCGGAGTGGCCTTCTATATGCCTACGCTTGCCCTTTCCAATTCCGTAGCATATAACGCTTTGGAACAGCGCAATATGGACACGGTAAAAGAGTTCCCTCCTATCCGCATTTTCGGCACCGTCGGTTTCATCATCTCCATGTGGGCCGTTGACCTTTTAGGATACCAGACCACGGCGGCACAATTCATCGTGAGTGGCGGCATCGGAGTGGTGTTGGCGCTCTATGCCCAAACGCTGCCCAATTGCCCGGTCAGCCGTTCCTGTGCCAAAGACAAAAGCATTGCTGAAGCACTCGGTCTCAAGGCATTCGCCCTTTTCAAAGACAGCAGAATGGCCGTGTTCTTTGTGTTTTCAATGCTTTTAGGAGTCTCGCTGCAGATTACCAACGGGTTTGCAAATCCTTTCCTTATGAGTTTCGGAAACTTGTCACAATACCAAGGCTCGTTCGGGGTAGAACATGCCAACATCTTGATTTCGTTGTCGCAAATCTCGGAAACACTTTGCATTTTGTTGATACCGTTTTTCCTGAAGCGCTACGGCATCAAGAATGTAATGCTCATTGCCATGTTCGCATGGGTGTTGAGGTTCGCTTTCTTCGGCATCGGCAATCCGGGCAACGGCATAGTGTTCTTCGTGCTCTCTTGCCTCGTCTATGGAGTGGCGTTTGATTTCTTCAATATCAGCGGTTCGCTTTTCGTAGACAAGGAAACACCCTCCGACATCCGCTCTTCGGCACAAGGTCTCTTTATGTTGATGACCAACGGCATCGGCGCCACTGTCGGAACGCTCGGGGCACAGGCCGTTGTGAACAAATACGTGCCTATGGCCGACTTCAGAACAGTGCCGGAAGTTTCAAAAGAGGCACTGGCCATGGATGTATGGCACGGTTGGCAGACATCCTGGTACATATTTGCCCTGTACGCACTTGTTGTAGCCGTTGCATTCATCTTTGCATTCCGATACAAAACAAAAAACAATATTTAACAACAATCCTAAAAAAAAAACGAAAACAATATGAATATTTCAGTTGCCGGAATCGGATATGTCGGGCTCTCCATTGCCACGCTGCTGGCACAAAAAAACCACGTTACGGCTGTTGACATTATGCCGGAGCGTGTAGATATGGTCAACCGGAGACAATCACCGATACAGGACGAGTGTATCGAATCATTTTTCAAGAATGACCTCGAAAGCCGAAAGACTGCAGTTGCCGGGAAACTCGACCTCCATGCCACACTTGATGTTGAAGAGGGATACAAAGCCGCCGACTTCGTTGTCATTGCCGCGCCGACAAACTATAACAGCACGAAAAACTTTTTCGACACGTCGGCCGTGGAGGCTGTCATTGCCGCAGTCATGCAGTACAATCCGAATGCGGTTATGGTAATAAAATCGACCATACCGGTGGGATACACGGAAACAGTGATGCGCAAGACGGGTTGTCACAATATCCTTTTCGCTCCCGAGTTCCTACGTGAGAGCAAAGCCTTGTACGATAATCTTTACCCCAGCCGTATCATCGTCGGGATACCGAACAGTCTCGAGGGGGAGGACCGGAAGCGAATGGACGACGCTGCCCGTACCTTTGCCGAGTTGCTCAAAGAGGGTGCCGTAAAACAGGATGTGCCGGTGCTCTTTATGGGTTCGACGGAGGCCGAAGCCGTAAAACTGTTTGCCAACACCTATCTGGCGTTGCGCGTGTCCTATTTCAACGAACTCGACACTTACGCCGAACTCAAAAACCTCGACTCGCAGAAAATCATCGAGGGCGTTTGCCTCGATCCCCGCATCGGCAACCACTACAACAACCCCAGCTTCGGCTATGGCGGCTATTGTCTGCCCAAAGACACCAAACAGTTGCTGGCCAATTATGAGGACGTGCCTCAGAATATGATGTCAGCCGTGGTTGAAAGCAACCGGACACGCAAAGACTTCATTGCTGACCAAGTGCTGAAAAAAGCCGGATATTATGACTATTACAATCGGGGCGACTATAATCCGAATGAAGAGAAGCAGTGTGTAGTAGGTGTTTACAGGCTTACGATGAAAAGCAATTCCGACAACTTCCGCCAAAGTTCGATACAGGGGGTTATGAAAAGGATAAAGGCCAAGGGCGCCACCGTCATCATCTATGAACCGACCCTTGAAGACGGCACCACATTCTTCGGCAGCCGCATTGTCAACAATTATGAGGAATTCAAGCAGCAATGCCAGGCCATCATCGCCAACCGTTACGACAGCAGTCTTGACGATGTGATTGACAAGGTATATACGCGCGACATCTTCAGGCGGGACTGACCCGCGCGGTTCGGCTACAGCAGCATCTGCCGTGCCTTAAGCACGGCCTCAACGAGTTTGTCAACCTCTTCTTCCGTGTTGTAGAGCGCAAACGAAGCCCTGACAGTGCCCGGAATGTTGAAATGATCCATAATTGGCTGCGTGCAGTGATGTCCCGTGCGTACAGCCACGCCTTGGCGGTCAAGCAACACCCCCAAATCGTAGGGATGAATGTTGCCTACCAGAAAAGAGATGACAGCGGCCTTGTCAGGGGCCGTGCCAAAGAAGCGCATCCCATCTACGGCAGACAGTTGGTTTGTGGCATACTGCAGCAATTGGTTTTCGTGTGCAGCAATGTACTTGATGCCGATTTGCTGCATATACTCAACCGCAACACGCAACCCGATGACGTCGCCTACTGCCGGAGTGCCGGCTTCAAACTTGAAAGGCAGGTCATTGTAGGTAGTTTTGGCAAAGGTTACATTGGCAATCATTTCGCCGCCGCCTTGATAGGGTCTCATCTCGCGAAGCCACTTCTCTTTGCCGTACATCACGCCGGTGCCCATAGGCGCATACATCTTGTGACCTGAAAAACAGTAAAAGTCGCAGTCCAGTTTCTGCACATCCACCTCTATATGTGCCACCGCCTGTGCACCGTCAATCATCACGGGAACGTTATGGGCATGGGCTATTTCAACGATTTGTGCGACGGGATTAACCGTGCCAAGCGTGTTGGATACGTGTGTCACGGCCACAATGCGGGTTCTGGGGGTCATGAGTCGCTCAAGGTTTTCGAGGTAGAGTGTACCCCCTTCCGAGAAAGGAATCACCTTGAGCACGGCGCCGCGTTCTTCGCAAAGAAACTGCCAAGGCACAATGTTGGAATGATGTTCCATTTCTGAAACAATAATCTCGTCGCCAGGGCTGATGTAAGTTCTTCCGAACGAAGAGGCCACAAGATTGATAGACTCGGTGGCCCCTCTGGTGAAGATGACCTCATAGTCATGGGCGGCGTTGATGAACTGCTGCACACACTTACGTGCGGTCTCAAATTCCGCCGTTGCCTGTTGGCTGAGGCAATGCACCCCCCGGTGAATGTTACTGTTGATGGTGCGGTAATAGTCTGCCAATGCATCGATTACACACTGGGGCTTTTGGGTGGTGGCGGCATTGTCCAGATAAACCAGATCCCTGCCGTAAGCTTTCTGTTTTAGTATCGGAAAATCTTCTCTGTTCATGTTTCGGTTAAATTATTGTTCATCCTCCGGACCCGCATCCGAACCGTCCAAAGTCTCCACCTCATTCTGCGCCGGAAAAAACCTCAACTGTGTGGCATACATCAGAATGATGAGCACCATCAGAATAACAGAAGAGAAGTCCATGGCAAAAGCCCCGCCAATGAGGAAATTGACAGTCACAAAGCCGATGATCTTTCCGATGACGTAGAAATGAAAGCCGATTCTTTTCAGTTTCCATAGCATAATGAGCGCACCGGCAAAAGCCGCCGTTTCAGAAAGAATCAGCAAAGCGTACTGCCATTTTGGGATGGCGAGGAAAAGACTGACAGACTGGGCATATTGTTCGCTATGAACGGCCGGCATCTGCTGCAGAAGCGTCAACGACTGTTCCACGAGTTGCGGAAAGAACATATAAAGCAAATAGGATAAAACGCTTATTCCGGCATTTATCAATGTGCAGATGGCCAGAAACCAGAGCAGAAAACTGCGCTTTCGGGGAAAGTTACGGGAAACGTCGTTGTTCATTTTGTTGAAATTTTATAGTAGCATTGTGTTGTTCGGGGGTTCAACTTGTACCGTTCGTCAGAACGGCAGCCTACAATCCAGACAATGTCGTTGCCGGCACACAGCACTTTTACGGACTGCTTTGAAAACCGGTCAATTTTGTGGTCTGTCAGATAATCGCTGACCTTTTGTCTGCCTTTGCAGCCCAACGGAACAAAACTGTCTCCGGATTGCCATGTGCGCAGCACTAACGGGAAAGCGATCCTGTCGGCATCAAGGTAGAGCACGTCATTATTCCGGTCAAAAGAGATGCTGCCGTTGTTCCGTATCTTTTCCACTTTAAAGCAGGAGAAGAGTGCCTCTTCCGAGGGTATTTCCACAAACTCGGGCATTGTGGGGTTGTTCTTTCTGACCAGAAAGGCGGAACGGTCCACCAGCAGCGTGTGGGAGCCGGAGCGGAAAATCCGTCCGGTGGGGAGATTCTGCGAACATAGTTTTTCTGCCACTCCGGCAGGGAACCCGAAGTCGGCGAGTATCTCCGACAGCAGCAGCATGCGGTCGGGACAGCGCCCGAGGGCACTTCTTTTTATGCGGCAAAGACCGTTTTCCTGTTCCGTCACTTGCGCTTTGGCGGCATCCATCTGCCGACGGTAGAAAGCATATTGGCGACACAGTATCCTGCGGTTCCGCGACAGCGTTTCTGTCAGGTTCGGGTTCATTTCTTTTAGGACGGGCATAACGGAATTGCGTATCCTGTTGCGTCGGATGGACTCGTCGGCATTGGTGACATCAACCGCATAAGGTATCTCGTGCAGACGTGCATAGTTGCGTATCTCTTGTGCCGAAAATGAAAGCATCGGGCGGATGATCTTACCGTTGCGTTCCGGTATGGCGGTCAACCCTTTCAACCCGGTGCCCCGGCAAAGGTTGAGCAGCATGGTTTCGACGGCATCGTCTGCATGGTGAGCCGTGACGATATAGTCGTACTCTGCACCGGCCTGTGCAAACCAGTCGTAACGTAGCTGCCGGGCCGTCATTTCGATTGATTTGCCCGAATTCTTCTGTATGGCCAAGGTGTCAAACTCCCGGATAAGGATGGTGACTCCCAGTTCTCGTGCCAGTTGTTTCACAAGTTCCATGTCGCGGTTTGAGTCTTCTCCACGGAGATGGAAATTGCAGTGCGCGATAGTGAAAGGGATGCCAAGACGGTGAAACAGGTGTGCCATGACGCTTGAATCCGCACCGCCGCTTACGGCAAGCAGATAGGTGTGTGCTTGCGGGGCACCGACAAGCGTTCTCAGACTATAGGCTAATCTTTTCTCCATCAGTTACAAAGCCTCTCCCGTCTGTATCAGTTTGAAGTAATTCTTGATTCGCATCTGCAAGTAGTCGGCGTTGCCGGTGCCGTAACTCACCATTTTAGGTTCTTCGCCCTTGCGGAGCAGCACCATGCCGCAGGTCTCGTGGCCAACGTATGGCGTAATGTCCACATTCACAGAGAAACTGAAATCGAAATTCTGTATCAGCACTTGGTTGAAATCCTGATGGACTTCTTCGTAAAGGATATTGTTTTCTTCGCAGAACGACTGTAGCCGTTCCATATTGTCGTCCCACGATGTGGGCTTCTGTTCGGAATGACAGAAAAAAACCACGGCATCATAGTGAGGCAGCGAATCGGTTTCTTCCACCTGCTCGAAACGGCCCATATCATTAATGACGAATTTTTCGGCAAAGGAGGTATGGCGGTGGTATGCGTCCATATTCTCAAGTACTTGCTGCCGAGTGGCATTCGATACAGACTTCACCCATTCGTACTCCTTGCTTATCACAAACGAACCGTCGGAGTGGCGGGTGGTCTGCCATTGTTCAGTCTCCAGAATGTCGTTGTTCTCATAGGCCACATTGACAGCCACAGGCATAAGGTCGATGATGCGCTGTGTGCCGAAGCCGGAAGTGATGACCAAGTACATCCATTCCCGCGACTGTGACTGCATAAGCCAGAGTTCCTTGCCCTCAGGGAGGCGCTCGATGCAGCGCACGCCCCAATCTTGCGGAAACTCGACTCTCGCGGTGATTTGTCTGCCTATGAAATCGCCGTGTTTCTCCAGAAAACGATTCTTGAACTCTTCGCTAATGCCGTAGAGTGTTGTCTTGTCGTTGAGGTCTGTCTTCAGCGTGTCGGCGATGATCGCCACAGGATAGGAAAACGTTTTCTCTTCCGTGTCGGTGTGCGACTTGCTGCGGCATCCTGCAAAGAGCAGAAGCGTGAGGAACATAATGGCGAGGCAGGATCTATTCATGATGGCATGGTTTCTTTTCCGGAAAACTACGCCGCAAAAGTACTAAAAATAATGAGGTCTTCGACAAAGTCGAAGAAGCCAGTGACGGCACGCTCCATTTGCCCGATTTCCTTCTCTTGCAGATAGTTCTTGGCAATGCAGTCATCCGATTTCAGCACCCGACCGTCGGGAGCATTCTTCCAAGTGGTCAGTCCCATGTGGTTCTTGGGTGTCAGACTTAGAGTAGCTGATTTTCGCCGCCGTCTGTCCTGTGATGGCATAGTGGAAACGGTTTTGTATCATCGCATAGAAATCGCGGGTGGTAGGTGAGTAGCGGTCGTAGTCGGTGCTGCACTCTGCGTAGATGTCGGTAATCTGTTGCCAGATGCGCCTCTCGCTCGCACAGATAGAGCGCACACACTTGAGCAATTCGCGGAAGTAGTCCTTGCCGAACACGGCAGTTCCCTGCTTCAAACGTTCGTCGTCCATTTCAAAGCCCTTCTTGATGTACTCGCTCAAAATCTTCGTTGTCCATTGGCGGAACTTCGTTGCCTTGGCAGAGTTTATGCGGTAGCCCACGGCGATGATAGCATCCAGAGAGTAGAAGTTTGTTTGATACGTTTTGCCGCCTCCGGCATTGTTGAAGCCTTTGAGCAGACATTCGAATATGTGCTAGAAGAAATCGTACTTCTCATTGAACACCTCTTCAAAATTGAACGAAGCCACATTGCGCATGAGAGCCTTGGCAAACTCGTCTCGTTTCTGCGTGTCGGTAACGTAAATAGTAAGAAGGGCAATACTGCTACGGGAGAGAGCAGAAGTGAAGGATTTTTTGAGAAATGACTAAAGCCTGTACTTTGATTCAATCTCGTTCCATCGCGGAATCTGCAAAGTAATGCCGTATTGTTTCTAACAATCTTCCGCAAATGGCTTCAATTACCGGCACGGCGACTGTATTTCCAAGCAGGTCGAACCCCTC
>CAVEXN010000036.1:0-22607 GCA_963620035.1 Oscillospiraceae bacterium | reverse complement strand
CCGGCTTGTGCTTCAAATGAGATTTATAAGTGTGGTTTCAAGGCGTTTTTTACTCGTAAAAGGTTGATTGTCAATTATAAACAATTAGAGATTGCCTTTAATAATTTCTTGTTCATGTTGTCGAAAAAAGACTGCATTGCCAACCTTGCATCCTCATTTAGTGAAACGACTTTACTTTTTGACAATCTTGGTCTGGTATATACTGCTGTTGCCGTCCATGATGTGGATTACATAAACGCCTGCCGAAAGGGACGAGATGTTGAGGGTTGAAGTTCCCGACTCCAATTCGGCGCGGTATATCCGTCTGCCATGGCTGTCAAAAATGAGGAAGTCGTACAGATGTGGCGGCATAGCCATCGATGTCACGAAGAGTATCCCGGAAGAGGGGTTCGGGAAAAGGACGAAGGCGGGAGCGTCCGTTTCGGGGATGTGGCTGTTCAGCGGCATCAGCTGCACGTCTATGCAGGAGGTCTGCCGGTCCGTCACGGATATGGTCAGTGTTTTTGGCTGATATTCCGGTGCGGAAAAGGTCACGTTGTAGGTGCCGGCCTTGATGGGTCTATGGTAATTGCCATGCGGGAGCAGCGAATAGGTGTGCGTGCTGTCGCGGTCGTGGTTCTGTACAAACACCTTGGCTTCAATGGCTGCGCCCGTCAACGTGTCCGTGACTATGCCGCGGATGCCGTAAAGAGACTCTTTCATATAGTCAAGCAGCGATGCCTTAAGATTGAGCCAATAGCGGTTCAGCGAGTTTGACGGAGGCACTTTGTTCTCGCTGACCTCGATGGTGGCCTCACGGCAGCCGGCAAAATAGTTGAAATAGTCTTGCCGAGAACCCGATATGGCATACCAGTCGCCGCCTTCTGTAATGCCATTGTCCAGATCTGTCATATAATAGCGGTCAACTTCGTGGCAGGATGCAGCAAAGCGGGAGCCGACAAGTTCCCACCACTGGAGGTCTGCAATTGCGCGTTCATCGGTTGTCCACAAATCCCAAGGGTAGTTGAACACCTCGGCTCCGCCGTGCAGGTTCGCCGACATAGTGAAGCGGCGCTGTGCGGCAAAATCCATCATCGCCTGCACTTCGGGTTCGCGGTTTCTGTTGCGCGCCAGGGGCTCACCGATCTGAGGGTAAGAACGGTTGAGGTCTTCGCCATTATAATTGAGGCGTGTGCTGTAAGGTGACTGGTTGAGTGAATCGTTGCCGGACCGGAACGTTCCGTCAGGGTTTTCGAGCGGACAGATCCAAATGTCGATGCTGTCCACAATACTGCGCACGCTTTCATCGGTTTCATAATTGTCAAGCAGGTGATTTATGAGACGGAGCAAGACATAATAGCCCGTCACTTCGTCGCCGTGCATGGTTGAGGTATAGAGGAAAGCGGGCTTTTCGCCACGTTCGGAAAGGTTGTTGCTGATATGGGCTATGCGGAGGCTGTGTCCTCCCGGGGTGTTGTCAAGCAAGGTCTCGATGCGACAAAGGTCCGGAAAACGTTGCTGAAAAGTGTCCAGTGTTGCCAAATAAGTATTATAGTCCGGATAGCGGTTCCAAGAAGCGGCAAATTGCTCGTAAGAATGGGCCATCCGCACTGCGGCGCGGTTCTGTGCCGGCACGGTGAACGGAATGCCCAGTGCGAGAAAATCGGCATATTCCCGTTTGGCGAGGCACATCCTGACCGTAGCGCAGTCTTCGTCTGTCCTTGCGGCATAGTCCACATGGAAGAGGCTGTCGAGTTGCCGCATCTGCCTTAAATTCACATCTGCAACAATATAGGTTTCAAGACGGCTGGTGTCAAGGGCAGGAGTCTGTACCATCTGGGCAAATGAAGACACAGCACATACACTGCACAGCAAAAGGGCAAGGATTCTCTTTTCCATAAAAAGTTCGACTAACTGTTCAAAGCGACCGTTATTTTAATAGATTTTGTTGGGCGGATAGGCTATTCATTCATCTTACCGCGGAACTTTCAGCGTCCGACGACAAGGCGTGCTATCTCATCTTGCAGTTCTTCGGAAACCGGCACCAGCGGAAGGCGCAGCACGTTTTCGATTTTCCCCTGTGCGTTGAGGATGCACTTTATGCCGCAAGGGTTTCCTTCCTTGAAACAGGCCTGGAGCACATCGAAGAGCCTGTCGTAGTAGAGACGGGCCTTGATGAACTGGTTTTCCATGGCCAGATGCATCATATTGGACATCTCTTCCGGAAACGCATTGGCAATCACGGAAATAAGACCGTCAAGTCCCGCCGCCATCAAAGGGAACGCAAGCATATCATCGCCCGAGAGGACCGAGAAGTCGCGGGGCTTGTGGTGCAGCAGAAAGAGGATCTGTTCCATATTGCCGGAGGCCTCCTTGATGCCGATGACATTCGGGCACGTTTCGGCTATATGCAGTGTTGTTTGGGCCTGAATGTTGCAAGATGTTCTGCCGGGCACATTATAGAGCAGCACCGGCAGCGGCGAATGTTCGGCTATGGCTGTGTAATGGGCTATCAGTCCGCGCTGTGTCGGCTTGTTATAGTAGGGAGACACCGACAGTATCGCATCGGCGGGCAGTTTGTCAGCCTGTCCTACCCTATCCAGAACGGTGCGCGTGTCCGGGCCTCCGATGCCTACAAGGAGCGGCAGCCGCCTGTCATTCACGGCAGCAATGCAATGCAGCACATCGTCGGCCTCGGCATCCGTCATCGTCGGGTACTCGCTCGTGGTTCCCAATGCAAGAAGGTAATCGACTTTGTTGCCGATCAGATTCTCGACCAGCTTTTCAAGACCCGGAAAGTCAATTTCGCCGTTTTCCTTGAACGGCGTAATGATGGCAACGCCCAGTCCTTTGAATTTGTCGTTGTTGTTATTCATTGCCTGTCAGTTTTTGGGTATATGTGCAAACCTCATCGAGGAAGCGCATCTCGTCGTGTTCCGGAGCATTGATGAAAAGGTCATACAACGACTGGCTGCCGGGGTCTCGCCCCACTATGCACTTCGCCTTCGACTGTGAAAGGATTACCCTTACCGCAGGAAGACAGCGGGAATTGAAGTCAAGAAGCATGTCAAAGTCATCCTTCATAAAGTCATGTATCTGCTCTATCTTCGGGTAGCCGTACCAGTTGAGATGCTTGTTGCAGAAATAGTCTGCCGACAATTGGGGGAGGCAATAATACGGCACTTCGGGAGCGTTCACATAACCGACCATCTTGACGCGATGCCCCTCTTGCTGAAGTTTGTTGAAAATACGGAATATGCTTTTGTAAGAGGCCTCATCGGTGATTTCGCAGAGCAGCCCGATAGTTTCAGCCTGCTCAAGGGAGGACAGATTAGGATGTCTGACACTTTTGTTGCCTGTCAGGTATCTGTTCAGAAAGAAGTCTTTAATTTTGGATATCATACTGTCTTCGGACCCGATTTTTTTTTAGCGGGCAAATATACAAAAAAAAGCGGGAGCGACATGACACCCTGCGGAACAGTTTTTAGAATTTAGAGGCGTTACGCGTAATTATCCAAAAACGGGAAAAAGGAAAACGAAACCATACAATTTTTCATTTTCCTTTTTCCGTTTTTCGTTCTCAAGTCGGCCTGAGTGCTTACAACACCTGTGCGGTGAGACTGATGGTCTGCATTGGATTGTTGGGATCGTTGGTGATGACGTCGATCGTGGCATTTTGGTTTGCCGTGCGCGAATTGGCTTTGAAGGTTACCGTAATCTGCGCGGTAGTGCCGGCCTGCACTTCCATAACATCAGCTTTGACTTTGAACATCATGTTGCTGGTCTGGAGTGTGCGGATAGACAGCGGGCTTTTGCCTTTGTTTTCAATCGTGATTGTTGCGGTTTTCGTTTCGTTCTTCTGTACTCTGCCGAAATCGTATGACAGTGCACTCAAGGAGGCCACCGGGGAATTCTTCAGTTGTTTTGCCGTGAGTTTGCTGAAATCTTCCTTGATGTTGACAGCGAAGAAGATGGTCTTCTTCGACTCGATTGAGTCGTTGGTGAGCATTATGGCGCGGTCTTTCAACTGACCGAAAGCATTGCGTTTGGCGGCATCATACTTGAGAACTATCTCGCCCTCTTGTCCGGGCATCAGGCTGCTGCCGAATGTTCTGCTGACTTCCGAAATATAGGGCGTGTTTTCGTCGAGTTCATAAGATACGGGCTTGTTCCAGAAATTGCGCACCTTAAACGTATCGTTCACACTTTGGGTATTCAACATGTCATGCTTCACGTTCATGGTTTTGAGGCGTGACATGCCGTTGCCTTGCGTGTAGCCTGCCAGTTCAAATTGTGTCGGGGGACGCTTGATGACTTCGCCCTTGATGAAGATCATGTGCGGCGCCGCCTTGTTGTCGCCTTGGTATTGCGGCTCGTTTGTGGTCACGCGGATGTTCTTGTTGAAAGCTCCCGGACGGTTATAAGGGTTATAAGTGGCCTCAATAAAGCCTTTCTGCCCCGGCGCCACGGGATCGTGGGAATAGTTGGCGGCGGTGCAGCCACATCCCGGACGTACATTGGTGAGCACCAAAGCACTGTCGCCTACGTTGGTAAATTCAAATCTGCCCGTGACTTTTCCGCCCTCTTCTTTTATTCTTCCGAAATCATAGGTAGTCTGATCAAATTGAATTTTCGGCTGGGCGAAACCACAAAGGAATGCCAAAGCCAACAACATCGATAAACTTAATTTCTTCATTGTTATGATTTTTTATTGTTGTTTTTTTAGACTTGCAAAGATATTATTTTATTGCCCAGTCCGGCTATGTCCATTCCGTCAAAATTTCCGGATGACATAAGGAGCAGAACAGAGTTGTGATAGTCGAGGCTCAAGAGTTTGTCTTGCAGCAGTTTGGCATCATCCAGAACCTGAAGACCCGGGCATCCGAAAGCATCATATACGGCAGAAGGGTGCACGGGAGGCAGTTTTTTCAATGCCACGGCTTTAGGCGAGAAATAGACAAAAGCCACATCTGCGACATTCATCGCGCCTTTATATTGAGCAAGGAACTGTTCGGAGAGGCTGCTGAACGTATGCAATTCCATACATGCCACGAGTTTACGGTCCGGGAACTGCTCTCTGACTGCCGCCACGGTAGCACGGAGTTTGGAGGGGGCGTGGGCAAAATCCTTATACACGGCACAGTTGCCGTTGCTTGCCACAAGCTGAAGTCGCCCGGAAGCACCTTTGAAAGTAGAGATGGCTTTGTAGAAATCCGGCTCCGAGATGCCGACTGCTTGGCAGGCGAGGCGGGCGGCGTTGAGGTTGGCAAGGTTATGTCGCCCGAAAATCTTAAGCGGAACATCTCCGAAAGGGGTGTCCAGATACGTGACGCCGTCCTTGACATGATGCGCATGTACACCGTATGGTTGCTTGTCTGCATTCATCTTTCTGTCGCCCAACCTTTTCAGTTCGGGGTCATCCTCGAAATAGATAAACTTGCCGCCGGCAGGTATCATATCTGCAAATATCTCAAACTGCTGTAAATAAACGTCGAATGTGGGGAACACATTGACATGGTCCCACGCAATGCCGCTGACGATGCCGATGGTAGGCTGATAGACGTGGAACTTGGGACGACGGTCAAGCGGTGAGGTCAAGTACTCGTCACCCTCTATGACCATAATGCGTGCCCCGTCGGACAATTTCACCATCACATCAAAGCCATCGAGCTGTGCACCAACCATATAATCACACGGCATGCTGTTTTGCTGCAGCACATGGATAATCATCGAGGTTATAGTCGTCTTGCCATGACTGCCACCTACAACTACCCTGACCTTGTGCTTGCTATGTTCATAGAGGTATTCGGGGTAAGAATAGATTTTAAGGTTCAGCGCTTGGGCTTTCAGCAGTTCAGGGTTGTCGGCACGGGCGTGCATCCCCACAATGACAGCATCAAGGTCGGCCGTAATCCTGTCGGGAAACCAGCCGAAAGCCTCTGGAAGAATGCCGTATTTGGCCAGTCGCCCTTTCGCCGGGTCGAAAATCTCGTCGTCCGAGCCGGAAACCTCATAGCCTTTAAGGGTCAGTGCTATGGCCAGATTGTGCATGGCGCTGCCTCCGATTGCGATAAAATGCACTTTCATCTTCCTGAAGAAAAACTATTCGTCCAGTTAATAAGGTAGGTACGTTTTGTTCCTATTTTTTTACACGAGGTTGGAAAAACCCATAAAGGCCATCGCCAGGATGCCGGCAGTAATCAGTGCAATGGGCACGCCTTTCATGCCTTTGGGGATTTCAACGAGTTCCATCTGCTCGCGGATGCCGGCAAAAATCACAATTGCCAGTGTGAAACCGATAGCGATGGCCACAGCATAGAGTGTGCTGTCGAGAATAGAGAATCCGTGTGCGGCAATAATCGGCTGTTCCGTCACCTTGATGGCGATACCTAAAACGGCGCAATTGGTAGTAATCAGGGGAAGATAGACGCCCAGAGCCTTATAGAGCGAGGGGCTCATCTTCTTGAGCATGATCTCCACCATCTGAACGAGTGCGGCAATCACCAAAATGAAGACAATGGTCTGCAAAAAGGTTATTTTCAGGGGAACCAGCACATACATCTGCAATGTGGAGGTCACCAGCGTGGCCAGCGCCATCACGAACACGACAGCGGCGCCCATGCAGAGTGCCGTGTTCACCTTGTTAGAGACGCCCAGGAAAGGACAGATGCCCAAAAACTGCACCAGCAGGATATTGTTTACCAGCACTGCCCCGATGATCATTAGTATATATTCCATAACAATTGTAAGTTACTAAGTGAAAATTAATTATTTGCAGTCCTTTGTTTTTTTCTTCAGTTCTATGGAAGCGAGGATATGACGTACCAAGGCCATAATGAAGCCATATACGAAGAATGCGCCGGGAGCGAGCACGAAGATAAGGATATTGTAATCTTCGGGGATGAACTGGAAGCCCATCAGGGAGCCGGCACCGAGGATTTCGCGCACGGCGGCGATCAGCGTCAGGGAAATCGTAAAGCCGATGCCCATACCGAGACCGTCGAGCATGGAATCAAAGACCGGGTTCTTGCTGGCGAAGGCCTCCGCGCGTCCCAAGACGATACAGTTCACGACAATCAGCGGAATGAACACGCCGAGGCTTTCAGAGAGAGCCGGAACAAAGCCTTGGATCAGCAGGTCGATGATGCTCACGAATGTGGCAATGATGACGATATAGCAAGGGATCCTGATTTTGTCGGGAATGATATTCTTCATAGCCGAAATCAGCATATTAGACATAAGCAGCACAAATGCCGTGGCTGCGCCCATGCCGAGCGCATTGTTCACCGAGGTTGTGACTGCCAGTGAGGGGCAAGTGCCGAGAACCAGAATCAGGTTAGGGTTCTCCTTGAAAAAACCTTTGGTTAAAATGTTGAGTTTACTCATTGTAGGCCTCCTTTACTTTCATAAAAACATCGTATGCTCTCCGGACGGCGTCGCAATAGGCGCGCGATGAGATGGTAGCCGCTGTGATAGCGGTCACGTCGCCGCCATCTTTGGTGACGGAGAGTTTATATTCTGACGGATTGTTGCCGTTCAGCTGTTCTGCGAAATCGCTTTTGCTCTTGTTGATTTTGTCGCCGAGCCCGGGCGTTTCTGACGACTTGATCACTTCCGTGTTCAGGATGGTACCGTCTGCGGCCAGGCCGACCATCAGGTCAAAGCGTCCCGAGAAAGCCTTTTTGGTATAGGTCTCGATTCCCGCACCGAAGAGTTTCCCGTCTTTTTGGATGGCCATGTGAACAATTACGGGGTCACTTTCGCCGTTCAACGTCACGGTTGTGTCTTTCATTTTTCCCTGGAATCCAGGCAGTACAGAATTCAACGCTTCCACCTTCTTTTTCTGTTGTGCTTCCTCTATAGGGGATTTGGTTTTGGCGTACACACCCGTCAGAGCAAGACCCGCCACGAGTGCTATTAGGGTGAGCACTGCTACCAGACGAAATAATGAGGGTTCTTTTTTCTGTTCCATAATACTGTGTTATTCGAGTTATTTAGCAAAAGTTTTGGGTTTGAATGCCTTGTTGATCAGCGGCACAAGCGCATTCATAATCAGGATAGAGAACGACACGCCCTCGGGATACGCGCCGAACATTCGGATGATGATGGTCAGCAGACCGCATCCGATGCCGAACACTATCATTCCGGCAGGCGTCATAGGCGACGTGACCATATCCGTGGCCATAAAGCAAGCGCCCAAGATCAAACCGCCGGCAAGCAGGTGGAAGAATGGGTTGGCGTACTGGGTGGGGTCAATGAGCCAGAACAAGCCGGAAAACAAGAACACGGTGAGCATGAAAGAGACCGGGATGTGCCAAGTGATCACCTTGCGGATCAGCAGGAACACGGCGCCGATGAGCAGGGCTACGGCCGAGACTTCGCCAAAACTTCCACCCATCTGACCTACCAGCATGTTCATATAAGTCGGCATTTCAGCAGAGCCCCCTTCCTTGAGTATTCCAAGCGGGGTGGGCCCTGTAACTATATCACTTACGGACCATACCGGAGTCGGGGTGGGCCACGTGGTCATAGCAACCGGGAAAGCGATCAGCAGGAACACACGGGCAACAAGTGCGGGGTTGAAAGGATTGTGCCCCAGACCGCCGAACGGCATCTTGGCAATTCCAATAGCCACCAGCGCACCCACCACCATCATCCAAACCGGGAGACCGGAAGGCACATTAAAAGCCAGCAGCAACCCTGTAACTACTGCGGAACCGTCACTCACCGTAGGTTTTACTTTAAGGATGAAACGTTGAATCAGATACTCAAAAAGAACGCAGCATCCTACAGACACCAGCGTCAAGATCACAACGGGAAAACCGAAATAGAAAATCGACACTACAAAAGCGGGCATCAGCGCCAGCACTACCGACCACATGATTTTCCTCACGGAATCTTCGCTGTGTACATGCGGCGAACCGGAAACATTCAATAAACGATCCATTTGTTTGTTGTTTAGTTATTTTTGTTATTGCTATTTGTTCCTATGTTATATATCAATCATTTTATACTATTTTCATAGCAGCCCTTTCAACGTCATCAGTTCGTACTTCGCTTTAAGCAACTGTATCGAATGTATCTCCTGATTCATCAGCGACTGCAATTCGTCGTTGTGTTGCCGTACATAATCGATGGCCGTTATCGTACCGTTCACCAACTGACTCGAATAGGTCTCCGTCAACGATTTGTACTTCCCGGTTATGGCCTTGTCAAGTATCAGCAGATTCTCTATCCGCTTTATCTCATTCAGTTTGTCTTGGATCTGAATCATGTTCGATTTCTTGAAATCCTCCTCCTGGCTTTGCAATATCTTCTTTTGCGTGTTGATGACCTTGCTGATGCCGGAGGTCTTGGCCCAGTCTATCACCGGGATGTTGAGATAGACGCCCGCCATATAATACCAGTCGGGGCGGTTGAAATAGAACTGGTAGTCGGGGCGTCCGTAGCCGCCCGTGACAAAAAGTGACACTTTAGGCAGGCTGCTTGACAGATGCAGTTTGCGCTGAAAATCCATCTGTTTGGCATGGTTCTCGAATATGGAAAGTTCCAGCCGTTGCGACTCGATGTCTTCGTTGATGTCGGGGATGCTGGGCATCTCAAAAGTGACCGCTGACAAGTCATGACCTGTCAGGATGGACAGCGATGAAATAATCGATTCTTTTTTTGCTTGCAAGTCGTTATGGTTCTGTTCCATTTTCAGTGACTCCAGTTCAAGCTGCGACAAGGTGTTCTGCGGAATGACGCCCTCCTTGAGCAGTACCTGCAGTTGTTTGATCTGGTCTCTGAACGTGCTCTGCACATTCTCGATGATGCCCATCTGCTTCTCCACGATCAAGAGATTGAGGTATAGGGTAATCACTTGCGACTTTATTTCATTGATAGAGAGTCCTATCTTATAGATTTCGGCATCGTTCTGCAGTTTGGCGTACTGACGGCCGTAGAACATCTTGCCGCCCTGGAAGACGACTTGTTCAAGGTCGAGGCCGATATGGTACTGCATCCTGGCGAGTTCCGGGTTTTCATCGAAGGGTGCTGGCGGAAGGGTGCTTTGTCCTTGGCATGCAGGCACCTCGGCCGACTCGTACGAGAACTTTCCGTTGATGGAGAGTTTGGGGTAGAGGTGGGCAGATGCGTTGTTGAGGCTAGTTTTCAGTATTTGCTCGTTCAGGTCTTTCTGAAGGCTTGCAGAAGTCTGTGCCACAGCCCATTGCTGGCACTGATCTATCGTCACGGCTTTTTGCGCCGAAAGGCAGGACAGCAGGACAGCAAAGGCAAAAGAGAGACAGAGTTTCTTCATATCAATTATCCAAAATCTAAACAAGCGGCAAAAATACACTTTTTGCGGTTACAGCAGTTTTATGACGTGCAGATAAAGGAACGAAAAACCACATTCTTTGATGTTGTTCCGCAATTACGCTCTCGTCTTCTGTCCTTTGCGTTTTGGCTCGTCAGCGTAAGCGGTTTCGCATGAAACTGTTTCTGACATAGGCGAAGAAACCGGCAACACCGGCCACATTCACAGTCCACGAAAGCCAGAAAGCCCAATGGTATCCGACATGTTCGGCCACCACGCCGCCGGCAAGGATGCCAAGCCCCACACCGATGTCCCAACTGATAAGAATGGAGGAATTGGCGGTGCCGCGTTGCGTATGCGGCGCCAGATTGATGAACATTGTCTGATATGCCGGCCACATGTGCCCGTTGCCCAGTCCGATTATCAATGCTGACCCGTAGTAGCCTGCAGGATGATGTACGGCGGCGAAAAGCAGGTATCCGACCAGCGAGACGGTCATTCCTGCTGCCGCATTGTGGGTGACTTTGCCCTCGCGCAGACTCCGGCTGCCGATAAGACGCGACAGTATCAACCCGCACGACAGCAACATGAAGAAGAACGCAGATCCGCTTTGTATGTTCAGTTCCTCTGCACCGTAAATGGCCACGTATGTTGAGATGATGCCATACGAAAAAGCAAAACAGACCATCGTGAGTCCTTCGCTCCACCCTTTCAACAGGAAGAAACGGTCGAATGAAACCTTGGACTTGTCTTTGACCAACGGCCGCTCATTCAAGTCGAGGGAGGCATTCACGGCAAATCCGACGGCAGAAGTGAGGAGGGCTATCCAGAACAGGAGCGCATAGCTTTGCGTCAGATGCAGCACATAGATGGCCAAGGCCGGTGCGATGGCGGAGGCGATGTTGTTGCTCAAGCCGTAATACCCTATGCCTTCGGCTCTGCGTGTCGGGTGCAACACATCGATAGCCACGGTGCTGTTGGCAACCGTAGTGGCTCCGAACGGCGCGCCGTGCAGCGTCCTTATGATGGTGAACCACAACAAGGAACCGGCCAGCAAATAGCCGCCGAAGCATGCGCAATAAAGCCCATAACAGACCAGCAACACCTTTTTTCGAGGGAAACTGTCAACCATAAAACCTCCGAACGGGCGAATCAGCAAGGCCAGCAGCGTATAGCCAGACAACACAAATCCAATAACATGTTTGCCGGCCATATAGGTGTCCCTCAAATACAAAGGCAACAGCGGCGTAAGCAGCATGAAAGAGAAATAAATCATAAAATTGGCCGTCCAAACCTTCAGATAATTCCGGTTCCACAGCCTTTCAAGTTTTCCCGGTTGAATAACAGTGCCGCCCATACCGTCTTTTTTCAGGGCGGCAAAAGTACAGTTTTTATCCGTTGACGCGACTTGACGTCAAATGCCGCGTCACCATTACATCTGTGCGGTGCTGATGATCTGGTGCGAGATGCCGTGCCCGGAAAGAATCCTCATCACGCGGTTCTCGTCGGTGTCTGTCAAAAACACCTGCCCGAAATGCTCCTGCCCGACCATGTTAAGCAGTTCGGCCGTTCGGTCCATGTCCAGTTTGTCGAAAATGTCGTCCAAAAGCAGTATGGGCTTGATGCTTTTCTGTTCGTAGGAATAGTCGAATTGGGCGAGGCGCAAGGCAAGCGAAAAGGACTTCTGCTGCCCTTGCGACCCGAACCTCTTGACGGGCTGTCCGTTGATAAGAAATGCAAAGTCGTCTTTATGTGCGCCGAAGTTGGTGAAGCCGCTTTTGACGTCAGCCCCAAAACATTCACGCATTCCGGCGGCGAATGGCTTATCATTTAACGCTGACAGGTATTGTATGTCAACCTCTTCGGCGGAGCGGGAAAGCCGTTGGTAATGTTTGCTGAATATCGGACGGATCTTGTCGATGAAATCCCGGCGCACTACGTGTATGAACGTCCCTGACTGGTCCATCTGCCCGTCAATGACCTCCAGCAGCGAGTTGTCACACTGGCGGCTTTCGGACATCTGCTTAAGCAAAGCGTTACGCTGAACCAGCAACTTACGATAAGAGATGAGGTGCTGCAGGTACTCGCGGTCGTATTGTGAAATGACGACATCGAAGAACTTTCGGCGGTTTTCACCGCCGCCGTTGATGATATCGCTGTCGTACGGCGACACCATCACCACAGGAAACAGCCCTATGTGGGCGCTCAGGCGGCCGTACTCCTTCCGGTTTGCCCGCATCGACTTGTGCCCGTTTTTGTAAACACAACTCACATGGGTGCTGTTTTCGGTGTCCCGGTCATGGAAATCGCCATGTACCGCAAAAAAATCCGCATTGAAGCGGACGGAATAGACATCTTGCGGAGAAAAATAACTTTTGCAGAAAGACAGGTAGTGTATGGCATCCAGCAGATTGGTCTTGCCGCTGCCGTTCTTCCCTACGATTCCGTTCACGTTCTCGTTGAAGACGAAGCACGCCTCCCCGTAATTTTTGAAATTGGCAAGTGTCAGGTTCTTGAGATACATATTTGGCTGTTTATCTAAAAAAACACAACGGACATTGCTTCTGAAGAACATCCGTTGTGCATTTCACTATGCCGATGTGGGCGTTTTGACTTATTATAATCCGAGCACCTCCAGTCCCTGGTTGAAGCGGATGTCGCGCGGGATGCCAGCCTTGTTGATGCGGTCAAGGTCTTTCTGCAGGCTCTCGCCGATAGTTCCGTTATCCTTGCTGTATTTTGAAGCGAAAGCGAAATCGCCCTCGGCCTGCGTTTTCAGGATAGTGGCAATCCAGCTGTCGATGGCTTTCTGTGCCTTGTCGTAATCGATGTGGTACGAACCGTTTCCGTTGCGTTGGAAAGCTCCGGAGTTTTCAAAATAGTTGTAGCACATCATATTAGCCACGCCGTGAGCATCAGCGGCCCCGAAACGGACAGAACGGAGCAAACCTACGATGAAGGTTGTGACGGCATCCTCTTTCGTGATGTTGGTGATTTCGCCTTTGTCAATCAGGGCGCAGACCAGGTGCAGGCCGATGATGTCTGCTTTAGCCTCTTCCCAGTTGGTGTTTTCCGTTTTCATAGCAGCATCCACAGAACCTTTTCCGTTGATAGTCTGCTTCACGCCCAGACCATGGGCAACCTCATGGAAAGTTACATTCCAGAAGAAAGCGTCGAAATTGATGTGGTCCTGCTCTGACGGTTCGATGATGATTTCGCCGATAGGCTTCATGATTTTGTCGAACTTGGCCTGCATGGCGTTGCGGAGTTGGAAACGGCGCGACCCTTTGGCGGCCTGCACCTTGTCATCGTTGGGCAGGTTGATGGCGATGGTCTTGCCGCCTGCATTGCAGTCGCCGCCATAGAAGATGACATCATAGACGTTCATGTCTGAAGAGGTGCCGGGCACATAGTTGCGGTATTTGGCCTCACAGGGCAGTTCTTTCTGGAGTTGCGGAAGCATGGCCACAAACTTCGTCAGTTTGCCGCTCTCCTCTTCGTCCTTCACCAGCACAAAGGCTTCGTATGAGGTCTTCAACACATTGAGTTTGTCGTCGTAGTTCTCAATCGGGCCGAACACGAAGTCGAGTTTGGAGTCTTTCATGTCCATCCAGGCCATATCAGAAGCGAAATAGTCGTCCGTCTGGAGGGCTTTCTTGCGTTCCACCAAATACTTTTTCATCGAGGGGTTCTCAGCGATTTCTATGGCCTTGTCAAGCAATTCATGCACTTTTGCCAGTTTCTCGGCATAATGCTCGTGATACCATACCGACTTGAGGCTTCCGTCCTCGTTGCGGACCAGCACCGTATAGTGCGACGACTTGTTCTTGTCCTGCAAAGCCTCATACTCCTCAAGGGTGATGTCTTGCGGATAATAGTTGCATGCCGCCGGTTTCTCCCCATATCCGGACACGAACGGGCGGTCGTTGTCCAACCTGTCCCAAGGACCGTAATTGATAATCGCGAACTCCTTTATCCATTTGTCCTGAATCGTATCCAGCAGGGATTTTGGACCGAATGTCTGTTCCCAAAACAGGTCGTCCATGATATGGCCGATTTCGATGAAGATGGGAATCAGTTGTTTGTCGTTCTCGCCGAGTTTGGAAAGATCCGTTGTCAGGTCGAAATAGGCATACTCTTCAACCTTCTGTTGCCATTCGCTTTTTGCCGCATCTTCGGGATGTTCCGCTTTTTTGTCCTTGCAAGAATTCATAGCCAAAACCATGCAGCCGACAGCGATTACCATAGTTGTAATTTTCTTCATTGTCGTGAATATTATTAGTGTTTACATTCCATAGAAAAACGAGGGCAAAAATACAAAAAAGAAAACAGATTCGTCTGCATTGATTCTGATTTGCACACGGCTATCCGCCTATCTGCAGCCAGAACGAACCGCCATGCCGTTCCACATTCTGCATATTCGGGTGCTCCCAGACCGGTGATATGGTTCCCGACAGTTCTTGGTCTTGGCTTACAAAGTAATTCGGCAATATTGGCCTATACCTTTCCGGATTTGCCAGCAGGAAAGCCGCAAGCATATATTGCTCATTGTAGAACCTTTCGCACATAACCTGAGGATAATCGTACGGCAAAAAGATATCATGGAAATGCACGACAACCCCTTTCTTCAAAAACGGGAGCAATTCAAGGAAACAAACAGTAGCATCTGAATTCGGGAAAACGCGGTGAGAATTGTCGATAAACAGGATGTCGTTTTCTGCCAACGACTCCACGACAACCCCATTGTCGGGTATATTTTCAAATGGTTCTCTAATCACCTTGTCTGCCAGATGGTCAATATTCGCCCTTGGGCACGGGTCTATCGAAACAATTACAGTATGAAGTCCGTTTTCCGCCACTGATTTGCGGGCGACCTTGGTAGAATTGCCGGAACCTATTTCTATGTATCTTGACGGCTTGTACTTGGCGAGCATCCCATAGATTCCCACTATGTCAAGCCCCGACAAATATCCGTTGTTCCAGGCTATTTTGTTATCATCTGTTTCTTCTTTCGAATCTCTTATTTTCCAAAACTTTTCCTTGTATTGCAAAAAACCGGTAAGGTTCTCTTTGTACAATGCCCTATTGCCATCAATAATCTTATATAAAGCAGAAGATGTCGGATTGCCCGGGGGGATTAATCTCGGCATAGGATTGACCCTATAATCCAAATGAACACTCTGAAACTTCGGCGACAAAAAACGGTACAGCGATTTGATTTTCTTCTTCATATTATAAATATTGTAAAAATGTTTGGAACTATTGGTTCTTATTATGTTGTGTTGTGTTTTGTTTTATTGGAATCATTAGTGTCTTTTTTAGGGGGGGGGGGAATAGATACACTTTCAATTATTCAATCTTCCGAATCTGCATTTGATTATTTATAACTGCCATAGCCGCTTGTTTTATACATATTAACTAAAAAACTGTTGCAATATTGTCGCATTGCAATCAAATATTTCGGGGCGTTCTCCATAACTGTAATTAAAATATAACGCGTATTTTCACCGCCATTTGCTGACAAAGGCCAATCATCGATATACTGGAATCCGTATTGAGGATTTGCCGACCAATTCCAATTCCATCCACTCCTGTCATTTTTTAAATCCATTGACGTGGCCCATGCTGCAGTTGAATGTGTTTGCACTATTAACAACTCGTCCTTGTTGTCCGAATCCAAATTACCTACTAATAGCGTATCGGTGGACATCATCGGATATGTCCAGCCTCCGAAATCAGAAGCACCATTTGAAGTCCATCCTATGGACCAATCAACTCCATCCAAATCAAAAAGAGCAACTGACGTATCAAAACCAATCAGCTCTGATTTCTCGTCCCCATCAAAATCTCCGATTACCATTTGATCCCGATATTGTCTTATAGGATGATTGTTGCCGTAATCTGATCTGTTCCATACAAAATCATTTCCGTTCCATTTAAACAGCGTAGTCCATCCGCTTGGCAGGTCACATCCAAGCAATTCTTCTTTCCCGTCTCCATCATAATCACCAGCATAAAATATGTCTTTATATGACCTCATCGTATGCGAGGCGTTCCCATAATCAGACCAGATCCATTGCCAATTACCATTCTCGAATTTGAACATTGTTGTCCAGCCTTCAATATCGTTCCCCAGAAGTTCGTCCTTCCCGTCCCCATCATAATCACCAATAACAAAACTGCTCCTATACAGATACAAACCATTCCCTGCCGAAGACTCTCCGTAATTGCTCCATATCCATTCCCATTTTTCATTTCTGAATTTCAGAAGTGACATCCAATCGTTTGTGCCACTTTTCGAATAACCTACACATAACAATTCTTCGACTCCATCCCCGTCATAATCTCCAACATAAAACAAATCATTCTCCTTTATTATGTGCCCATCCATTTTCCCGTTTCCATAATTAGACCAAACTTTACTCCATCCATTGTTATAACCAGAAAACGTGGAAATGAATTTCATAACCTTCACATCCATCGGACCGAAAGAGATTGACAGTTTTTTTCCCTCAGAAAAAGAGACTTCATATTGGTCGCCCACATTTCCACTTTGAAAATCTATATGCGAATTTCTATCTGTTTTATAATAAACACTCTCCACCTCATATTGATTGTTGTCGAAAAGTACTGTCACCCCAACAGCATTTTGAGTTTGTTGATTTGATGTATTCGAAAAATCTAAAATTGCAGATACTGAAACATTTAACGGATTTGAAATAATCATATATGTTTCGTCCCCATTGCTTCTGATTGTATAGCGTAATCCGTATTTTTCCGTTTTCTTTTCTGGCGGCAAAGAAGAAGGAATGTATGACGAAGCAAGAGGAACAATACAATTCAGATCGACATCATCTGTTTTTTCCGAAATAATAGCACTGGCATCGACATTCAGGATTCCTTTGTCTGCTAAAAACCGTAATTCTCGTGCAAGATTCGCCACGTATTTTCTGTAATTTTCAGGAAAAAATCCTCTCTCATACCTATTATGAACCGTTAAATCATCCCATTTCTTTAACTCACCTTTGTTCCAAGCAAAATCAAGAGACCAGAACCAAACGCCTTTCACTCCATGGATTATTGACGTGTACGTTTGAAACCATAACCAGTTCGCATTTTTAATGGCTGAATCCGAATGAAAACATGCCCAATAATCTTGATTGACTGATGTACCCTCAATGTTGATGACTTTATGGATTTCAGATGTATAAGAGCTTGCGTAGTCAATCGATTTGAATGGTCCTAAATAATGGTATCCGTCGTTAAACATTTCATTATAATTCTGACTTATCCAATCTACTGACGGGAATTGAGTATAAGAGCCTTCAAAAAAGACATCTCTTTTGTCATTTTTGTCTAAAAGTTTAATGTATTGTTGTGGATTATAGACACCTTCACTGTCGTTTGTATTATCATTGATATTTTTGTGATGGTTTGCCTCCATCACGACAACTTTGTGACTTGAAACTCCTGCGGAATACAGATTGTTCTTAAAATAAGAAATAGCACTATGAACGTTATCAGGAGGCAGTTCAACATTTTTAAAACACGAGCTATCACACCAAACATTTCCCCTGCAATCATACGCAAAATGATGGCAATGAAAATACGACGCTTCTTCACATACAAGATATCCCCATATTATTTCCTTGTAGGGAGAAACGACACCAACATTACGCATAAAACTGACCATATCCGGCCGGAAGAAACCACGAGAATAAGGTGTCTCACAAGTGTCTATTGTATTTCCGCAATTATCAAACACATTCGTCCCATAACCCAAAACATTTCCATTTGCATCAACAGACGGCTTGTAGTAAAATCCGGATCCGAGTTGAACCTTAAAACCGTTCGCTTGCGACAATTTAAGGTAATGTTTCATAAAACATTCTGAATTCCATTCATAAGGAGCATATGTTTGATAGATATTAAAGCCATCTTCTGCCAGAACATTTAAAACACTGGTTTTAAAACCATCCAGCTCTGTAGTTTCGTATGGTATTTCACAACCTCCTTCTATTCGTGTCATACAAGACAATGGACTGAACAATCCTATTTTAAATTCAGTCTCATCATCCGTTTGTTGTCCAAAACAAACTGAAAGGAAAGCACAATTAAACTGAAAGATCATCAACATTGCCAATAAAGATTTTCTCAATGAAACAAGTCCACCTATAGTTCGGTGCAAAACAATTTCAACAATATGAATTTCTCTTATCGACATCACAAACATGAGTATAATTACCTCAAAGTATTTTTTGCATTATCCCCTAAAATGCCCCTCAACTCTTCGGGCTTGATGAAGCCTTGCTGCCGCAGGCTCTGCAGCCACTCCTCTGCCGAAAGATAGCGGTCGTGCATATTGCCGTCCCCGTCAAACGAGCAGAGGCGGGCGGCGCATGGCAAGTCGCGCGCCACCGGCAGCCCGTCGTCAATGCGGCAGACGGCATCTTCGTAGGTCATCCAATAGTAATAGAACATCCGTTCCCGGGTCAGGAACTTGCGCGCTCCCGAACATTCCACCACCCTCTTCTGCTGCTCTTCGCTCCAGCTCAACCATACGGGCACTACAGTCTTGCCGCATAGCATACATGCCAACAGCGCCGCCTTGGTGACGGCTTCGTCCTCCATGAGCAACGCCACGGTACTGTCTGAGAAAGTGTCAAGTTCTTTCATCACCGGCGCCATCAGCATGGCGAGGCGGCGGTTGTCGTACGCCTTGCCCTTCACTGACAGCGCTGTCTCATCTGGCCGGTCGCGCAAGGCACGCACCAGCGGATAATAAATGGTATCAACAAACATTGCAACCTGAATTGATCCTATGTACGGGGAAACGGCTTCCTATTCATAGACGTAGTACTCCGTGTACTGTTCATAACCGTATTCGTCGCGCTCTGTCCATTGTTTTGTTGACGGATACTTGCCGTCATACTCATAACTGTACTCCACAATTTCCGTCTCCCCATACTCCGTTTCGGTGTATTTGGTGACATTGTTGGCAGAACAGTAGAGTTCCGGTTCGAAAAAATTGCCGAGAAGACCTTTCTTGGGATTCAGTTTCTGGTCGTATTCGTACAGAATGTCACAATACGTGCTGTTTCCGCGCATGCGCAAGGCTGTCACATTTTTGCCGGTCCACTCAAAGGTGATGTCAAACTCTTCGGCACCTTTGGCTTCTGAACAGAACTTCTTGAGGCACTGCTCCACCGGCTTGGACATAGACCTGTCAAAACCCAAACTGCGCAGCGGCGTCAGGAAATGTTTCCGGAGCGACTTGTCGAAATTGAGATAGACCTTGCATTTCATCGAACTCAATGTTCTGCCGTTGTAGGTGAAAGTGAACTCCCTCTCGAGTTCCCCGTCATAATACAACTTGCATTTGCTCAATAAATTGCCATCATATTCGTAATCCATCCGTGAATCGGCTTCCAAGTCCCAGCCGGAGGTCTCCACGCTAACGACCCGGTTGTCTTTGTCGTAAGCATATTTTTCGGTTGACATCTGAATCCCGTCCCAATAATACTTTATCTGCTGCAGAATATCGCCCGACCACACCCACTGTTCTGACAGGCTTTTCCCAATCACCTCATCATCTTCAGGGTATTCATAGTCGTGATATACAGAAGATTCATAAACACTTGCAATTTTCTTTTTAGGGTTATAGATTCCTTCCTTTTCCGTACACGAGGATGCAAGGAGTATCAGCATTGTGGCCGCAATGCCAAGTGCGGCATTTCCGAAAATGTTTTTTCTCATATCAAAAGCAGTTTTAGTCATTATGTTATTTAGTTTATTCATACTCATAATAATCGGTACTTTGGATTCTGCTGCCGAATTCGTTTGTCGTACAGCGCACCGTCACAGGATACTTATTATCATATTCGTAGGCATACTCTGCCACAAGTGATTCACTGCCGTATGTCTGCGTCATCTTCAGAATATTGTTGGCGCTGTTATAGGCCCACCATGTGTTCTCAATGTTGTTAAAGCCTCTTTTGGGGTTCTTGTACTGGTCGTACTCGAAACGGATTGTCCCGGAAAACTCTTCGCTCACCACAGACATCATCGATATATTGTCCTTGTCCCATTCGAGTTGTATTGTGAATTCCGTTTCGTTACCCTTGGCGGCAGACTTGCATCTGCCTACCGCTTCAGTCAGGGCGTCATTCGTCATGCCGTCAAAGCCGAGGCTGCTCAAAGGGCTCAAGTGTCTTTTCCCCTTATAATCATCGTAGTAACACTTGCCGTCGGCACGGACTAACCTGCCGTTCTCGTACGAGAAACTCCACTCCTCTGACAACATTCCGTCGTATGAGAGTTTCGATGTGCTTATTCTGCCGTCCTGGTACTCGAACGTAAGCGTCTCATACCATACGGCATCTTCAATTTTCAGCACTCGTTCGTGCTCATCGTAGGTGAACGCTTCCGTCCATACGGAATTTGAGCCGTCATAATGGTCAATCTGCTGCACCAGACCGTCAGACCAGGTCCAGTTTTCGTACAGGAACTTGTCTTGCACGCTGACTTCGGACGGGTCGTCCAGATTTTGAATAGAAGCCTCGCGATAGACTTTATTGATCTTCTTCTTGGGGCTATATACCCCGTTGCTCTTTTCGCATGATGCGGCGACTATCATAACAACTGCGGCCGCTGTCAGCATCACGACAGTTTTGGTTAGTTTTTTTTTCATTTTGGTGATAATCTTAAGGTTAGATCAAATGTATTCATCCTGTTTTCTACATCAATGCTTAACGGCTGCAAATATAGACAATTGTGTTTGATTATCCAACCCGTATTTTATTCCGTGTGAGTTATCCTTCTTCAGTCCCTCATCCTCACATATCGTATAAACGGAAACTGTGACGAAATCCTTGATAGTCTTTGCCAAAATATTATCTTTGCACCGTAATAATCAACAACGGGATCTGCCGAAAACAAAAAAAAACGCAGACCGGGGAACGACATCACAACGTTTAAAACAAAAAGCACAGAACAATGGACATACAACTGCATTGTCAGGAAAAAGGGAGCGGAGAACCTTTCCTCTTCTTGCACGGCAACGGGGAGGACAGCCGCTATTTTGCCTGTCAAATCGAGCATTTCAGCAACAGGTACCGGGTCATTGCGATAGACACGCGTGGGCATGGGCAGTCGCCGCGGGGCTCCATGCCGTTTACCATCAAGCAGTTTGCGCTTGACCTTTACGGCTTTATGACCGGACACCATATCCCGGAAGCCATTATACTGGGCTTTTCAGACGGCGCCAACATCGCCATGGAATTTGCCCTGCAGCATCCGGAGATGGTGAAAGCGCTGGTGCTGAACGGCGGCAACCTCAACCCTGACGGGGTTGAGCGGGTGGCGCAAGAGCCCATAGAGGCGGCGTACTCCCTTGCGAAACGTGACGCCGACCGGTCGCCCGAAGCCCGGGAAAAGGCCGAATTGCTCGGACTGATGGTCAACGAACCGGATATCCGTCCCGAAGAACTGTCGCATATCACCTGCCCCACCCTTGTCATCTGCGGAACCGAAGACATGATACGGGAAGAACACACCCGGGAGATTGCCCGGAACCTGCCCGATGCAACACTACAGTTCATCAAAGGCGACCATTTCATTGCCGGCAAGTGTCCCGGGCCATTCAACCAAGCCGTTGACCGCTTCCTTGAAACCTTGGCAGACGCAGACTTGCATGCGGAAGATGCGTTTATGGACATTGCCATTTCCGAAGCGCGCCAAGGCATACGCAACGGCGACGGCGGTCCGTTCGGAAGCGTCATCGTGAAAGATGGGGAAATCATCGGGCGGGGACACAACAAGGTGCTTTCGGACCACGACGCCACGTGCCACGGCGAAATTGCCGCCATCCGCAACGCCGGCCTTACCACCGGCAACCATGACCTTTCGGGGGCGGTGCTGTACACTACCGGCGAACCGTGCCCTATGTGCCTCGCCGCCTGCAAATGGGCAAACATCAAAACCGTCTATTACGGCTGCACCATCGCCGACAATGAAAAGATAGGCTTCCGCGACAAAGCGCTCGACACTATGTTCGGCGGACGCGAGGCGTTCAAAGACTACCTCGTCGAAAAGGACCGGAAAGCCTGCCTCAAATTGTTTGAAGAGTACCGCGACATGGCGCACGAAACCTATTGACACCTTCACGCAGACCTTTGCCTATCAACCATGGCGGGATGTTGTGCTCCCCCGCTCTTCAACTGTCCAAGTTGAATTTTTAGAGCGTACGGATAAATGAGGATTTTTTTTAAAACATTGGGCAATCTCTAATTGTTTATAATTGACAATCAACCTTTTATGAGTAAAAAACGCC
>CAVEXN010000035.1:0-23055 GCA_963620035.1 Oscillospiraceae bacterium | reverse complement strand
ATAACATTTTTTTGTACTTTTGCCCCGCATATTTCCAAGATTATGGCTGAACAGGATTCCAATGAAAAAGCACAATTCCGCCCCGGAAAGAAATTTCTGTTCGCAACAGGTGTATTGTTCGGACTGCTGCTCGGCATCGCAGTGACAGCCCTTGTGATGCTCTATGCAGAACGGAAAGGAAAGCAGACTGACCATGCCGTCGAACAGCAACAAGGAAAAACGGTGACAGACACGGTGTTTCATTATGTCATCCAAAAACAGAAAACGCCACAGGTGTCCGATGACAATGCCGCACGGGATACGCTCTACATCGATACGCTCTTGCAGGATTATGATACTCAGGACCTTACGATGGATGAATCACTGCAGCCGAGTATGGACGACGGCGAGGAGTTGACGGAAGACCTGGTGCAGGAGAAGTTGCTGCACAGCCTTTCGGTGCCCGTGATCTTTCTGGACGACAAGATGCAGGAATCGGAAAATGAGACCCCGATCCATATCCAAGTTCAGCAATGGAGCACCCCCGTCAGGAACAGAGTGACCTGCTTGTTTTCAGACAACACTCTGAAGGTGAAAGGGATGAAGATTGAAGGATGCAAGGTTTACCATTTCCGGGACAATTATTACCTCGAGGTTGGCAATGAAACCTATCTGGTTCGGCCAAACAGCCATTTCGAAAAGCCTGAAAAATCCGAGAACTTTAATTTTTAGATGCAAATGAAGACCATTCCGTTTTTCAAATTCCATGGAGCCGGAAACGATTTCATTATGATTGACAACCGTTGCGGGCACTACGGGCTTGAGGACAATGAGGTTGCCTATCTCTGCGACCGTCATGCAGGCATAGGCGCCGACGGGCTTATTTTTCTCGAAACGGACCCTGAGGTTTCCTTTTCGATGCGCTATTACAACGCAGACGGCAAAGAGGCCACTTTGTGCGGGAACGGCAGCCGCTGTGTGGTGGCTCTTGCCAATATGCTCGGCGAAATCGGCAACAATTGCGTGTTCCGCGCTTCCGACGGACTTCACGATGCGAGTGTCTTTAGCCACGAACTGAACTCGTGGGTCATCTCATTAGAGATGAAGGATGTGAAAGAGATGAAGCTCTATGAGGACGGATGTTTTCTCGACACCGGCTCTCCCCATTTTGTGGTTCCGGTAGAAGACCTGAAAGCGTATCCCGTTGTTGCTGAAGGCTGCCGCCTCCGTCACGATGCCCGTTTCTGTCAAGGCACTAACGTGGACTTCGTGGAGGCGGACGGCGACGGTATCAAGGTACGCACTTACGAACGCGGCGTGGAAGACGAAACGCTCTCATGCGGCACGGGGGTGACCGCCGCCGCATTGGCTTGGGCATTGCATAACGACAAAGGTGACAGACATTACGAACTGCCTGTGCTGACAAGAGGCGGCTCTTTTAAGGTGGCTTTCGACAAGAAAGCCACCGGTTACACGTCCATCTCGCTGGTGGGTCCTGCGGTCTGGTCTTTCTCCGGAACGGCGGACGTTCCGGATTCGGCCGGCTCGTTTTCGACCATGAAATAAGCTCCGAAGAACTCTTTCGTCACAATGCGGATGAGCGTATAGGCGGGTACGGCGAAGATCATGGCAAACACTCCGCCGACATAGCCCGCCATCAAGATGACGATGAAGATTTCCAGCGGATGCGTATGCGTCCGCTTCCCGTATATGTATGGCTGCAGCACGAAGTCGTCGATGAGTTTGGTGACGCCGATCGCAACTATTGCTTTCACCAAGGTGGTCATAAGCAGCGCACTGGACGGGTCAGAGGGCAACAACGAAGTGATGGATATCACCACCGCGCTGATACCTGCAATGAGCGGACCGACGTATGGAATGATGTTGAGAAACCCTCCTATGATGCCGATGAGCATTGGACTGGGAATCTTCAGTATCACGCAAAAGATGGTGTCGAGGATGCCGACGATCATCATTTCGCAGAAAACCCCGAGGAAATAGGATGAGACCTGTTTGCCGGTGGCATTTAATATGTTGCTGAAGTTCTGACGGTATTTTGTCGGTATCCATCCTTGTATCATCTTGAAGAAAATACGATGGTCTTTAAGCGAGAAGAATGTCATGAACAGTATCGAGAATATGGCAATGAGTACGGTGCCGGCAGCGCTGAAGGTGTTGCTCAACAGCGAGGAGAAGTTCACCTGCTCGATGAATTTGCCCCATTCTGAAACCACCAGTCCAAAGGTGTGCTGGTGATGCTTGACGATGCCGAACTTGCGGAGCATCGGGTCAAGTTTGTTGATCCATACCTCAAAGGAGTGGCTCAAGGATGAGGGGTCAAGGGATGCCAGAAACGTCAGTTCGCGGATGATTGCCGGAACTATAAGGTAGCATAACAAACCAAGCACGGCTATGATGACAAGCAGCGTGATGGCTGCGGCGAGTGATTCGGGGAACTGCCGTTTTCGGATGTGTATGCGGGTGAGCAACCGCATCAGCGGCGTGCCCAGCAGCGAGAGGAATATGGCTATGAAAATGTATAGCAGGATGTCCCAGAAAAACCATCCCAGAAAAACCAGGACGGCCAACAGGACAAGGACGGCAATGATGCTTTTGTTGTTAGTCATGTTTTTTTCTCCGTTTTGATATGTCAGTTGTGCCTGCACGCAGTTTCCGGCGGTAACGCGAGTCGAAACTCTGCTTGTATCCTAATGCGACACCGGCCGTGTAGTTGATTTTGGAGTTGATGTCAGGACTGTACAGGTCCTGGTCATGCTCCCCAATGTAGGTGTATGCTTTCAGTTTCCAAGTGCCGCTTTTGTTTATGCTGTATTCTACAAAAACGTCACCGTACATGTTTTCGGCAGCCGTTTCGGTTTCCCTGTTGTCATAGTAGCCGAAACTCGTTGACATCGTGATGCGGTCGTTCAGCAGGTTTGCATTAGCCTGGATGCCGTATTCCGCCGAGGTCGTTTCTGACGCCGAATTGTAGATGACCCCGACGGACCCGTGCCTGTTTCCCATTACATTATGAAGTACGCTGTTGAGTGCGCTGCTCAGCAAAGAGTAGCTGGGGGAAAGACCGCCGGCGCCCGAAGTGAACGGGGTGCTGGGTATGAAGCTGTTAGAAACCATGAAGTAGGCAAACTGCTTGGTCATGTTCTCTTTGTTGGTGGTGTCAATGGCATTATAGAAGATGTTTCGCGCTTCAGCGCTGCTGTTGGGCAACTCGAAACTGAAAGTGGGTTCGAGGTTGCGCATGATTTCGCCGTTCAGGTGAAGGTATGCGTTGACGGTGGTGTTGCTGCCCGAAAGGTATTCCTGCGGCACGATGCTGGCCAAGGAGGTCTTGGAACTCTTGTAGGCGCTGGCATTGACTACCATGTTGTTGAGCGGACCGTCAAAGGTGATCTGTCCACCGGGCACTAACATGAATCGTGAGTTCACTATGTCATAAAGCGAAAAACTGAAGTCGCCCGAGTGCAGCGCGAGGCTGCCGTATAGGTTCAGGTTGTCGTTGTTGTTGAACGTGAGCCTGAAATTGCCGTTGGCTTTTGCGTTCATAGTGCCGCCGATTGACTCAAGCAATAGCACGATGTCGGCATCATCGGTGACGTTGAAGGCAAAATCGAAGTCCATGTCCATACCGCTTTTTTGCTGCGTCATGGCGGACTGTGAGGTGTCTGCCGTGGTCTTGAATCGAATGATGGTCGATTCGCTCGCTGAACTGGCCGTGCTGACAAGCAGGTATATTTTTGTCCCCGAAAGTGTCTTCAGGTTCGCACCCCTGAAAGTCATGCTCTTGTCCGTGCCTCCGATCAGGACGTCGCCGGCTGCGATGCCCGTGCCGTAAAACACGGCATTGTCGGTCTTCGGCGTGTTCAGCACAGTGACTCCGTCCGTGTGGATTTTGAGGTCAAACTTCATGTCCTTGAATTTACGGTGCCGGATGCTGCCGTCCATATAGGCGATGTTCCTCAGATTGTCGCTGAATTGTATATGGTCGAAGAATATGCCGTCCTCATTGAAGCGGAGATCCTGATTGTCGAAGTGGTAGAGGGTGCCTAACGGTGCGATGCTCATGTCGGCAGAGAGCAGACGCACGGTGCCGTCAAAATAGGTGGAGTCGGCAGAAGCGTAAAATGCGAGTTTCCCGGATGCCGTGCCGCTCACCCGGTCGCTGATTCCGGAAAGGAATGGCTCGAGGAATCCGACATTGAGCGTGTCGAAGTCGGTGTGTACGGCCAGTTTCTTGGCATCGGGTGCGTAATAGCCGTTCACTTTGGCAAAAGTGTTCCCCTCGTCACGGAACCGTCGGACGTCATACTCAGTCAAGGTGGCGGCTGTTAAGGAGTTGCTGCTCCGGAAGAAGCCGCCGTTGAAGCCGATGCGGTTTTGCGTGTCCCATCCCGCCATCAAGAAAAGGTCACCGATTCTCTCTTCATTGAAGGCGAAGTCGTCTGCCAACATCTTTCCGAGTATCAGCCGCCGGTCTCCGTTCAGCAACATCACATCGGCTGTAAGAAGACCGCCGCAGGTCATATTGTTGAGCAGCGGGTTCACAATGGACATGTCGAGGGTCTTGATGAGCAGGTTCAGCCTGGATTTCTGCTTGGCGGAGTAGTCGCCGTTGACGGTGATGCTGCTCGTGTCGTTCTCGAAAACCAGATTGTTGACGGCTATGCGCTGTTTCTGGAAGCGTATGTCGTTGCCCTCCCTGAAATGCCACGCCATTTCGTCAATATATACGGTGGTGTTGTGGAGACGGAGCACAAGGTCGTCGGGATCTGAAAGATCGGCACACCCTGAAAGCCTTGACCTGTAGGTTTCTGTCTCGCTATGCCTGTTGTCCCACTTCAGGTCGTAAAAAACAGAATCAAGGCCGGAGTTTGCTAGAAGCATTATGTTATGGAAGCAAAGATGCTGTTTACGATTTCCGATATGTACAGAGTCGGCGCTGAACCGCAGCCCTATCCTCGAGGTGTCTGAAGAACTGCTGTTCAGACTGAAGTGATGTACGGATAGTTTGTTCTTGATTGCAAAGAATGGTATATTGGCCTTTATCAAGTCGTTATGGGCATCAGCATAAAGTTCTGCTTCAAAGCTGGAGTTGGGGACCAGGATGATGTCGGGGACCAGCATTCTCAATATGCGGTTGGTCTCGTAGGTGGATACGCGAACCTTGAGATAACGGTCGTCCATTGATGAATAGGGATGGCTTTGCGCACGGTGTCCGACAGGTTCTTCTACCAGAGAGGGGAAGTACCCGTGGGCTTGTTGCATGACAAAGTTTGCGATTTCGCCAATCGGATAGTTGTTCTCGAGGGTGGCGTTGAAGACATTTGACGACACGATGAACTTGTGGGCAAGGTCCGTGCATATTGACGTCACCCTGAAACGGCAGTTGCGGATAGAGTCGCCATTGTTGAAGACCCAGATGTTGTCACAGCCGAGGTAGCCGGTCACGTCATCAATGCCACTGCCCCTGAGGGTGAACGTGAAGTTGTCGAAACCGGTTTTGAGGGTCGGGTTGTTCTGTAGTACATGGATGATTTTGTCTGTCCCCGTGGCGGTAGAGTCCCTCTCCGGCAACAGGGCGGCGGTGTGGCCAATGTCGAAGTGGTCGAGGCTGACATCCCCTTGTAGGAAAGGTGTCTCCTCCGAAAGGTCCAGAATGCCCGATATGGTGCAGTCCAAGTGTTTGTCGTGTGTCTCGACAACAGCTTGGCACAGCTTGTCGGCATATTCGCCCGACACTTTGGTGTGGCGTAGCGGATAGCCGATGAGGTCGATATGCTCTATGTCGCCGTCAAGACTTGCTTTCAGGGTCTGCAAGTTCTTCTTTGACCACCCTGTCGAGGCCATGCTTCCTTCGGTTTTCAAACTGAAACTGCTCTTTCCCAACGCTTTGTCCGCGCCGGTGATACGGGCAAGGTTGACGGCTGCGCCGTCAAGTTTCCCTTTCAGCACCGTTTGTCCGTTGTCGGTGAGTGTGCGCATCTCGGCCGAGATGTTTCCGGCATCGGTGCGGACTGCAAGGTCGGCCTTGAAGTCTTCCAATGTGCCGATAAAGGATGCCTTGAGTGCCGTGTTGCCCAAGAATGCTGTCTTCTTGGCAAAGTCAGGACTCTTGCCTCCGGGAAGGGTCAGCAAGGCCAGTTCGGGGGCATAAAGGGTGCATGAATCGAGTTGGACGTTCAAATAGGTGTCCGGGAAGCGGGTGATGTCCTTCATGGCAAGGTCTCCGTTGATGCGGTTCTTGAATCCGCAGGTGGCACGGAGCCCAATGATGTTGATGTCGTTGACGGGACCGCTGATTTTCTCGCTTTTCAGGAAGAGGGTCTCCTCCATGCCGCGGAGCGATGGGACAAATGCGGATACGTCTTTCATGCAGAGCACCGATGGGCGCACCGCCGCTTGGATCAGCACGGAGTCGGTAAATTCGGAATATGAGCTCCACGCATTGTAGTCAAAAGCAAGGTCTATGTCAATCCGGCTGTTGGGGGTTTTGGCTTTCAACTTCTGAAAACGAAGGCCCTGGCTCCAGATGCTGAACTCGCCTTGGGCGTCTTTCATAGTAAATCCGCCATATTGTTCAAAAGACAGGTGTTTGAACTTGGCGGCTACGCTGTCGTTGGAGACAATGAACTTGTCAACCTCCCAGTTGATGTTCTTCAGTTCAAAATAGGCATAGTCGACAGGCGGCATATTGCCGGTCTCGAAAACGGTACGATTGTCGTCGTTGATGAGCACAAAACGCGAATTGACCAACGTGAGGTGCTTCGCAGAAAGCAAGAAAGAGGAATTGTTGTCTTTTTTCTTGAACTTTGCGGCCCAGGCGGCAATGTTCAGCGTAGTGTCGCCCGAGTAAGTTCGCAGCACGATGTCTGCGTCTGAAAGCGTCACGCTGCCGAACTTCAGTTTGAATGGTCTGAAGCCAAGCCCGGTAAGGCGGCATTTCACCTTGCCCACGTAAATCATGTCCTGTTGCCGGTTATCTTCGATGTGCAGTTCGTCAGCCACAATATGCAGGGTGGGCGAGAGGCGGACATGTTTCAAGGAGATGCCCGTCCCCCAGTTCCGACTCACTTTTTCTGTGATTTTGTTCACCGCAAAAGTCTGTACGGCAGGTATTAGGGAGAGCCCGACAAGCAGCATGTCGAGTGCAATGAGGCAACCCAATACCCGAAGCAGGAGCCTGCCTGCTTTCTTCACGTTTTTTTTACTACTTTTGCTGTCCACTAATTATCAGGTTATGTCAGTTTATATTCTCGGTATCGAATCCTCCTGTGATGACACGTCTGCGGCTGTTGTTGAGGGCACTGAGATACTATCCAATGTCATTGCAAGCCAGAAAGTTCACGCCGAATACGGCGGGGTCGTCCCCGAACTGGCTTCACGGGCCCACCAGCAAAACATCATCCCGGTGATAGATACGGCTTTAAAGCGTGCAAAAATAAACAAAAATCAGTTATCCGCCATTGCTTTCACCAACGGCCCCGGGCTTCTCGGCTCGCTCCTTGTGGGCAGTTCGTTTGCCAAGGCTATGGCATACAGTCTTGACATCCCGTTAGTCCAGGTGGACCATCTTCAGGGACATGTGCTGGCCAATTTCCTGCACAGGCCCGGCGAGGAGAAGCCCGTGCCGTCGTTCCCGTTCTTGTGCCTGACGGTGTCTGGCGGTCATACGCTCCTGCTGCAGGTGAACGACTACTTCGACATGCAGCGCATAGGCGGCACCATAGACGACGCCGCAGGCGAGGCTTTCGACAAGGCGGCCAAGATTCTCGGGCTCCCTTATCCCGGCGGCCCCGTCATCGACAAATATGCCAAGGAGGGAGACCCCAGACGCTTCACGTTCGCCACGGCACATCTCCCGGGTTACGACTACAGTTTCAGCGGACTGAAAACCTCGTTTCTCTATTTTGTCCGCGACCGGCTGAAAGAGAACCCGAACTTCATAGAGGATAACATTCACGACTTGGCTGCATCAATACAAAATGCTGTTGTGAAGTCGTTGATTGACAAGGTAGTGAAAGCCTTGAAAGAATCGCCCTGCAAGGACCTTGTGCTGGCTGGCGGGGTCTCCGCCAATTCGGGGCTGCGCAATGCCGCCGCTGAAGTGGCCCGCAAATACCGGCGCAACCTTTTCCTTCCGCCGCTGGACCTCACGACCGACAATGCCGCCATGATTGCCGTCTGTGGCTATTTCAAGTATCTGAAACATGAGTTCGTCGGCGTTGACGTGGTGCCCTACAGCAGCGAAGGCTGCGAAGTTTTCCGGAAATAGCCGTTTTGTAAGTCAGTTCCTTACATCAAGGGCGTTGCGGAATGCGTTGCCGATAAGCATAAAAGACAGCACTAGCAGCATGATGGCAACGCCCGGCACAATGGCCAGATAGGCTTTGTCGAGCACTATGTAGGCGTAGTTCTCTTTCATCATCATGCCCCACGATGGCATCGGAGGCTGTACGCCCAACCCCAGGAAACTCAAGCCCGCCTCCATAAGGATGGCCGACGAGAAGTTGGATGCCGCCACTACTATGATAGTGCCGGTGATGTTAGGCAGAATGTGCTTGAAGACAATCCGCAGGTTGCTGAAACCGAGAGCCTTGCCGGATTCGACGAAATCTTGCTCGCGCAGACTGATCACTTGCCCCCGCACAACCCGCGCGATGTCAACCCACATCGTCAGTCCTATGGCAATGAATATCTGCCAGAACCCTTTCCCTAAGGCAAAACTGATGGCTATGACCAGCAGCAATGTCGGGATCGACCATACTACATTTATAATGAAGAGCAAAATGTCATCGACTTTGCCTCGGTAGTATCCGGCTATGGAACCTATGGTGATTCCAATGACCAAAGCGATGAATATAGACATAAAACCTACGGAAAGGCTGACACGGCTTCCTATCAGCAGTTGGCTGAGCACGTCACGGCCATAGCGGTCGGTGCCGAGCAGGAATTTTTTGGTGACAGCAGGTTCCGGCGACAGATCCGCTTTTGCGAATGTTGCATATTCGTTCTGTTCAAAGAGTTGTACCGTCACGGAGTCTGCGTTTTCGTGATACCGGCAAATCGGAATGGTGCGGTAAAGAGAGGGCTGTCCAAACAGCATCCGCTTAAGAAAAGGCTGTTTTTCTGTTGCCTTTTCCTGTTTCACTAACAACAGCATAACGCTGAACCCGGGCTCGCGCAACGCTATCTCCAACTGCTGGTGGTTACAGTATGGCGTATGGTCAGGCGTGACGAGATACCCCGAGATGGAAACGATGACGACTAAAGCGACAAAAAAGAGCGATGCCACCCCCTCTTTTTCTTTCTTGAACCGGTTCCAAGCGAGTTTTGAAAGTGAAACTGCCCGCTCTTCTGCTTTTTTTTTCTTTTTCGGGAATGTCATATTGCCAGACGGTAAGACAGGGCGCAAAAATACAAAAAAAGCCGTGCAGCCCGAACGCCCTATTGCTCCTCGTCTGTATTGAAGAAAGTATCCTTGAAATTGATGAGATAGACTGTTTGGGTGCTGCGCGTGACAGCAGTATAGAGCCAGCGCATATAGTCAAGTCCGACTCTGTCTTCGGGCAGATAGCCTTGGTCGATGAGCACCTTTTTCCATTGTCCGCCTTGGGTCTTGTGGCAGGTCAAGGTGTATGCGAACTTCACTTGCACCGCATTGAGGTAGGGGTCGTTCCGGGTTTTGAGAAACCGCGCGCGCGAATCCGGGATTTCGGCGTAGTCTTCCGAAACAGCCTGATAGAGCCTGCGCAAATCTTCGTAGGGGAGCGATGCCGCCTCTATGTCCAGACTTTCCAGTATGATCTTGATGTCTATGTCGCGATGGTCCGGATAATCGCACAGCCTGACGGTCACATCGGCGAAAGTGAATCCGTAAAGTTCCTGCAGCCGGTGTATGGACATCACCTCCATAATGTCGCCGTTCGCCAGAAAGCCTACTTCAGAGGTCTCATCGACCCAATAGTAGTTGTTTTTGACGGCCATGATGAAGTCGCCGGCATTGATCCGGTTTTCCCTATATAGAATCCGGTTCCTGATTTCGCTGTTCAGCATGAAAGCCCGCCGGTTTGAACAGGTGATGGAAACAACCTCATCGGGGGCGTTATTGCTGTAAAGATCATTAAGCACCTCTTCAAGTTCGGCGCCGGTGATTCGCACGAAGTCGCTGAATTGCTTCCCGCCGAAGAACGGCGGTTCAGTTTCGCCACGGGCAATTCTGCAGCGCAACAATGTGGCGTTGTACAAGATGCCAGAGTCAAGTGTCTGCCTGACCACATCGGTAAGGCTGCTTTCAAAGACCCGCACGGGGTAGGCGTGCCGTAGGTACTCGGGATTGAGGGCCGGGCTTTCATATTCTGACACCGGCGGCAACTGCGCATCGTCGCCGATGAACAGCATCCGGTTGTGCGCTTTGGAGAAAACATAGTCTATCAAGTCGTCGAGCAGGTTGTGCCCGCCGGCAAACTCATCGCCGGATGCCCGTGCCGAAATCATCGAAGCCTCATCCACAATGAAGAGGGTATGGCTGTACTTGTTCTCCTTGCGGAAAAACTTGCGGACACCATCTTTGGTGGCGGTCCTGTATATCCATTTGTGGATGGTGTAGGCTTTGCGCCCGGCATGCTGCGAGATGACTTTTGCGGCTCGCCCCGTAGGTGCCAGGATGACACACCTGATGCGAACTTCTTCCAGCGACTTGATGAGCGCGCCCGTCAAAGTGGTCTTTCCCGTGCCGGCATACCCCCTCAGGATGAAGAGAAAGCCCTCGCCGGGTTCATATATGAAAGAGGCGAGGTCAGACATGGCACGAGTCTGGCTTCCTGTCGGAGGAAAACCGAAATGGTATTGAAGACGGCTGAAAAAATCGTTGCGTGTCATTGCGTTGTGTTTATAGAAACGTCACCTCCTTGAATCCGCAGACATGGCTGACTCCGTGTTCGTCTTTCAGGATCAGCCGTCCGTAAGAGTCAATGTTGGCGATGGCTGCATAAAGTTCCTTGTCGTGTATGCGGTAGCGCGCGAACTCGTTGAGCCGGTATAGTCGTTGCATATAATGAGTATAGAGCCGCGCTGCGTTTTCGACAGAAAGGCTGGAGAAATGGTCAAGGAGTGTCTGGCGATAGGCTTGCAGAAGCGCAGTGATGTCGTGTTGCACGCCCGTTTCGAGCAGCAACGAAGTGGGGTGGGGAATGTCGGACGGAAACGAGGGCTGGTTGACGTTGATGCCGATGCCGGCGACGGTATGTTGAAGCCGGTCGCCGCACACGGAATGTTCAATGAGGATGCCGGCCACTTTCTTGTCGTTGACATAGAGATCGTTCGGCCACTTGATGCGCACCATGGGCACGAATTGTTCCAGAAACGTCGCCGTCACAATCGAGAAGTATTGGTTGAAGAGGAACTGGCGCGCGGCGGGCAGGGGAGGCCTCACATAGAAACTGACCAGCAGGTTGGCGCCGCGGCTGCTGAACCACCGGTTCCGCCCCATGCCGCGTCCCTGTGACTGGTAGTCTGTATAGAGCGCGAAAAACGGCGGCAACGACCGGTCGGGAACGACTTCGGCAGCGACCATTTCTGACAATAACAGATTGGTGGATTTGGCATTAGCCACAAATTGCATATCGCTGACTATCATTCCGCAAAAATAAGTATCTTTGCGCACAAATTTCAAAAATGATGAAGAAAATAGAAACTCTGCTTCTTGCCGTCCTTGCCACGGCTCTTTCAGGCAGCTGCGAAGACAAGTCGGGAACGTTTGCAGAACAGTATTATACGAACACCGAAAAGAACAAAACCATCTACAACTGCCTTGACACCTGCCTTGACGTGGCAGTCAACAACCTGTGCAGACTGAACGGATACTCGCAGTTCGACGAGGGCGTTTACAAGATAGATTTCGCCCCTATCAGCTATGTGATCGACACGCTTTCGGAACATCAGCAGGGATGGCTGGCCGACTCTCTCGTGTTCTTTTCCAACCGTATGGCAGAAAGTTCCGGAACGGTGGTGCGCGACGCCTTTTCCAATGCTATAAACAAACTCGTCGTCTATGACCCCGACGAACTGCTGGACGGGAACGCCGCGCTTATTACAGCGTACTTCAAACAGATGAAATACAAAGACCTAGAAGATGCGTTTGTGGCTCCTGTCGGCGTCCGCATAAGTGTATTCAACGTAAGTTATTGGTTTGACGAAGTAATACGCCAATACTACAGCATCACCAACACTCCCGTTCCCTTCGATTTGCAGGCCTACTTGACAGAAAGAATGATGTATGGCATTTTCGAGGAGATGAGCAAAGAAGAGATCCTCACCCGCACTGACACGCTGCACCGTTTCACCGGCAGTGACCTGCTGAACAGGGATTAAGGGACTACAGGAATAATCGTGATTTTAGCCTGACCATTTTATTGACGACAATAAAACATTAAAGATATGCGTACAGAAAAACTATTCAAAGGCAAGACATTGGCCATCTTGTCAGGAGGCGGTGATACGCCGGCCATCAACTCCAGCATCGAAAGTGTAAGGAACCGCGCTTCTATGCTCGGATTCAAGGTTTACGGGATCCTGAGAGGATGGAAAGGACTGCTGGGTGACGGCGATGTGGTGGACTTGACGAACATACCCTACAACGGCATCTACGGCGGCACGGCACTGCTCTCTTCAAGAACCAATCCGTTCCCGAGCAAGAAAAACCCGGAAGACCGCTCGCAGCAGATCCTCCGCAACATCGAACGCTACAAGATCGACGTCTTGGTCACCATCGGCGGCGATGACACGAACGGCGCTGCCAGAAAGATGTACGAGAAATACGGCATTCCGGTCATCGGCTTCCCAAAGACCATCGACAATGATTTGAGGACAAGGACGATGCACCATTATGCCGGCCAGCAGCACGAAACGGTGCTTTGCCCCGGGTTCCCTTCCGGAGCCATGGCCATCAAGAAACTCACCAGCAAATTGCACACCACCAATGAGTCCCATCAGCGCATTATGGTGCTGGAAGTCATGGGACGCGACGCCGGCTGGCTGACCGGCTCGGCCATATTCGGCGGCGCACAGATGGCACTGGTGCCTGAAGTGGAAATGACAAAAGAACGCAAAGAGTTCTTCTTCGAGTCAGTGAAGGAGAATTATATGCGGTCGCCGAAACACAGCCTTGTCATCGCCGTGTCAGAAGGCGTACGCTGGTGGGACGACGAGAAACAGGAACTCGGCATGGTGTATGCCTCGTCAGACACCGATGAGTACGGACATCCGCGCTTCGGGGGCATCAGCGGCACCATCGCTTCCGAGATCAGCCGCAAACTCGGCATCGAGGCAAGAGGGCAGATCTCAGGCTACATCCCCCGTTCAGGAAAATGCTACGAATATGACAGACGGCTCACGTCAACGCTGGCAGACAAGGTGGTTGACCTGCTGCTGCGTGAAGACTACGGCAAAATGCCCGTCATGCACGACATCGTGCCTTACGAGGAACTGGAAGAGTTCCACGCCTCTGAAATCGAGATGGGCAACATCGGCAACTTCCCGCTCCCCGCAGCCTATTATGATGCCAACAGGTTCATGTTCACCGACCAATATGTGGATTTCCTGTCGAACATCATAGGCTCGCCGTACCGTATGGAATTCAACCGGCAGTTCCCCGTTGTCATTCCCGAATAGGTTTCACGGCTTTTTTAACATCAACCCTCACAACCTCCACGGAAAAGAGCATGGCTGAATTTATCATAGAGGGCGGGCACAAACTGAGCGGCGAGATTACCCCGCAAGGGGCCAAGAACGAAGCGCTGCAGATACTCTCTGCCGTACTGCTGACCGCCGCCCCCATCACCGTATCCAACCTTCCCGACATCCGCGACGTGCACCGCTATATAGACATATTGTCACTTCTCGGGGTGAAAGTCACGAAACTGAACAAGGAGACCTATACTTTCCAGGCCGACGACGTGAATCTGGACATGTTGACCACTCCGGAGTTTGTGAAACTCTCGGCTACGATACGGGCCTCCATCATGGTCATCGGCCCGCTGCTCGCGCGTTTCGGCCATGCGTATGCGGCCCGGCCCGGCGGTGACCAGATAGGAAGGCGTCCGCTCACAACACATTTTGAGGGCTTCGAACACTTGGGAGCACATACGCAACTTTCAGACGACGGACTGTTCTTCAAAATCGAAGCCGACCACCTGAAAGGCGCCTATGTGCTGCTCAACGAGGCCTCCGTTACAGGAACGGCCAATATCGTGATGGCGGCAGTGTTCGCCGAGGGAAAAACAACCATCTTCAATGCAGCATGCGAACCTTACCTCTACCAACTCTGCTCCATGCTCAACCGGATGGGGGCCAAGATTTCAGGTATCGGCTCCAACCTGCTGACTGTCGAGGGGGTGGAACAACTCCACGGCTGCGAACACCGCATCCTGCCCGACATGATCGAGGTGGGCAGTTTCCTCGGCATGGCAGCCCTCAACCAGTCGCCACTCACCATCAAGAACTGCGCCTGCGAGCATCTGGGCATCATCCCCTACACGTTCCGGAAACTCGGCATCGACTTCGAACTGAAAGGCGATGACATTGTCGTCCACGAACAGGACATCTACGAAATCGACACCAACTACGATGGATCCGTGCTCACCATTGCCGACGCTCCGTGGCCCGGCTTCACGCCCGACCTTATCAGCATCGTGCTGGTGACCGCAATTCAGGCCAGAGGCAGCGTGCTGATTCACCAGAAGATGTTTGAAAGCAGGCTCTTCTTTGTGGACAAACTACAGAGCATGGGGGCGCAGATTACACTTTGTGACCCGCACCGTGCCATAGTCATCGGCCTCGAACGTCGCCGTCCGCTCCGCGCCACCACGATGTCCTCGCCCGACATCAGAGCCGGCGTGTCTCTGCTCATTGCGGCGCTCTCCGCAAAAGGCACCAGCATCATACAAAATGTGGAGCAGATAGACCGGGGATACCAGAACATCGTTGAACGCCTGCAGTCTCTCGGAGCCGCCCTGGAAAGAAGAAAATAGCCGTTCAGTACAATACCGGACAAGTTAAAACGTTATATAATGTTTTCAACCACCTAAAAATCAAAAACGATGAAAAAGCAATTATCTTTTCTGATGATGATGTTCGTTACCGTGGGATTGTCGGCACAGACACAAGTCAACAATGCAGGTTTCGAGAACTGGACGCAAGGACGGCCGGACGGATGGACCACGTATGTTTCAGGAGAGGTCACGACAACCCTCCCCATTATCGGCAACTATGCTTATCCGGTTTCTTGCGAGTTCGGCTCGCAGACCACCGATGCTTTCGGCGGCTCGTACGCACTGAAACTCCAGGCGGCATCCATCGGTATCGAGAGCATCATGTCTTACACCTTGCCGGGCATCGCCCAACTGGGTACCGCCGGCACATTCAGCATCCCGCTCTCCACCATACAGGAACTGCTGAACAATCCTGACAGCCTTGACATGGAAGACCTGATGAGCCTTTCAACCCTGCGGAACGTTGTCGCGGACGGCATGGCCTGTACGCGTACGCCTGTCAGCATCAAGATGCACGTCAAATACCTGCCGCAAGACGACACGCTGACGATAATGGCCTTTACTTCAAAAAAGGAGACCGACACGGATGCCGATACGACTGGCGAATATGACAGTATAGAGGAAATCGTGAGTGAAGCGTTCTTCCAGATAATACAGACTATACCGGAATATACAGAAATAGAGATCCCATTTGACGACCCGTTGGCAGAATGCGACCGCCTCCGCATCGTAATCCTGGCCGGAACGCTCCAGTCGGCCAATCCCGCAACACAATTATATCTGGATGACATAAGGCTTGATTACGGCACGGACGTGTCCGAACAAAAGGCTGAAAGGGTGCGCATATATCCCAACCCCGCCCAAGACCATCTCTATGTAGAGTCGGGCAACGGCGACACGTTCCGCTGCCGCCTTGTAGATTTGACGGGACGTGTGGTGGCTGAACAAGAAAACGCGGCCGGACAAACCGCATTGAATGTCAAACCGCTTGCTTCCGGCATCTATCTGCTTAAAATAGAGCAGGGCGGAGAGACCATCACGCGCAAGGTGGCGATAAGATAAGCCATGAACATCTGGCTGGCCCCTCTCCACGGAATCACAAACTATGCTTTCCGCAACGGTCTATGCCGCCATTTCGGCGGCATAGACCGTTGCATAACCCCTTTCCTGCCCGTACAGGAAAGCGATAGGCTTAATGTGAAAGGGTGGCAGGATGTTTATCCGGAAAACAACACGATAGTGCCTGCCATCCCGCAACTCATGGGCAACAGGCCGCCCCATTTTGTGGATACGATGCGCGCGCTGCACGACCGTTATGGATACGAAGACTTCAATTGGAACATAGGCTGCCCCGTGGCACAGGTGGTGCGCCGCAGACGGGGGTGCGGACTTATGCCCGATGCGGATGCCGTGGAATCGGTTGTCAGTGCCGTGATGTCGCAAACGCCATACCGCTTTTCCGTCAAGATGAGGTTCGGGCTCAACGACAAGGCGGAGGGACTGGAAATACTGAGAAGGCTGGAGCAATATCCTTTGTCGTTCATCGTCATCCACCCGAGACTCGGGAGGCAGATGTACGAAGGGGAGCCCGACCTCGAGACAATGGACCATTTCTGTCTCAACACGAACCATAGGGTCATCTACAGCGGAGACATCTTCACAAAAGAACGTTTTGTTGAAATGCGGCGGCGGTATCCGCAGATCAGCGACTGGATGCTGGGACGCGGTTTGTTGCGCAACCCTTTCCTTGCGGAGGAAATCAAAGGTATGCCTACGGGCGACCGGCAGCGGCGTTTCTTGCGCTATTACCAACTGTCGGCCGACGAGTCTCTGCACCGCATCAAAGAGCGCAGCACGCTGGCACATCTCAAGGAACTCTGGCACTATTATGCCGCACTTTTCCGTCTTTCCGCGGACGAACAGCAGCAACTGCTTCGCATCAACGACTTTGCACGTTTTTACGACAAGACGCTGCGGATTATTCAAGAACGGATGCCTATGGTGCAAGAATGAGGGAAAAGCAAGTCAAAGCAATTATGTGTTTATCAACATCGTAAAGGTGATAAAAAATATTTGGTCGCACTTGCGGCCTATACGAAAAAAAATGTACTTTTGCGCCCTGAAAATATTTATAAATCAAAGTAGTATAAATAACACCAAGAAATGGCAAATCACAAATCCTCTATCAAAAGAATTAGAGCAAACGAGAAGAAAAGACTGGCTAACCGTTATTACTCCAAAACAATGCGCAACGCATTGAAGGATATCCGCGCCCTCGACAACAAGGACGAGGCCATGCAGAAGTTGTCTTCTATGAGTTCCATGATTGATAAACTTGCCAAGAAAGGAATGATTCATAAAAACAAGGCCGCAAACCTCAAGTCAGGCCTGATGAAGAAAATCAACGCTCTATAAAAACCAGGGTGCGGCTGAAACCCCACGACTGCATATAGGGCAGTTTGTAGTAGTGCCCGTTTCCAATGGAGAAATACCGCTGTTCAGTTCCGATACAAGTGCGTATGAGTGACCTTGACCCATACGTCCATGCCAACAATGGGGCACAATGCAACTATTTCGACTTTGGACGCGGCGCTTATTTTGAGAAAGTCCTCGAGCGACCCATCGATTGGAAAGAGTTGGATGTGGTACTTGTTCATCTTGAACTGGATTTCAGGCAGAGCATTGAGTTCCACGATGAAATAGTCTGCGACACCAAGGTTATAGCGTTGGGGAACAAGAGCATGAAGATGATGCAGCAATTGCGCGATGCCAAAACCGGTATAGTGAAAACGGTTTCCTGTTGTGTTCTGTCCGGGTTTGACAGGGTGACCCACACCTCCAAGCCGATCAGCGAAGCATACAAGAATGCGATACGCTCGTTTGAGCAGTTACAGGATGATTAGCAAAAACAAGATTTCCCACATACGGAAACTCCACAAGAAAAAATTCCGGGACAGTGAACGGCTTTTCCTTGTAGAGGGAAGGAAAAGTGTTCAGATGCTATTGGATTCCGCATACGACACGTCAGAGATCTTTGTCACGGAAAAGGCTTTGTCCCGAAATTCAAACTGGCTGCCGGCGGGCATCACAACTATAGTGTCGCCGCATGAGATGGAAAGCATCAGCACCCTCAAGACTCCGCCCGAGATTTTGGCGGTTGCCCACCAAACCGATACGATTGCCGACCCTCCGCAAGACAAGCCGCTCGTTGTGCTTGACCGTGTAGCCGACCCCGGCAACTTAGGAACTGTTGTCCGCACCGCCGACTGGCTCGATTTCGGGCACATCGTGTGTACGTACGACAGCGTTGAATTCTACAACCCCAAAACCATACAGGCTACCATGGGGTCGTTTGCGCATGTGAACGTCCAATATGCCCATTTCGAACAGTTGCTGCGTATCATGCACTCGCGGAGAGTTGTCGGTGCTTTTATGGAGGGCATCAACCTCAATGATTTCTCGTTCCGGAGTGACGACATTCTGCTTTTCGGCAGCGAAGCGAACGGGATTTCTGATGAACTCGCAACGCTGGTCACCCACAAAGTGTCCATCCCTTGTCTGGCCCGAAACCGGGCTCGTGCCGAATCGCTGAACGTTTCAGTGGCCGCTGCCATTATGATGTACCGCTTCGCCACAAGCCTTACTTAATCTTCCACCTGCCATGCACACACCGAAATTGCTGACGGGTTATGCCGCCATTACCTTTTCCATGTTTTTCTGGGGCATTAGTTTTGTTTGGACAAAATCTTTGCTCAATGGCGGATTTCCCGTTTGTACTATCGTATTCTTAAGGCTGGTCATTGCATCCGCCCTGTTCTACACCCTTTTCAAGGCAGGTCACAGACTGGAGAAGATTCGCCGCGGCGACCGTATGCTTGTCGTCGCACTTGCGTTCTTTGAGCCTTTCCTATATTTCATCGGCGAGGATTTCGGGCTTCAGTATGTGGATGCCAGTTTCGCCGCATTGGTCATCGCGCTCATACCCATCGTGGTTTCAGTATGCATGCACTTTGCCGAGGGAGAGTCGCTCGAACGTAACTTCTTCGCCGGAGCGTTGATTTCCGTTGCGGGGCTTTTTGTCATGTCGTTCGGAGGCGGAGCGTATGCGCATTTCAGCATCAAGGGGTTCTCGTTGCTGATGTTGGCGGTAGCGGCGGCCGGAGGCTACAGCATAGTCTTGAACCGGCTGCTCAAAAGTTATGGGCCGGCAACCGTGACCACCTTTCAGAACATGCTGGCCATTCCATTCTACCTTGTGCTGGTTTGCATTTTTGACCTGCGGCAGTGGCACGGGCTCGCCTGGAACATGCAGACGGTCACCTCGCTGGTCTGCCTCGCCGTTTTCTGCTCTGCCGGCGCTTATATGTGTTACGCCTACGCCGCTAAAGTCATATCTGTCACCAAAGTTTCCGTTTTCGCCAACGCCATCCCCATCGTCACGTTAGTATGCGCCGCTCTCGCCGGTCAGGAATCATTCTCCTGGCAGAAACTTGCAGGAGTTGTCATCGTGGTGGTCGGCGTGATACTGAGCCAGCTGAAAGGGAATCCTTTTCGCAAGTTATCAAATTCCAAAACATAGCATTGAGATTTGAAATGCAAGTTTACGCACATCACATCTAAAGTCTAAAATCTAAAGTCTATCTTTACGGGTGGCATTTTCTCCTTTTCGGACAACTTAAAAAGAATATATTTGCCGCATTGTTTCCGATGCGGTTCAGCCATAGGCCATCGGACGTTTTTTTTTAATACTAAATAAATGAAACACAAAGAGTTGATTTTAGCAGCGGCGGTTTGTACGTTTGCATGGTGTTTCCGCAAAACTGACAGTATAAACGCTAATGCCCAATCACATTCCACGGATAATACTGGCAGCATCCGCCTACCTGACGATATGGGATTGTGGACCGGACAGGCAGTGAACAATGCTGCACAGTCGCACCTATGCTCCATTTATGCCGAAGAGTTCGGCAGGTACTCGAAAACCGGAAACGACCAGAGAAGGGACTATGAAAGATAATACGGGAGAGAGAACAAAGCCGGCGGTGACTCCGTCAGGACAGGAGACCATGACAGAGAAGGAAAAGATGCTGAAAGGGTTGCTTTACAATGCCATCGACGAAGAGTTGCAGGCTGACAGGCTCAGAGCCAAGGATTTATGCTTCCGATTCAACGCATTGCTCCCGTCAGACGAGGCGGCACGGCAAGCGGTCCTGAAACAGCTTTTGGGCAAAACGGCTGATGCGCCCTGCATCATGTCGCCGTTCTGGTGTGACTATGGCTACAACATCGAAACAGGTGAGCACTTTTTCTCCAACCACAATCTTGTCATCCTCGACTGCGCAAAAGTGACGTTCGGCGACCATGTCTTTGTGGCCCCGCATTGCGGCTTTCACACGGCCGGGCATCCCGTTGACTTTGAATGCCGCAACCAAGGGCTGGAATATGCCTATCCGATAACGATAGGCGACAACGTTTGGATTGGCGCCGGGGTGCAGGTGATGCCTGGGGTCACCATCGGCAGCAACGTGGTGATTGGCGGCGGCAGCATAGTCACCCGCGACATCCCTGACAACGTTGTGGCGGTAGGCAACCCTTGTCGTATCCTGCGTCCGGTCAGCGACGAAGACCGACTGCGCTACCGTTTGCCCGGGCACTGACGGTAACCTCTGCAAACGTAACGAGCCGTCTGTATTTTCTCAGACTTTGACGACAAGCAGTTCACGGATATCGGTCAGGTAGTTGGGACTGCGGCGTTCGCATTTCGACTTCCATTTCTGTCCGTTTCCGTCCTCTATGGCAAGGTGCAGGGTTTTGAGGCCGTAGCGGTGGTTGATGTCGTCCAAGGCGTGCATCAGGCAAGTCCGTCCGGGGCGGTTGCGCACGGGGTCGAAGAGGGCGAGTTGCAGTGTGTCGTCCGGCTCGATGTCACTCAAGAGGACGCCCGCTTTTTTGTACAGGATATTTTCCCGGAAGATGCCGGCGAGCGCTTGGAGGGCGGCGCCGGCAATCTCCATTGTGTCGTTTGTAGGCATGGGCATGGGCAGGGTAGCGGCATTGCTGTATTGCGGAAGGTCGTCGCGGAAGCGGTTGCTGGCGATGAACACCGTGACCGTGCTTGCCCTGGCGGCCTGTCCCCTCAGTTTGTTGGCGCAACCGGAGGCAAATGAGGCCACGGCAGCCCGCAGCGAGGCAAGGTCGCACACGGGTTCGCCGAAACTGCGGCTGGTGCAGATGCTCTTGTTGCGCAAGACCTCCGAAGTGTCAATGCATGGGATGCCGTTCAGTTCGAGCCATGTCTGCATGCCGGGCTTGGTCAAGTGTGTCCGCACCCACTGCCGGCTCTTGTCGGCAAACTCCAGCGGCGTGCGTATGCCGAGGCACTGCAGTTTCTCTGACGTTTGCCGCCCTATGCCCCAAACGTCGGCAAGGTCGAACAGGTGCAGCGCCTTGCGCCGTTTTTCTTCCGTGTCGATCATGCAAACCCCGCGGTAGCCTTTGTACTGTTTGGCGAATTTGCTCCCTATCTTGGCCAGGGTCTTGCTAGGTGCGATGCCGACGCTCACGGGGATGTCGGTCCACAGCCGTATGCGCGCGGCCGTGTCGCGCATCAACGTCTCCACGTCATGGAGGCCGGCGTAGCCCGAAAGGTCGCAGAAACTCTCGTCGATGCTGTAGTTCTCCACGCTGTGAACGCTTTTGCGTAAGATGGCGGTCACCCGCCGGCTCATGGCGGCATAGAGGTACATATTAGAGGAGAACACGGTCACGCCGTGGCGTTCCACAAGGTCCCGCACCTTGAACAGCGGGTCGCCACGGTGCAGTCCGGCGCGCTTGGCCTCGGGCGTCAAGGCCACGATGCAGCCGTCGTTGCTCGACAGCACGGCTACGGGTTTCCCGTCAAGTCCGGGATGGAAAGCCTTCTCTACCGAGCAGAAGAAACTGTTGCAGTCAACCAGAGCGAACATCCGCCGTGCTCTTTCAGCCTCGCGGCTTGTGTATGATATAGGTGACCGTGCCCCAAATGCTGAACGTGTCCTCTTCCGTCACCCTGATTTCGGGGTAATCGGGGTTGGCGGGCACGAGCCAGCCCTCGTTGCCGCGTTTCACGAAGCGTTTGAGCGTATAGCTGCCGTTGAGTTCGCACACGGCCACCTCGGCCGGGCCCGGCGTGCGGCGGCTCTTGTCCACGATGATGATGTCGCCGTCGCAGATGCCGGCATCCGTCATAGAGTCGCCGTCCACGCGGATCAGGTAACTGGCCTCCGGATGGGGGCAGAGCATCTGCAGCAGTTCCACGTCCTGGCTCTTCTCGTCGTTGTCGAGCGGCACCGGGAAGCCCGCTTTGATGCCGAGGTCGAAGTAGGGGAGATGTAGCCCCCTGACGGCCGTTGCCGGGCAAGCCTCTCCGTGACTGCCGGCTACGGCATTCAGAATGCACGCTTTGATGAACTCTGTTCTGTTTTCTTGTCCGTCAAGAAGTTGCACTATAGAAGCCGGGGCACGGAATGTATAGAGCTTGCTGCCCGTGCCGGGGCGTCCGGCCCCGGCACGCCTCCCGCCTCTGCCGCCTGCACCCTTTGCGTTTTCAATATCCTTTGCCATAGTAGTCGTATCTGGCCGCAAAGGTACGGTTTTTTTTGAATAGCGTAATACGTTTTCAAAAAAAAACTTGGGAGGCTCAACTGGAAATCCTATCTTTGCACGTCAAATTGCGAAAGCGTTACTTCTGATTTGAAAACACCCGTCAAAAAGCATATCGTTGGTCAAGATGAACATCTTCGATCGTCTTTTCGCAGACATCGACAAGTTCTTGAGGGAGAAGGGGTTGGTTTAAAACGTGCGCCGCTATGAACAGGTTAAAACGGCTTGGAATGAATTGACAATTTAACACATTGAAACACAACATAATATCATCTACTGAAAAATCATGGAACGAACGAAAAATTAACAGAAAAACATTATATTTGCCGCACCGATTTCTTTGGGTTTTGGCCAACGGACTTCCCAGTGT
>CAVEXN010000034.1:0-24428 GCA_963620035.1 Oscillospiraceae bacterium | reverse complement strand
CCGGCTTGTGCTTCAAATGAGATTTATAAGTGTGGTTTCAAGGCGTTTTTTACTCGTAAAAGGTTGATTGTCAATTATAAACAATTAGAGATTGCCTGGTGTTACAAAACAAGTTAAACTACAGACCGCGAAAAGTGCTTTCTTTCGACTGCCCGGCGCATGTTTTTTATAACTTTGCAACTTGAATCTATGAAAACAAACCAGATTTTCATCCGGAGTGCTTCATATCAAAATATGTGTATCTTTGCAACCGATTTTTTAGAATGAACGAATATGAAAAAGCTGCATTTCCTTATCCCTGTCCTCTTTTGCGTGGTAGGTTTCTTCTGTTTCATACAATGTGCGCACCGCGACTATCCTTTGGCTTTTGAAGTAACCTGTCTTTATCCCGAAGATTCCTCGGCGGCCGCCGGTATCCATGTCTATGTAGACTCGAGCAAATACCAGTACTATGACACGGCACGCGGTTCCCAATATTATTGCGACACCACCCTGGCCCGCATCAACGGCTTGACAGACCAGTCGGGCGTTTTCACATTCTCGGAGATCCGAAATCCTGTCCTGCTGCGCATCGTGCTGCTTTCTGACACCGTCAAGGACAACGGGACTCCGGTGAGCGTATATTGCGACACCGTGGAGGTCAGCATAACGGAGGACAACTACGTCAACGAGAAGAAAGACTACAGCAACCCCTCCAAGAAGACGGTCTATCTCTCCCGAAGGGATCTCCAGTAAATTCCATCGCTGCGCATTGCCCCGTCAGCCAACCGTCTTAACATCTTTCATATAACTTCTGACGGAACAATGCCAAAAACAGAATTTTGAAAAGAAAACACATAAGTTACATATTCCTTGCCGCCGCAGTAGCCGTTTTGGTCGTCCTTCTGCTTTTGCACAAGCGGGTAACACCGATTTCGATTATTGAAAAATTAGAACGGAAAGAGACACCGAAGCAAGAACACGGAGATACCATCAAGGCTCTCATCTACTATCATGCCGCCGACTATTTTGTCTATCAAGGCTCTGTCATAGGATTCCAATACGACTTGATCCGGCAACTCAGCAAAGATCTGCACCGTCCCGTATCCATCTCCATCGAAGTTGACCCAGACCAGGCCTTTCTCAAATCATTTTCAGGCGAATATGACATTGTAGGCTTCGATTTCAACAAAGAGCTCTATGTTCCGCTTTATCTTGCCGAGTCAGAACCACATTCTTACACCTATCCCGTGCTGATTACACGCAAGAAGATGGCAACAGACAGCAACAGCGTGCATATCGTTCACGCCCCTGCCAAATATGCCCGCAAGATTGATTTCTCCATCTTAGATTCTTCCGGGGAATGGATGCTGGAACACGACAAAGACCTCACGGTTGAAGATCTTTTTGCTATGCTTGAAGACACATTGGTGGACTATGTTGTGTGCAACTACAACGAAGCCATCACGATGTTGCCTTTCTACACCGGGCTGCACATCGGCCCCCGCATCGGCGAAAACTTTCCCAGGACCTGGGGGCTCAATCCATTCCACCCGGAATTGAATGAAGAGATTAACCGGTGGCTGGTCAAATTCAAGCAGACCAAGCAATATCAGAAACTGTGTGAAAAGTACCTTTCTGCCCATTCCTACGTCATCAAACGGTCGTTCGGCAGCCACAGAGAGAACATCTCCTCGTATGACAAATGTATGAAAGCCGCCTGCGCCCGCTATCATATCGACTGGCGTTTCATGTCCTCCATCATTTATCAGGAGTCGCATTTCTCTTCCGACGTTTTAGGTATGGGCGGCAGTTTCGGCATAATGCAGATGATGCCGGCCACGTGCGCGCGTTATGGCATCACCGACAGCTCGTCGGTAGAAGAACAGCTGTGGGCCGGCGCACGCTACATTTCCTATCTGTACAACATTTTCGCCAACAAAGCCGACACCGCCGACATCTACCACTTTGTGGCAGCCTCCTACAATGCAGGACCCGGCCACATCCTGGATGCCCAGGCACTTTGCCGTAAATACGGCGGCAATGCCAGGCAATGGGAAAAGGTGGCAGAATACCTCGCCCTCAAATCACACAAAGAATACTACAGTGACCCGGTGGTCAAATGCGGGTATTATCCCGGAAAGCATACCATAAACTACACCGGCGAGGTCATGAACCGATACAATGGATATTTAATAACAAAGAAAAAACAATGAAGATTCTTATTGTCGGACGTGGCGGCCGCGAACACGCCATAGCCTGGAAAACAGCACAGTCGCCGCTTGCGACTCAGATATTCATAGCCCCCGGCAACGACGGCATGGAAACGCTGACAGCCGAAACGGGCATACCTGTCAAAAGGGTGCCTTTAGACGAAAGCGACATTGACGGGCTGCTCGGCTTTGCCCAAGAAGAACATATCGACCTGACCATTGTAGGACCGGAAGCCGTGCTTATGAACGGCATCGCCGACCGGTTCCAAGAGGCTCGTCTGCCGATTTTCGCCCCCACGCGCAGTGCCGCCCGCATTGAAGGCAGCAAGCAGTTCGCCAAAGAACTGATGAACAAATACGGCATCCCGACTGCCGCTCACCGGACTTTTGACGACTACAGCAAGGCCAAGGAGTACCTCAACCGCACAGGCGCTCCGATGGTGGTCAAATACGACGGGCTGGCCGCCGGCAAGGGCGTCGTGGTCGCCATGACTGTCGAAGAGGCCGATGCCGCGCTTAAGGGCATGCTGCAAGACAACCGCTTCGGGCAAGGACGGGTCATTATGGAAGAATACCTGCAAGGCCCCGAGTTTTCGCTGTTGGCACTGGTCAACGGAGAGCAGGTATTGCCGCTGACGGTAGCACAGGACCACAAGCGGGCTTACGACGGCGACAAAGGTCCCAACACGGGCGGCATGGGCGCCTATACTCCGGTGCCGGTCATACCCGAGGCGCAAGTCGATTGGGCCGTGGAACATATCATGAAAGCCGCCGCCAAAGCCATGGTTGCCGAGGGATGCCCTTTCTGCGGTGTGCTTTACGGCGGACTGATCCTTACAGAAAACGGGCCTAAAGTCATCGAGTTCAACGCCCGTTTCGGAGACCCCGAGACAGAAGTCGTTTTGCCCAAAATGAAGAGCGACCTCATCCGGCACATCGTGGACTTGCTATCCCACAACGCATCCGTTCCCGAGTTTTCCGACGACGTGTTCTTAGGGGTAGTGCTGGCCGCCAAAGGATACCCCGGAAAATACAACAAAGGACTGCCCATCAACAATCTGGAGCATGTCAGACAGCGTGTTTTCCACATGGGAACAGTCTGCCGGGAAAACCAATGGCTGTCTGACGGCGGACGCGTATTGTTTGTGGTTGGACGAGGCAAGAGCATCAAGGAGGCATACGCCGACGCTTACGCCGGCGTGGATGCCATTGACAGTCCGGAACTCTTCTGCCGCAGAGACATCGGCTGGCAAGCGCTTCAAAGGAATGTCAATCCATAATAATTGTATGTTTGCAGCCTCATAAACGAACCGGACCTTATAAATGAAAAGAATATTTTTACTGTTCTCCGCTCTCTGGATAATCATTCCGGTGCTCAACGCACAGCACGCCATACTGAAAGGTTTCACCTACGACGACTCCAACGGTGAGGTACTGCCCTACTGCACCATACAGTTGGTCGGCACCTCAATGGGCACACTTTCAGACGGCAGCGGCGCATTCGCCATCAACAAGATCCCTGCCGGACGATATGCGGTCAAGATCACCTCGCCGGGTTTTGCCGACCTGTTCGACTCTCTCATTGTCACCAAAGAGCAGCTCTTCACCAAACGCTACTCGCTGTCGCCAAGTTCCACTATGCTGGAGAGCGTACAGATACAGGGAGAGGGGCAACGCAAGGAGCAAGAAACCCGCACCTCAGTAGTGAGCATCACCCCTAAAGACATGAGCAAAATGCCCGCCATCGGAGGGCAGCCCGACTTTGCGCAGTACCTACAAGTGCTGCCCGGCATTGTCTCCACCGGCGACCAGGGCGGACAACTCTACGTGAGAGGCGGAACACCGGCGCAGAATATGCTGCTGCTTGACGGTGTCATCATCTACAACCCGTTCCACTCCATCGGCATCTTTTCCGTGTTCGACATGGACATCATGAGCAGCGCCGACATATACACGGGCGGCTTCGGTGCGGATTTCGGCGGAAGAATATCCTCTGTCATGGACATCAAAACCCGAGACGGAAACAAGAAACGGCTCGCCGGCAAGATAGACCTGAGCAACATTGAATCACAAATCATGCTCGAAGGCCCGATTGTAAAACTTAAAGACGACCGCAAAACAGCCTTGAGTTTCATCCTCTCCGGGAAAGGCTCGTTCCTGAATCAAGCCTCGCACATATTCTACCCCTACGTGGAAGGTGACGGACTGCCGTACAACTTCCTTGACCTCTACGGGAAAGTGACCTTGTCAACCATGAACGGGTCCAAACTCAACCTGTTCGGATTCCGTTTTGACGACAAGGTGAACTACAGTTCAATTGCCACATACGCCTGGGACAACTGGGGTGTGGGGTCCAACTTCCAGATTGTGCCCGGCGGCGTGCCCGTAACCATCGACGGCTCCCTGGCCTATTCCAAATACGGATGCGACCTTACCGATGTACAGGCTTCGTCGGCCAGCCAGAGCAGCGCCATGGACGGGTTCACCTTCAACCTCACTTTCAATTACTATTTAGGCAGCAGTGTCCTCAACGTAGGCGTTGAGACCGTCGGCTTCAACACGGAGTACCGATTTCCCACCCTCCTCAGCAGCACTACAATCGAAGACCACACCACCGACTTCTCGGTCTTTGCCAAATACAAATACAACCTCCGAAACAAACTCATCATCGAGCCCGGTTTCAGACTGCAATACTATTATTCTGTTGGGGAAGCCTCGCCGGAGCCGCGCCTCGCCATGAAATACAACATCAAGCGCAACCTCCGGCTCAAACTTGCCGCCGGCCTCTATTCGCAAAACCTAATTTCCGTGACCTCTGACCAAGATGTGGTCAGCCTCTTCAACGGCTTCATGTCATCGCCCGTTGACAACAACCTTTTGGCAAACACCATGATCGGAACAGGCGACACGATGAAAGGACGCCTTCAGAAATCGCAGCATATCGTGCTCGGACTTGAGTACGACCCCACCCAACACATCACGATGAACATCGAGGGGTACTACAAGAACTTTTCGCAACTCATCACCGCCAACCGATACAAAATAATGGACGAAGACAACGAGTTCATCTGGGAAAAAGGGCGCGCTTACGGCGGTGACATCTCGGTGAAATACGACAACAAGGGGGTTTACGTTTGGTTCGTCTATTCGCTTGGATGGGTTAAAAGAACAGACGGTGTCATTGAATACAACCCGCATTTCGACAGAAGACACAACGTCAACCTGCTGGCATCATACGCATTCGGCAAACGCAAATCCTGGCAGGTGGACGCCCGGTGGAACTTCGGCACGGGCTTCCCGTTCACGCAGACCAGAGCCTATTATCCCGACTACACCCCTACGGGCATCAACGACGACTACATCTCTACCAACGAGGATGTCACGTTCCTGCTGTCTGACTACAACCAGGCACGACTGCCCAATTACCACCGCCTCGACCTCAGCGCCAAGAAAAAATTCTTTTTAGGCGAACGGCAGACCATCGAATTGAGCGTCTCTTTCTCTAATGTTTACAACTACAAAAACATCTTTTATGTAAACAGAACTACGAACGAAATGATATATCAACTCCCATTTTTGTACTACTTTGGAATGGTATGGAGATTTTAAAAGCACAATGTAATGTCTTACATTATTTACATTCAATGATTTAACAAATAAAAAAATTTTTTAAAGAATACACTGAACGAACAAAAAAAAGCGTACTTTTGCAGCGTTCAAACGACGAACGGATCGGTAGTTCAGTTTGGTTAGAATACATGCCTGTCACGCATGGGGTCGCGAGTTCGAGTCTCGTCCGGTCCGCAAAAAGGAGAAAACTTCAAAGGTTTTCTCCTTTTTCTTTTTCAATCGGAACTGTTTAATGTTTTTTGTTAGCCGAAGAACAGAACGGGAAATTGGAGACGAAGACTTATGACTTATGATGAAAGAATGAACAGTGAGCGTAACGCCTCTAAAGTCTAAGTTCTAAAATCCTTTTCGTGCAGCAGCGGTATGGGACAGCAATAATTATTTTTGCATTTTTGGACCGACAAAATTATTTTCCGGGACACAATCATGGCTAAATATATAATCCATCAACAACAAACAACTTATAGTTGGTATTGGGAATGCAAACATAATCCTCTTATTCATGGTATATGCAACTCTAAAAGAGAAGCAAGGAGAGAAGCAAGAGAAAAATGCAGAAATGGCGAGGCTTCAATCACACCTCCAAGCGTTAGTTTTTCGGTCAAGGATGGCTCTCTGATTGAATTCTCACACGAAGATCTAATGGGAGAATTGCAAACTTTTTCTTCAGAAGAAATATCTGAATCTGTTTTTGAATATTTGTTTGGATATGAAAACGAAAAATGGTGTGTAAAACAAAATGATTTTGTTTGTGCAGAACTGAAAGTTTGGGGGATTTATATTGCAGGAACTGAAGATAAAGAAATTATTGAAAAGCATAATCTAACTAAAGAACAATACAATATGCTATTTGAAAAGTCTTGGGAGACTATTGAGTTAGAAATAGATGCTGACCACATTATATCATTGGCTTTTTAAATGATGAAAATACACTCAATAAGTTTCTGGCTTGCTGTTAGTTTTGTTTTCTTCTCCTCTCTGTATGCTTTTGGAGGAAAACCGCCCGGCACGGTTCGGGTGAAATATAACAATGCTGTCGTGTATGTCGATAAATCCCCCATAACTTATATGGATTGGTTCGAATATGTGTGGTGTGCCAAACACCTCGATTCCATTCCTGAAAGTGAATTGGCTTCATTTTTCCCAGATTCAACTTTTATGTCTTACAATCATTTCGTTCAGGTTTGGGACAGTTGCCGTTATCATTATTTAGTCAATGTTCCTTACAGCAGACGTGTCGAATATGCCGTATGGAGAACAAAAAGAGTTGACAACTACTATATCAGCCGTTATGGTTCGATTCCTCATTTCAAATACGAGGTGTTGGGCGTTGAAGAATTTGATGAAATATGCAAACACAACAAAAGACTTAAGAGGAATGCAAACGAGGAATGTTTGTTCAGGTGCATTGTACGAAAGTGACATCTCTCAGCATTGGCGTTTTGTTTCTTTCAGGCGACTGGCGCGCTGTCCGCGAAAACTGCTTTGCGGTTGATTTCACAACACTTCGTGGTTTCTCCATACGCCAACTCCTGAAATCAACGCCCCAAGTTCTGTTTTTTGCTATTTTTGCCGGCACAAGAAAAAAGCGAAAAAGGGGATTGGCGAGAGGCTGACAACCATGCTGCCCGACCGCCGCGACCCCAAAAAGATAAAGAAAACGAAAACAACCCGAACATGTTCACCACTTACTCCGCTTCGGCCGGCTCCGGAAAAACCACACACCTTGTCGCCGACTATATTGCACTGTGTTTCAAGAACGATGCCCTTGCAACAGTAAATGGCAGCGCCTCACCCTTGCATCTCGACAGTTACCGGCGCATATTAGCCATCACTTTCACCAATGCCGCCACTGCCGAGATGAAAGACAGAATTGTACGCACGTTGAAAGCGTTCGCTTTCAACGGATTCAAAAACCTCGGCGGCAGCGAAAAGGCCATTTACAACATCATCGTCAAAAAACTATATGGCAACAACCAAAACGATGGTGTCGTGGCCAAATTTATGCAACACGAATCTCTTGAACTGCTCCGGCGCATTATTTTCGACTACGCCCGATTCTCCGTCTCCACTATCGACAGTTTCAACCAACGCACCATCCGCTCTTCCGCCTTGTCGCTGGACCTCAACCTCAACTATTCGGTGCAACTTGACCTGTACGAATTCTACCAACTTGCCATTGACCAAATGCTCAACAGTCTTCAAGCAAATTCTGACCTCTCCGGCCGCATTCTCTATCTTATTGACAACGAGATGGAAGATGCCGGGAAAGCAAACATTGACAGAAACCTTCAAAACAGTCTCAATGTGCTCTATATGAACGCCGAACAGAACTACGAGTACCTCAAGACGCTCTATGCTACAGCCCCTGAAACCCTGCAGGCAAACCTCAAGCAGATGAAAGGTCAACTCAAATCTGACCTCGATGACATCATAGCCAAGATAAAGCCTATTGCCACAGAGGGCAACCTACACATTCAAGCCATCAAGGATGCCGGTTTGAATTTCGAGCGCAATACTATCGGAAAATGGTTCAACGAGAGGATGGAAGACACTTTCGGGAAGTCGTGCGAAAAAACCCTTGACGATTTCAAAGACAACGACGGCAACTATTTCAAAAAGAAAAAACTGACGGCAAAAGAACAGGAAACCGCCGACAAAGAGATGCCTGAGATAGAAAAATGTATGGCCGCCATACGCAGCGTCCTCGAATCTCCTGCGACAAGAGCATATCGCGACAACCTCATCCGCAGCAAAAACGGAACAATAATGCTGATGCTGAAAGACATGAAAGAGAAGATGGACGAGATAAAAAAACAGCGCAACTTTTTCATTTTGAGCGAGGCAAACACCTTGCTCTGTGAAAAAATCGAAGAACTCGGCTTTGAAACCATCTTTGACAGGGTGAGATACGAGAACTTCTTCATAGACGAGTTTCAAGACACCTCCGCTATGCAATGGAAAGACCTGAAACCGTTGCTGATAAACAACGCGCTGTCGTCAGGGCACGACGTGTCCCTCTTCGGGGATGTGAAACAGGCCATCTACCGATTCCGGTCGGGTGATTCAGAACTCTTTTACAACTTGATTGATGAAAACCGTTTCAGAAACGACAAGGAACTTGCGGCCGTTGTGGGCCACGCACACTACAACCCCATCAACCTCGACACCAACTACCGTTCGCTCCGTTCGGTTGTGGATTTCAACAATAAGTTCTTCGGTTTTTATACGCACGAAAACCAAGCTGACAATTATTACAAAAAGGGACTTGTGCAGATCATAAACCAACAAGAAGAGGGACTTGTGCAGGTTTGTTTCTGCGAAAAGGGCAAATCAGAAGCGACAGAAGAACTGACGTCAACCGAAGACAACACGGCAGTTTCCGACTTGTTTTCCCCAAAAGAGGCAGAAGCCCTCAGCGAAATCCTAGCAACCCGAAAACTCGATCCGAAAGAATTGGAAGTCCTGTATGCGGTAAAGGATGCCCGCAACCGGGGCTATCGCGACGGTGACATTGCCGTTCTCTTCCGCGGAAACGACAGTTGTACCAACATGGCCAACATTATGCTTGCTTTAGGTTGGAATGTCGTCACGCCGAAGTCTTTGCTTTTAGACAACTCCTCTTACGTCAACCTCATCATCCTCACCATACAATGCCTGCTGAACCCTTCCGACAAATTAGCCCAATTTGCCATACAGCACAGCATATCAAACCTTTTCCCGCACCAGAACGCATCATCTCCAAACAACACGGGGAAAAACAATGACGGGGACAGCGAACAGGAAGCGATAGAGAAATCCAACTGGGAAAAGTTCAACGGCCATATTAAAGAGCATCTTGGGAGAGAACTCTCCACCCAATGGCTTTCGCAACCCCTATACATCTTGGTGCAGAAAATCATGTCCTTTTATGACATGCACAAACTGTCGGACCCGTTCCTCACTGGCTTTGAGAACCTTGTGCTGGACTACACCGCCGAACGGAACGGCGAGCCTGCCGATTTTCTGCTTTGGTGGCAAATGTTGAAAGACAACGACAGAATGCCGTCGCTGACATTGCCGACCGGCCAGGATGCAATCCGCATCAACACCATACACAAATCAAAAGGACTGGAATACCCTGTAGTCATTCTCCCTTACAGTGAATCCAACCAACAGACAAACAAAACAAATCCGTTCTGGGACCGCATTGATGACCAAACCGTTGCATACATCAAATTGACACAAAAGGACTTGCCGTTCTCTTCTTACCGGCAGCGTTACGATCTGGAACTGCTGAACAGCATCATGGACACGGAGAATCTCCTCTATGTGGCACACACAAGGGCTCGCGACATGCTTTACATCATCACCTACCGGACAGAAAAAGGCAACACTTACGGAGATTTGCTGTCACGATTTGTGGGAAAAGACCCGTCGTTCACCCAAGACCCTAATGTCCCCAACCGCTATTATGCGGGAGACCTGGGTTGGAAGAACACCTCAAATCCGCCAGCGCCGAAAAACGTCATCGTTCCGGCCGTCACGGCTTCAGATTTCAGCATTGACGGCATATTCAGCACAACAGCCGTCATCAAAGCGGGGGACCCTCGCACCGAGGGCACTGTCATCCACGATTTTCTCGCTCGATTAGAAGAATTCCCTCAAGACGAACAAGAAACCGAACGGGTTCTTGAGCAAGTAGATTCGCCATACAAAGAGCACCTGCGGAATTTCTTCAACAAAATACAAAATGAGGAAAAATGGAAAGAGCTGTTCTTTCCGGCGCCCGATGTCAAAGTTTACAACGAATACAACATCATTGACACGGACGGCAAAGAATACCGTCCTGACAGAATTGTCTTTCTGGACAGGAAAACGGTAGTCATCGACTACAAGACGGGAACTGAGCGTGAAGAATATCGCACACAAGTTGAAAACTATTGTCGGTTGCTGCGAGATATGGGATATCCGAACGTGTCGGGGGAACTGCTGTATTTTTAGCGGGTCAGACGATTTCCTCTTTCAGGCGTTCTGCGTTTTCGGCCACCTGTAAAGCCTGCAGAACCTCTTCAATATCGCCGTTCATAAAATTGGCCAAATTGTACATCGTATAGTTGATGCGGTGGTCTGTCACGCGGTTCTGCGGATAGTTGTAGGTTCTGATCTTTGCAGAGCGGTCGCCGGTTGACACCATCGTCTTCCGTTTCGAGGCTATCTCGTCGAGGTACTTTTTGTACTCCATCTCAAACAGTCGGTTACGAAGCACCCGCATAGCCTTGTCAAGGTTCTTGATCTGCGACTTCTCGTCTTGGATTGAGACCACGATGCCTGTGGGGATATGGGTAAGACGCACTGCGGAATAAGTGGTATTGACGCATTGGCCGCCGGGTCCTGAAGCGCAGAATGTCTCTTTCTTGATATCGGACTGTTTCAGTTCCACGTCAAACTCGTCAGCTTCCGGAAGCACCACCACTGAAGCGGCAGAGGTATGGACACGCCCTTGGGATTCGGTCTGCGGCACACGCTGCACGCGGTGTACGCCGGATTCGTACTTCATGATGCCATAGACGCCGTCACCGTTCACGGAGAACACGATCTCCTTATAGCCGCCGACCGTGCCCTCGGTCATGGAAACCACCTCGATCTTCCACCCTTTCCTGTCGCAATAATGCTGGTACATCCTGAACAAGTCTCCGGCGAATATGCTGGCCTCGTCGCCACCCGTGCCGGCTCTGATCTCCATCTGGGCGTTCTTGCTGTCTTGCGGGTCAGACGGCAACAACAACAATCTTATTTCCTCCTCAAGACGTTCCTTTTCGACACCGAAACTGTCGAGTTCGGCTTTGGCCATCTCTCGGAATTCCTCGTCTTTCTCGTTTGCCAATATATCCTTGGCGTTGGCTATGTTGCCAATGACATCCTTATACTTCTTGTAAGCGTCAACCACGGCCTGCAGGTCTTTGTAGTCTTTGCTCATCTTGATAAACTTCTTCATGTCAGACATGGCATCCGGTTTCGCAATATCCTCCCCTATCTGCAGCCAACGCCGGTAAATAAGTTCCAATTTATCCAATAAATCATTCATTCAATGAAAATTTCAAATTCGGCGGCAAAGGTACAAAAAAAGGGGCGTTTTTCGTACTTTTGCATCCTGTTTCTGAAAGACACTTGTTATATGAAAGACAACGAATTTGCTGAGGATGCCCTTGTTATTTCCGGAGCCAGGGAAAACAATCTGAAAAACGTTTCCATAACTATTCCGCAGCAGAAATTGGTTGTCGTCACGGGGTTGAGCGGCAGCGGCAAGTCGTCGCTTGCTTTCGACACCATCTATGCAGAAGGGCAGCGACGCTATATGGAGACTTTCTCCTCGTATGCGCGCCAGTTCATCGGGCATATTGAGCATCCCGATGTGGACAAGATTTCAGGATTGAATCCCGTAATATCCATCGAGCAGAAGACCGTCAACAAGAATCCTCGTTCCACGGTAGGGACCATCACAGAAGTGTATGATTTCCTTCGTCTTCTCTATGCCCGCGTGGCCGATGCCTTCTCTTACAACACGCAAGAAAAGATGGTTCACTACTCCGAACCCGAGTTGGTAAACCTCATCCTCTCCCGTTACGGGGAACGTTCCATCACCTTGCTGGCTCCGGTCATAAAGCGCAGGAAAGGGCATTACCGCGAGTTGTTCGAGAACCTACGCAAACAAGGTTTCACCCGTGTCCGCATTGACGGCGTCATCCGCAAGTTGCTCCTCAATATGCAGGTTGACCGCTACAAGACCCACGACATCGAACTTGTTGTAGACTCCTTGAAAGTCACGCAGTTTTCAAAAACGCGTGTCAGCAACAGCATCCACCTTGCCATGAAATACGGCAAGGGAGCAGCCATGGTGCTGGACAACGACACGGGAGAAGTCAAGAACTTCAGCAGATTTCTGATGTGCCCCACGACCGGCATCTCCTATCCGGAGCCGGAACCCAACACTTTCTCGTTCAACTCTCCTTATGGCGCTTGCGAATATTGCGGCGGTTTGGGCACCGTTTCCGAAATAGACATCGGGAAAATCATTCCCGACCCCTCAAGATCCATAAAGCAAGGCGGCATCGTCATCATCGGAGAATACAAGAACACGCCGCTGTTCAGGACGTTGGACGCATTGGCAGAGAAATTCGGGTTCTCCCTGTCAGACCCCATCAGCGAGTTGACGGAGCAGAACCTCAACATGATTCTTTACGGCTCTCCCGAAATCCTGTACGTCAAGAGGGAGGCTGCCGGACTTTCTCCCATAAAGAAGACCTTTGACGGAGTCATTAACTTCATTCATACGCTCAACAGCGGGGACAACGTACCGGCATCTATGCGCAAATGGATCAACCGTTTCGTGAACTTGATACCTTGCCCGCACTGCCACGGTACGCGGTTAAAGAAAGAGTCTCTCCATTTCCGGCTCAACGGCAAAAACATTGCCGAACTCGCCCACATGGACATCTCGGAATTGGCAATATGGATAAAGCAGTTGCCGAAACACCTTGACGAGAACCAGAAACTCGTCGCCGGCGAAATCCTCAGGGAAATCACCTCTCGCCTTGGCTTTCTCTGCAACGTTGGCATTCCGTACCTTTCTCTTGACCGTTCCACCGCCTCGCTCTCGGGCGGCGAAGCACAACGCATCCGTCTGGCCACCCAAATAAGCTCACAATTGGTGAATGTCATGTACATCCTCGACGAGCCAAGCATCGGACTGCACCAACGCGACAACCACCTGTTGATACAGTCGCTGAAAGAGTTGCGCGACCTTGGCAACTCCATCATCGTCGTCGAGCATGACCGCGACATGATGGAAGCGGCCGACTTCATTGTTGACGTAGGTCCCGAGGCCGGCGAACTGGGTGGCGAGATTGTGGCGTCCGGCACCTATCCCGAGATTCTGAAAGCGCACTCTCTGACCGCTGAATACCTGAACGGCGCCCGGAGAATTGCCGTTCCGGAAAGCCGACGTAAAGGCAACGGCCTTTCCCTCACCGTGTCCGGGGCTTGCGGCAACAATCTCAAGAATGTCACTGCACGTTTTCCGTTGGGCACGCTCACCTGCATCACGGGCGTTTCGGGCAGTGGGAAGTCAACGCTCATCAACGAGACCCTCTACCCTATCCTGAGCAGCCGCATCTACCATTCCGAGAAGAAGCCGCTGCCCTACGATACTGTTGAAGGCCTTGAATATATCGACAAAGTAATCGAGATAGACCAGCAGCCCATCGGCCGCACGCCGCGCTCAAATCCGGCCACATACGTCGGCGTATTCGACGACATCCGGAAACTTTTCGCCGACATGCCAGAATCGAAGATCCGCGGCTATAAACCCGGCCGTTTCTCCTTCAACGTCTCCGGCGGACGGTGCGAAGAGTGCAAGGGCGCCGGCGTTCAGACCATCGAAATGAACTTCCTGCCTGACGTATATGTCACCTGCGAGAAATGCTGCGGCAAAAGATACAATGCCGAAACACTGGAAATACGCTACAAAGGCAAGTCCATCAACGACATCCTCGGAATGGACATCGAACATGCCATTGACTTTTTCGGGAACATTCCCTCCATCGTATCCCCCTTGAAGACTATGGCAGACGTAGGTTTGGGCTATCTCCGACTGGGGCAATCCTCTACTACGCTGTCAGGCGGCGAAGCGCAACGTGTCAAGCTGGCCGCAGAACTGTCGAAAAAAGAGACAGGACAAACCGTCTATATCCTCGACGAGCCTACCACAGGACTACACTTTCACGACATCTACATCCTGCTGAACGTGCTGAACCAACTAGTGGACCGCGGCAACACGGTCATCGTCATCGAACACAATATGGACGTGATCAAAACCGCCGACCATATCATAGACATGGGCCCTGAGGGCGGATGTGGCGGCGGCGAAATCCTGGCGGAAGGCACCCCGGAAGAAATCGTCAGAAAAGGCATCGGATATACCGCCCATTATTTAGCCAAAGAACTCTCATTATGATAAAACAGATGACACATTTCCTGGATATGGACGACGAGCTTTGCCGGTTCGACCATGCCAGATACGCACTTCTTCCCGTGCCTTACGATGGCACCAGCACCTTTATGAAAGGAGCGGACAAAGGTCCTCAAGCCATCCTCGACGCTTCCGACAGCCTCGAATTGTACGACATCCAATACAGATACGAAGCCTGCAATGCCGGCATCTACACCGACCACTTCCGTTATGACCTCGCCTCCCCAGAACGTATGACAGAATCTGTTTACGGACGGGTCAGCCACTTTCTGAATGTCGGGAAACAGGTGATCCTGATCGGCGGCGAACACTCCATATCCGTCGGTGCCATCAAAGCGATGAGCGAACGGCACCAGAACCTTACGGTGCTTCAGATTGATGCACACGCCGACTTGCGCGACGAGTACCATGGTTCAATCTATAACCACGCTTGTGTCATGCGCCGCGCCCAAGACTACGCCCGGGTGGTACAGGTAGGCATTCGCAGCGTCTGTACCGAAGAGATGCACAACGTGGTGCCTGAAAACATTTTCTACGCACACGACATCTACGACAACGACCGCTGGATTGACCACGCCATCGGACGACTTTCACAAAATGTATATATCACTTTTGACCTTGACGGTCTCGACCCCTCCATACTTCCGGCTACCGGCACGCCGCTGCCTGGCGGCTTGCAATGGTATCCTACCTTAAGATTCCTGGACGAGGTGTTCAAAAGGAAACACGTGGTGGGCTTCGATGTCGTGGAACTCTGTCCGCAACCCGACAACAAAGTCTCCGACGTGCTCGCCGCCACATTGGTTTACAAGATGATTACGCTCAACGAGATAGCGAGAAACACAAATCGTGCCGTCGACTAAAGTCCGGCACGATTTGTGTTCACCATATTCCGGCTACAACTTGAACTCTTTTCTGATTTTTTCTACAAAATCAAGTTTCTCCCAGGAGAAGAACGTCATCTTGTGCATGCCTTGCTCGCTCTGCACCTCTTTTTCATACCAGTCGCGGCCGAAATGCCCATATGTAGCGGTAGGCTGGTAGATCGGGTTCTTCAGTCCGAAGCGTTCAATGATGGCGTAAGGGCGCATGTCAAACATATTGTTGATATGCTCTGCGATAGCCGAGTCGTTCAAACCGACTTTGGCCGTATTATAAGTATTGATGTACAGTCCGACAGGATTTGCCTGGCCTATGGCGTAAGCCACCTGCACAAGTACTTGGTCACACAGTCCGGCCGCCACCATATTCTTGGCGATATGCCGGGTGGCGTATGCCGCCGAACGGTCAACCTTAGAGGGGTCTTTGCCGGAAAAAGCTCCGCCGCCGTGTGCGCCGCGCCCTCCGTAAGTATCCACGATAATCTTCCGTCCCGTCAGGCCGGTGTCGCCATTAGGTCCGCCAATCACAAACTTGCCCGTAGGGTTCACATAAAGGGTGTAATCGTTGCGGAACAGGTTTCTCACCTCGTCTGAACAAGTGTCCAGCATGCGCGGAAGCAAAATGTCACGCACATCGCGTTCGATGGTCTTCAACATCTCGTCATCATTGCCGAACTCGTCGTGCTGGGTTGAGACAACAATAGAATCGACACGCTCCGGTTTGCCGTCTTCGGCATACTGCACGGTGACCTGCGACTTAGAATCCGGGCGGAGGTAGCCCATCGTCTTGCCCTCCTTTCTGACAGCCGCCAGTTCCTGGACCAGCCTATGCGCCAATTCAACAGGCAGAGGCATATAGTTGTCGGTCTCGTTGCAGGCATAGCCGAACATCATGCCCTGGTCGCCGGCGCCTTGCTGCTTGATGTCTGCTCGCTCCACGCCACGGTTGATGTCGGGCGACTGGCTATGGATGGCAGAGAGGATACCGCACGACTTATAGTCAAACTGGTAGTCGCTTTTGGTATAGCCCACCTCTTTGATGACCTTGCGCACAACATCATCTACAGGCACGTAGGCTTCGGTTTTCACCTCGCCGGCGCAGACAACCAGACCGGTTGTCGTCAAAGTTTCACAAGCCACTTTTGATTCGGCATCTCTTAACAGGAACGCATCCAGCAATGCATCCGAAATCTGGTCGCACAATTTGTCAGGATGACCTTCCGATACGGATTCTGACGTAAACAAATAACTCATAGTTTTGCACATTTTTAAAAATTAACAATATTCGGAAAACGTGCGGAAATGTCTGTTTTTAGCATTTTTTTCTGTGGTTGCAAGCATTACAAATCTGTCCACGTTTTCAGAACGCAAAAGTATAAAAAATACCTCATACGCTCGGCGTACAGATTCGCTTTTTTTATGTTTTTTCTGCAACTTTCTTTCAATCAACAGAATTGTGTTTGACAGCAAGTTGCGGCCATAGGTCTTGCGCTACATTTCAGGATAAATCTCGATGCGGCTGCTGCCTGAATTGCCGATCTTGTTCACACTGATTTGCGTCATAATGCGTTCTGCCATCGTGTCCGTATGGCTGATGACGCCGACTTTTTTGCCTTGTGACGACTGGAGCATTGCCAACGAATCGATGACAGTGGCCAGCGTGTCAGGGTCGAGCGTGCCGAAACCCTCGTCGATGAACAGATTCTCAAACGATATGTTGCGTGACGACAATGCCGACAGGCCTAATGCCAGTCCGAGACTGACGATGAAAGTTTCGCCGCCGGAGAGTGAATTGGTGTCGCGCACATCGTCGGCGCGGTCGTGGTCAATGACCCGTATGCCGAGGGAGTTTTTGACCTGTTGCAGTTCGTAACGGGAGTTGAACTTCCGGATTTCCACATTGGCATGCTCTATGAGGAAACGGAGCGTGTAACACTGGGCTATCATTCGGAATTGTTTGCCTTCGCTCCCGATGGCTTTGGTTATCTCTTCCCAGTCGTTCTTCAGGGTCTCTGCCTCTTTCATCCTCTCCAACATATCACCCATTTTTCCTTTTGCATCATTGTGATTCTTCAAACAGGCCTTGGCGTTGACAAGTTCATCTTTCGGCAAATTGTCAAGAACTGCCTTCCTCTGCATAAGAGCCTCTTTGTCCGTTTCAGGCTTTTTAGGCTGATGTTCGTTGTGGAATCTCTCTTCATTCTGCAAGGTCGTCAGAGCCTTGGTAAAACTCTCTTGGCATTCGTTCTGTTGGACGCGGATGGCTTCCCAGTCGTCGGCAGAAGCAGATAACCGGGCAATATCATCGACAGAAAGCTTTTGTTCCTTCTGCCTCATATCATTATAGGATGAAAGCCAACTGTCGAGGGATTTTCCTTTCTCCTTTCGGGTCTCTTCCTCCGCATGTTTAGCCTCTCGTGTGGTGTTGGTTTTGCCTTGCAGACCTTTCAAATCGCCTTGCAGTTTGAGAATCTCCTCGTTTTTTTCTTTAACTTTCTTGTCGGCGGCATCCTTGGCGCAGGTCAGCTGCCGTTCAAAAGTATCTGGGTCATTGTCGCCAATCTCGGCTTTCAGTTCCTTTTTCTTGGCTTCCAGCTCCTCGATGGCCTTGGCATGTCTTTCCGTTGCCGTCTGTAGAGCGACCATTTTCTCCTGCACCTGCGACGTGAGAATGCCCTTCTGCGCTTTTTCCGCGGTGAGATTGTTGTCGGCATCCGTTTTCTTCTTCTCTGCCTTTTCTTTCTGTAAGGCTGATGTTTCGTTGTGTTTTGCCAACTTGTGTTCAGCCGTGTCCTTTGCCGTGCGGAGTTGCTCCACCTTCTTGACGATGGAATTATAGGAGTCCAACTCCTCCGTAGCCTTTTCTTTTTCGCTTCCCGTTTGTTTCAGAAGTTCGCTGAGCCAGCCGACATCCTCTTGCCAGTCCGGATAACAATCATTCATTTGGTTCCATTCTTTGCCAAGTCGTTCTGTTTCTTTGGTGAGATTGTCTAGTATCGTCACCAAAGATTTCAGTTCACCCTCATTCTTGCTACGATTTTGCAAGAGTTCCTTTTGCCTTTCTGTATGCTCATTGAGGTTTTGTTGTTTTTCATCAACAAGTTTTTTCATTTGGCAGATTGCGGGCTGAACGTTTTCCGCTTTATGATAAGGATGTTCTTCGGCGCCGCAGAGCGGACAGGGTTTTCCCTCTTCAAGACGCTGGCGGTGCAGCTGCCAATCCTCGCTCGTCAACAGCGTATAGGAGGTGTTGAGTGTGTTGAGTTCGGCTTTTATCGCATCAAGGTCAATCGTTTCCAGTTGTTTGTTTATTTCTTCATTGCAGTCTTTCAACTGCTTTTGCTTTTCTTCGTTTCCTTTCTTTTGTTCCTGTTTTGTCTTGAGTCCAGTCTGTATGCGGATAGCGTTTGTCAAATCGTTGCTCTTTTTCTCCGCCGCGCTCTTGGCGTCCTGCAGCCGGGTGATGTCTTTGCCGGCAAGTTTTTGGCATTCAGACGCAAACAGATTTGTATCTCTCGAAACCTCCCCTTGCAGCCGTTGGCTTTCTGTTTTGATCTGTTCCGTCAACTTTTGAAGATCGTCATTGGCTTTTTTCAGTTCATTTTCGGCCTTTTTGATGGCATCGGCATTCAGGCTTGCTGCTTTTTCTGCAGAAGCCAACGCTTTTGCCGCTTCTTCTTGCGCAGATTTTTTTTCAGTTTCCCTCTTGAAGGACTCTTCCAGTTGCGTCTTGATTTCCCGTGCCTTGTTGATGTGCGGCTTCTGCCTATCCAGTTTGCTGGAAGCATCCGTGGCCTGCTTTTGTAGTGTTGCAAGATTCTTCTTCTCGCAGTCTATCGTCTGCTTGCTCTTTTCAACATCCGTCGCAAGCTTCTTCAGCGTTTCCTCCTGCCTGGCAATGTTACTCTCGCAGGTGTTGATGTCCTTGTACAGAGTGACGGCCTCAATGGTGGAGTCGTGCAGTTTGAGCCGGTCTGCTGAAGGTTTCATGGCCTCCATACTTTTCTTCGCCCCCTCAAACGATTGCTGGTATCGGGCAATATTCGCCATAAATTTTTCTTCTGCGGCATACCAGTCAAGCGCTTCGTTCACCTTTGCCAGTTCTTCCTTTGCTTTCCTTTCTTCCTCTTCCAGTTTGGTGATATTCTCGTTAAGGGTAGCAAGTTCGTCCTCCGGCAACACAACTTTCTCGTAAGCCGTGAAGCGTGCTGCTATTTGCCCGTAATCCTTTACGGCCTCATCTTTTTTCTCTTTTATTTTGCTGGAGATCTCTTTGAACAAATCCTCGCAACCCACAAGTTTTTCTAAAAGTTGGTATCTCTCTTCTTCCTTTGCGGTGAGAAAGTTGGCGAAAGAGCCCTGGGCTATGAGCACGGTGCGCAGGAACTGGTCATATTCAAGCCCGACGATCTGTGGGATGTCTTCCCAATTGGCTTCTTTCTCTTCGGGGAGTCCGTTTTTGGCGCTCAAAACAATTAGGCGCGTTTCTGCATTGTCGTATTTTGTCCTCAAGAACTTCACATACCACTCTGCCCGATAGACATTGCCGTTGTTGGCAAGAAATGTCAGTTTGCTGTAGCCGTGCTTCCTGCCGCGGGTCAGGATATTGCGCGCATCGGAAGGTGGCAGACGGTTCTTCTCGCCCTCTTGCGGATTGCCGAATATTTTGATGCTGTTGCGCTCGTTTTTCATTCTCGGATAGCGTGGTGCACGGTTGTAGAGTGCCAGACAGATGGCATCGAGGATGGTTGACTTGCCGCTTCCTGTCGCCCCGACAATGCTGAAGATTGTGCTGTTGCCCAGCGCTCCCTCTTCAAAGTTGATGATTTCTCCCTCTTCGCGGTCAAGCGAGGCGAGGTTTAACAATTCCAGTTTAATGAATTTCATACGCTGCTATTCGTTTTCTTCAGTTATTGATTCCAAAATTTCCCTGAGCATCTGTTCCTGGCGCTCGTTCATCTCTGTGTTGTTCACAATGAGGAAGGATTCTTTAAGCGTGTCAAGAGGGTCGCGGTTCAGTATGTCGTCCACGCTCTGTATCGTTTGGTGGTCTGCTATAGTAGTCAGGTCGATGGTGGGTATAATCTTGTGTATCCCACAGAGCACGGCATTCTTCTTTCCGACAAGGTTTTCCAGTTTCTTGACCTCATCATTGTTCACTTTTTCCAATTTTACCTTGATGAGGAGATAGACATATTTGTCGTCCAGTTTGCCGTCTATGCGGTCCTCAAGCTTTTCGTCAATGAGTTTCGACAATTTGCCGAAAGAAAGTTCTTCGTCATTCTCCGGTAATATGCACAGTTTGTGCTGTGGTGTATATTCGAGGAATTCGACTTCAGGGCGGTTGCCGGCATTGAGTGTCAGCAGGTCGATGCCGTGTTTGTAGTCCACCTCGGCGAACGACATAGGCAGCACGCTTCCCGTATAGCGTGCCCAGTTGGTGTTCCAAATGTGCTGGCGTTTGTGGATGTGTCCGCAGGTCATATAGTCAGGGAAGCAAGTCCATCCCTCCAAATTCACCTCTTCCTGTCCGCCGATTACGATTTTCTCACTGGCATCCTTTTTCGCTATGTCTGCACCCTTGGCATACATGTGTGCCATCATCACGAGCGGCGCATCCGGGTATTTCTCCCTTGCTTTTGCGGTCAGCGTTTTGAGGAAGTCGTTTGCGCCTTGATTGTAGTTGACATTCTGCATCACATCTGTCCGCAGATACGGCACCGCCAGCACTACAGCTTTTGTGCCATCCTGTCCCGTTACGGGAATCATCAGGTCATCGTAGTTCATCACCCAACCCCCTCCGTCTTCCGTCTGTGCCCATTCGCGGTGGACGTTGCCACGCACTTCCACATTGTGACGCGAGAGCAGCGTGCGCGGAGCCTCCAGCCGGCTGGCAGAGTCATGGTTGCCCGCCGTGATAATGATGCGCAAGCCCGGGAATTTCTGCGTGACCATTCCCAAAAAATTATAGTACGTCTTTTGCGCTTCCGCCGACGGGTTGCTGTTGTCGAAAACGTCACCCGCCACCAGCAATGCGTCCGGACGATGCTCCTCTATCTGGCCAAGCAGCCAATTGAAGAAATGTTCATGTTCGGGCAAACGATCGGTCCCATGGAACTTGTGACCGATGTGCCAATCGCTCGTCATAAAAATCCTCATAGATGTTTTGTTTAAATGTGCCACAAAAGTACAATTTTATCGCAAGATAGTTTTTGTATCATATAACAAAAAAATGCCGTTTTTTTCTCTCAAAAGTGAATTTTAAAATAATTACTTGATTGCCAAATAATTATTCCTGTTTCCACGGCAAATTCGAAAAAACGAATGGGGTTTTAACAGAAAAACATTACATTTGCGGCTCTGATTTCTTTGGCTTAAAAATAGAGTTCCCAAAAGCACCTACGACATTATCAAGGACATGACACCGGAAGAAAAAGCAAGGGTCAAAATAGACCAATGGTTTAATGACGCAGGGTGGAAGGTTGTCAATCGCGACGAATATGAACCCACCATTACTGCGGTTGCCATTCGGGAAGGTTTGCTCAAAGGCAACCTGGAAGCTGATTATTTCCTGTTTATCAACGGGAAAGCAGTCGGTGTGCTCGAAGCAAAGCGGGAGGAAGTGGACATCTCCTCAAATATGGTGAGCAGACAAGCCATCACATACGCTAATATTGTTCCCGATCATTACCAAGCATGGCAAAAGCCCTTGCCTATTCTTTATAAATCAAACGGAAAGCAAATTGAGTTCTTCGATTATAGGCATCGTGACACCACCACATGGGAAACCGTCAACCGCATCCACACCCCCAAGGAAATCGTGAAGATGTTGGGAATAGAAGACCCGTTCGCCGGCCTTCCCACTTTGAATAAAAAGGGACTTCGCGACTGCCAATACGAGGCGGTCACCGAGTTGGAAAAGAGTTTCCGCACAGGGCAGAACCGTGCTTTGATGGTTCTCGCCACTGGTGCCGGCAAGACCTACACGGCTTGTCTCACGGCTTATCGTATGCTCAGTTACACGCCGATGCGCCGTGTCCTCTTTTTGGTCGACCGCAACAATCTTGGCCGGCAGGCAGAAAACGAGTTCGGCACTTTTCGCCTTACGGAAACGGGGGACGCCTTCAATGCCATCTACTCCGTCAACCGACTGAAATCAGCAACAGTCCCCACAGACAGCAACGTGGTCATCAGCACCATACAAAGGCTGTTCTCACTCCTGAAGGGAGAAGAAATCACCGACACGGACGATGACGACGAAGACACTGCCGACGGCGAGGTGGTACTGCCCGTAAATCCCAATCTGCCCCATGATTTCTTCGACCTTATTATAATAGACGAATGTCATCGCAGCATCTATGGCAACTGGCGAAAGGTGCTCGAATACTTCGACACGGCACGGATCATCGGCCTGACCGCCACGCCCACTCCCGATACCATGGCATTCTTCAACAACAACCGTGTGGTGAACTACACGCTCGAACAGTCGATTATAGACGGTGTGAACGTGGACAACCGCATCTACCGTATAAAGACACGTGTTACTGAGGAGGGCGGCGCCATCATGCAGGGGCAACGCACCCGGGTCGAAACCCGATACACGGGAGAGGTGAAGACCGTCAGCACGAAGGAAACGAAGCAATATACCAAAGAGGAGCTGAACCGCAGCATCATCAATCCTGCCCAAATCAAGCTCATCCTTGCCACATATAGGGATGCCGTCTATACGGAGATGTTCAGCGACCCACAGCGTGACCCCAACTTCGAGTATCTTCCCAAGACGCTCATCTTTGCCCTCAATGAGAATCATGCCACCAACATCGTGAACATTGCCCATGAGGTGTTTGGCGAGGTTTGTCCCCATGCCGACATGGAGCGTTATGTGCAGAAGATAACCTATTCGGCTGGCGACAGCAACGAACTGATACGTCAGTTCCGCAACGACAAGGATTTCCGCATCGCCGTTACCTGTACGCTTGTGGCGACGGGCACCGACGTGAAACCGCTGGAGGTGGTGATGTTCATGCGTGACGTTACATCTGCGCCACTCTACACCCAGATGAAAGGGCGTGGCGTGCGCACCATCGGCGACGAGCAGCTTCGCAATGTCACCCCCAATGCCCTCAGCAAGGATTGTTTCTTCCTGGTGGATGCCGTGGGAGTGACCGAGCACGACCATGTCATCCCCGGCCAGTATGAGGGACCTGAAACAGAGACCGTCACCTTGAAGGAACTATTGGAGCGCATCGCCCACGGCAACCTCCCCGACAATTATCTCCGCCGTCTTGCCGCGACCTTGTCTCGGCTTTACAACAAGGCTGACCATACGCAACGGGAAGAATTCATCCGTATTGCGCACGATGACATGCAGGAGATTGCCCAGCGCATATATACCGCCCTTGGCCCGGAGCAGCAGCCCATGTTGCCTCCTTTCACAGACATCAACGCGCCCAACAACGAGCGCAAGGGGCTTGTCGCGCCCATCGCTAATCATGCAGATGTACGCAAGTACATCCTGATTTTGGCGGCAGGATTTGTAAACACACTGATGCCGGGCGAGGACACGCTCATCTCCAAGGGCTTCTCGGTGGAAGAGGCGCAAAGCACCACGGAAGCCTTCGAGCAGTATTGCCGTGACCATAGCGACGACATCGAGGCACTGCGCATCCTCTACAACAATGAGGGCACGCCTATCACTTACCCCATGTTGAAGGA
>CAVEXN010000033.1:0-24450 GCA_963620035.1 Oscillospiraceae bacterium | reverse complement strand
CCGGCTTGTGCTTCAAATGAGATTTATAAGTGTGGTTTCAAGGCGTTTTTTACTCGTAAAAGGTTGATTGTCAATTATAAACAATTAGAGATTGCCATATAAACTTTAATCTCCCATTTTTCGGTTTTATGAGCAACATTTATATGAGGAGGTCGAGCATCTCCCTCATCATTCCTAACATCAACTATATAAACACTTGGATTGAAAGGACTTGTATCTTTGTCTTTATATTGATATGTGCCATAACTTGTGTTTTTTTTCTTTCTCAGCACTTATCCAATGGAGAATACTATATCCGAACAATGTTGTTCAATGCAATCCAATTTGGGAAAAATCCTAAAAACTAATCGTAATTACACACATTGCTTAACGTCCACATAATCAAACGTGCCGTTACACATTGCGAACACTAAGGAAGCGGACGCCAGCGTCCGCTTCCTTAGTGTTTCAACCTTCATCGCCACAACATTGCTTTCACGCTCAACCATACCGAAAATGGGTGTCTTGGTCTTCGTTGAACAACCTTGCGTGCCTTCCTCCGGTCAGCCCCAAATCAAACAGGTCCTCGAAGAGTCTCAATATCGTGGAAAGAGAGAAAGAACAACACGCGTAACGCCTCTACATTCTACATTCATGCAGTAGTCTTGTCTTTCCCGGCTAAACTTCGCGGAGAATGTTCTGCACGACAATGTCGATACGTTCATCGAAAGCCTCGCGCGTGGCGTAGCCCACATGAGGAACTACGATGCAGTTCGGGGCTTTCAGCAGCGGGTGTTCTGCCGGCAGGGGCGGTTCTTGCTCAAAAACATCGATGCCGGCGCCGGCAAGACGGCCCGCCTCCAGCGCTTCGGCCAAAGCATCCGTATCCACCACATTGCCGCGGGCGGTATTGACCAATATGGCCGACGGTTTGCACAAGCGCAGAAGTTCTTTGCCGATCAGATGATGTGTTTCGGATGTCAAAGGGACGTGCAGCGAGATGATGTCGCTGTATTGCATCAGTTCTGCAAGGGGTACATACGTTATGCCTAAAGCCTTGGCCTCCGCTTTCTCGGTACGGCTCCAGGCCACCACGCGGCAGCCGAAATGGAGCAGTAGTTCTGCGGTACGCAACCCTATCGCGCCGGTGCCCACAATGCCCACCTGCTTGCCACGAAGCTCGCGTCCCAGAAAACTGCCGCGGGCGCCGCCACTACGGAGCGAAGCGTCTAAAACCGTAATGCGGCGATAAAGGTCAATCATCAGGCCGACCGCCAGTTCGGCCACACCCTCTGTGGCATAGCCCGCCGCATTCACCACCTTGATGTCATGCGCCTTGCAATATGCCAAATCGATGTGGTCGAGACCCGTAAAGGCCACGTCCAGCATTTTGAGATGCGGACACTGCGACAATACCGCCGCCCCGACTTTAATGTTGGATACGATTACGACATCTGCCTCCTTCATTCTTCCTACAAGAGTGCTTTCGTCCTCTTTCCTGTCACGATAGCAGAAGAAATCGTGACCATGTTTGGCAAATTCAGCCTTTAATGCTTCGGCTTTCTCTTCACTGATGCCTATCGGCTCTACTGAAACTATCTTCATATACAGACTATGATATAATATTGTATAATGCCCGGTTCTTATCTTACTTTAACCTTTTCCACCTGAAGCACCTTGCGGTTCTGCTTGTCATAAAGGATGGCCACCACATTGCAGTTGTCCACATTCCAGTCCGTGCCCTCAAAACTGACTTTCGCAGCCTTGTAATAAGCATGTCCTTTTTTCAGGATCCCGTCATCTGTAAGCAGAACGCCCCAAGTGCCGTTGATGCCTGTGCGCAGCACGTGGTTATGGACATAATCCGGCACCGTGTCTGAACCGTTGAGTTGGGGTTGCACGATATTGTCTTCAATCAGCAGGAGAGATAGTTGCACGGGATAGGGATAATCTTCCAGCATCGTGATTTTGGCCGTAGTTTTAAGTTCGTCTGAAAGTTGGTTCACCAGTTGAACGGCGGCATAAACCTTGCGGTCGGCCTCTTTTATCAGTTTTTCCCATTGAACAATCGCTTCTGTTCCGTTCTCGCCGTTGCGGTCAATGACGGCAAAAGGGATGCTGTTTATATTGTAAGCCGAGCCCAAGGCATTGCCGATTTCTGTGCGGAAGTCGTACGGGAAGCCATTGTTAGGTTTAGGGTTAGCCAATGGGGTATAATGGACACCCACTGCCACCAGCGTATCGCCGAAGACCCCATGGAGCCGTTCCAGTTCTTGATGACCGCGCGGGCAGTTGGAACAGCGGTGTCCTGTATATTCCTCAATCAGAATCTTGCGGTAAACCGTGGCTGGATCTACCGGAAGGTCGTCAAAAAGCGTAGTATCATACTCTGTATGTTGCGGCTCGGTGAAATAAGGGCCTTCAATGCGGTCGCACGAGGTGCCCATAGCAGCGGCAAAGAGTGCCAGCATCATTATTGTCATCAAGTTCTTCATAATTTCTTGTTTTTTCATTAGACATTAAAACGATGTTGTGACTGAAAGGCCTAAACCGTAGGAGGCGGGCACGGTACGGCACACGCCGCCTATGCAAAGGATGCCTTCCTGGGTTTTGCCGAAGTTCAGCGAAATGCGCGTGGTGTTCCAGACAAAAGTACCGGCAATGTTGTAATAATGGATTCTTTGGTCATTCACCTTGTTGCCATAGTTCCATTGGTCGCCTACGGACACGAACCATCTCGGGCTGATGGAGTATTCAAGCATGCCGTAGATCCAGCTGCCGTCGTCGTCTTTAGTATAGAGGTGTTGGGCTTCGAGGCGGAGTGCGTGTACGGGGGTCACCTTCCACTGCAAGTCGGCAGCCACCAGATGCCCGCGCATGATGCCTTCGTGTCCTTGCAGGATTTCCATATTGTAGGTGATATAGTTGTAGGCGAGGATGAGTTTCCACTGCTTGGTCAGGCGGCGACTGATTTCAAGGCCGACATCCTGATACAGCAAATCGGGGCCGAATTTGAAGAAACTGGAAGTATAAGCGTCGGTGCCGGCACCCTCAACACCGTAAGACAGAGCCTCCTCTGTCCATTGTTTGTCGATATTGTGGAAGCGCGAGTAGTTGAAAGTCAAGTCGGTTCCGTATTTGCCGCCCACGGCTGTTTTCTTGGGGATGCGGTAGTTCACTTGCAGTTGCGCGCCTATCTGGTCGTTTGGCTGCGAGGCGAAGCTATAGTTGCCAATCAGCTGGTAGGAGTACTGCCGGTTGATGGCCGGGATATTGTTCAGCATCAACGTCGAGGTTGTGGGGCTGGTCATGCGCTGGGAACGGAAATCAAAATTGTCGGCGCGGATGAACGAGGCGGCGACGCCGAGTCCTTTCATCGAGTAGGTCGCCGACAGGAACAGGGCGTTCCCTTTCCGGTAGATGAATCCGTTAGAATAATTGGGGTCCTGGCTCTTGGCCGCAAATTCGCCGTCGAGTCTGAAGCCCTTGTATCCGAAACTCAAGCGTGTAGCCCAGATGGCCACGTTGCGCGGTATCTTGTCGGTAGTAATCTGAACGGAAGCAACACTGTCGGTGCCGGGATAGACGGAAATGTAAATCGGGTCATCCACCTGTTCGTACTTGCTCACAAAAGAGGCGCCGGCATTGAGCAGGAAACCCTTTTCGGAGAGTTTCGGGAAAAGTTCACCGAACATTATCTCGCCGTCGAGACCGCGCACTTGATCGTTGCGGCCGCTATAGGATTGAAAATTGAGACGTTGCAAACCATACACTCCTTTAAGGACAATGCCCTTGTAAGGGGTGACCTTCACGCGTCCGCCCAGCAGGCTGTTGTCGATGCCCAACTGCCGGTCTTCGTAGGCTCGCAGGGCAAGACCATTGCCGAACTGCTCATAAAAAGTACCGGCAGTGACCTGAATGAAATCGTTGCAGTAGTCGGCGAAGAAATATTTGATGCCCTGCCCGTTGTAGCCGATCTTCTCAAAGTCGAGCAGCGGGTACTGGTAGTATTCGTACCGCAAGCCGGCAGAGAAGCCGCCGTTGAAATAGAGCAGGTTCAGGAAAGCGTTGGCGCGGACCTTCGAGTCCACCTTTTCGGCACCGATGAGGGAGTCGGGGATGTAATACATGCCGTTGAAGCCGAAGTCGCCGCTTATGCGTCCGCTGCCGATCTGATGTTGGGCGAAAGAGGTGCCGGCAAGAACTGTCAAGAGCAAGGCTGCCGACAGTTTAAGGAACAGATGTCTTTTCATATTCTGCATTTATGCGAACCTTTCATTCTGCTGCCTTTTGCTCTTCGGCCAGCTTTTTCACTATCTCATAGACCTCTTTCTCGCTGCCCGGAGCATACGAAGTGTGCTGCCAGACAATCTCACCCTTTCCGTTGAGGATGCACATATAAGGCACGTCATTGACATTCATCGCTCTTTTGAAGTCGGAGTTTACATCGAGGAGGACGGTATATTCCCAACCTTTGCCGTTCACGAAAGGAGCGACGCGAGCAGAGGTCTTGGCGTCGTCAATGGAGACGGCGAAGAGTTTCACGCCGGTTTCTTCCACCCAGTCCTCATACTCGTCGGCAATGGCGAGGAGTTCGGCGATGCAGGGTTTGCACCAGGTGGCCCAAAGGCTGACGATTACCGGCTTTCCGTCATTGCTGATGTCTGCCGTATTGAACACTTTGCCGTCAACAGTCTGGATATTCACGGAGGGCAGTCCGGCGGCGTGTTTCTGCGGATTCGGGGTCTGTGCGCCCAGAGAGAGGCACAGCGTAATTGCTGCTGCAATCAAAAAAATCTTTTTCATTGTTCTTGTTTATTTGTTCTGAAAAGGGGATTATTGTCTTGTTGTTCTTCTTGGGGATAACGGAGATAGAAATAGTCGATGAGACCATTCCCCGGCGACGGCAAGTCGCGGTTCAGTATTCGTCCGGTGGAATCGAGCAGCAGATAGCTCGGCAGCGTCTCGATGTGCTCCGACTGCAGCCAACCGTAGTTGCCGTTGAAATGCCATATCGGCCACGCAAAGTGCGCTTTGTATTTTTGGCAGAAGCGACGGTATTTATCGGGGTCCATGTCCACGTCAAGGCTCACGAACTGCACCCGGTCGCCGAAACGGCGGTTGAGTTCTTCCAGCATTTTCATCTCCCTTATGCAATCGACGCAGTCGCTCTGGAATATTTGCACAAAAACATCCTTGCCGCTTCCGAACTGGCAGAATCTCACCTCCTCGCCGTTTTCGTCCTTCCAAACGCAAGCCGCATTGTCTTTCGGGTCGGGTGTCAGCATGAGCAAGGCATTCTCGGCATAGAGGGCATGTTCGGGAAAACGGGTCTCTTGTCGGATGCTCCGAAGAATGTGAAGGAGATTGGCCCCATCAAATTCTTCATTGCCGTACAAATCTATGACATTGCGTATGATAGCCAATTCGCGCACCCGGTCGGAGCGCAGCATAGGGTCGCGGCCCAAGCCGCTGAAGAGTGCCGTATAGTCGGGATTGTCGTTGATGGCCGTGCTCAACAATTCTTTGGGCACATACTTTGAATTATAGAGGTATCCGGAATAGAAGTTGTTGAACAGCAGCATATAAGCGGGATTGTCGTACAGCACATCATGGTCAAAAAAACGTTCAAACACAATCTGTCTGTCTTTTGGGAAACACAGTCTGTCGAGGAGACCGCAGGTATAATAGACGTATGAGGAGTAAAAATTGTCGGCATCGTAATGCACATCAAAAGCCTTGTTCAGCAGCATCATAACCGTATCATACGTGGTTTTGTCGCGGTCATAGACCAGTCTGAAGCCGTAGCGGTCCATCAGTTCATTGAAATAGCGGTCAAAGCGGTTGATTTTGTAGTTCAGGTCGGCGGTATCCGTCTTGTCGGTGGTCACATGCAAGAATCCGCCGAACCGTTCGGGGTTCACGAAGCCGAAGAGGGCGGTGTCGGCGGAGATATGGAAGTTGTAGTTGCGCGAGGGCACGATGAAAAATTCGGCTTTCGTCGTCCTTATGGCCAGCTGTGCAGGGCGGATGGCAGTTGCGGCATATTGCAGACGGAAATGCCCGTCTGCATCTATGGTGCAGGTGTCCACAGTCTTGGGGATGCGGTTGAAAAGGTCTTCAAAAACCACCAGCCTGATTTCCTCATTCTTTGCAAATGGGGCGTCGCCCTCGATGACGACGGGTTTCTGCCCTGCCGCCGCCGCTGCTATCATAAGGAGCAGGCCCAATGCTATCCATCTGCGGGACGTTTTTTTCATTTTCTATTCTATTTCAGGAAGTTGGTATGACAGATACTGGGAATAGTCGGCATGCCGGATCCAGAGTTCGCGCACCAGCGAAGAGGAGACGTGCCGCCATTGCGGCGACGTCGGCACGAACAGCGTTTCCACATCTGCTGCCAACTGTCTGTTCACAAGGCAGATCTCCTCTTCGGCCATATAGTCGGAAACATTGCGGAGACCGCGGATCATATAGCCGGCATTCACCGTGTGGCAAAGGTCAACGGTCAACCCCTCATAGGCGAGCACTGTTATTTCAGGCTGTTGAGCATAGATGCCGCGGATCCATGCGAGGCGCTGTTCCATAGGAAAGGCATCCTGTTTGCGGGCATTGTGGCCTACGGCAATGACGATCTTGTCGAAAAGAGGCAGGGCTTTCCTTACAACATCCTCATGACCCTTGGTGAACGGGCTGAACGAGCCGGCAAAAACAGCAATCTTCTCCATCATCGGCCGTCAGTCGCGCAGGACAGTGAAATTATAGTCATCCAGAAACTTGATCAGACGCGAGGGTTTATACTCGACAGAGTCGGCGTACTCTTGCGGCACCACATAGTCCATCTTGCCGACAATCTCTGGGCTGATGTCCATAAACGTTCGGGGTGTAGGCCGGGAGGCCACGTTGGCGGAGGTAGAGACAATGGGCTTGCCAAGTGCCTTGATGAGGCGGCGGCAGAAATCCTGCTGCACAATACGGATAGCGATAGTGCCGTCATCGTGCACCAGTTTCTTAGGCAGGTGCCGGGCAGAAGGGTAGATGAATGTGGTAGGGCGAGACACATTGGCGGCGAGGTCCCAGGCAATCAACGGGATGCGTTCCACATACATCGGCAGTCGTTCTGCAGAGTCGAGCAAGATAATCATACTCTTCTTCTCGTCACGCTGTTTGATGCGGTATATTTTGGTCACGGCCTCTTCGTCAGTGGCATCGCAGCCGATTCCCCACACGGTGTCCGTGGGATAAAGCAAAACTTTACCCTCACGCAGCAGTGCGGCACATTTCTCAATTTCCTGTTCCATTCTTTTTTTCGGCTATTAAATATTGGCTGCAAACATACAAAAAATTTGATTTTTTTGTATGTTTGCAGCCTGTAAAAAAATATCCCGGATATGAATTTGGAACAACGCATCAATGACGACATTAAAGCGGCCATGTTAGCCCGTGAGAAAGAGAAACTGAATGCCCTGCGCGCCGTGAAGTCGGCCATCCTGCTGGCCAAGACCCAAAAAGGCGCAGCTGCCGAAATCTGCGAAGCGGACGAAATCAAGTTGTTGAAGCAGCTGGTAAAGCAACGTCAGGACGCGGCCGACACTTACAAGGCACAAAACCGCGATGACTTGTATCAGGAAGAGAAGGCGCAGATGGACATCATTTCCGCCTATCTGCCCCAAATGATGACGGAAGAAGAAATCGAGACCGGCCTCAGGAAGATTATGGAAGAGAACGGCTTCGCCGGAATGAAAGACATGGGCAAGATGATGGGGACCGCCACCCGCGCGTTTGCGGGCAAAGCCGACAACCGTGCCGTTTCGGACATCGTAAGACGGCTTCTTTCCTAATTGCAAAGCAAGCAAACAGCCAGATGAAGTACTACATCATAGCCGGCGAAGCGTCGGGGGACCTTCATGCTTCCAACCTGATGAAAGCCCTGAAAGTCCGTGACCCGAAGGCGGAGTTCCGTTGCTGGGGCGGCAACTTGATGGAAGCCGAGGGCGGCGACTTGGTCAAGCATTACCGCGATCTGGCCTTTATGGGATTTTGGGAAGTCTTTGTACACCTCAACACGATATTCCGCAACATCAAGGTCTGCGAGGCAGACATCCTGCTCTATGGGCCGGATGCCGTCATTCTGGTTGACTATCCCGGCTTCAACCTGCGCATCGCCCGCTTTGCCAAAGAAAACGGGCTGAAAGTCATCTACTACATCTCGCCGCAGATCTGGGCCTGGAAGAAAGGGCGCATACGCAAGATCCGCAGATATGTCGATGAGATGCTCGTCATCCTCCCGTTCGAGAAAGCGTTCTATGCCCGCAACGGCCTGGAGGTTCATTATGTAGGGCATCCCCTGCTGGACGCCGTGGGCGGAGACCTGCGCGGGCAGGAGGCCGTGAAGGACTTCCGCCACAACAACGGTCTTGACGGGCGCGACATCATCGCGTTGCTGCCAGGCAGCCGCAAGCAGGAGATTTCAGCCATACTGCCCCGTATGCTCAAAGTGGTGCCGTTGTTTCCGCAGTACCAGTTTGTCGTGTCCACCGTAAACTGGCAGCCCGCCGAACTGTACGGCAAGTACATCGGCAATTATGACGTGAAACAGGTATCCGGCAGCGCCTATCCGCTGCTTGCCAACGCCAAAGCCGCCATCGTAGCCTCCGGAACCGCCACCCTCGAGACGGCCATGATCGGCACGCCGCAAGTGGTCTGCTATGCCGGCAGCGAACTCTCGTACCTCATCGCCAAGAACCTCGTCTCCGGCATCCGCTTCATCTCCCTGCCGAACCTGATTGCCGACAAGAAAATCGTGAGCGAGTTGATACAGCACGACCTTAACACCAGGACGCTCAAAGAGGAACTGGACCTTATAGCCGAAAACCGGCAGAACATTGACCGCATAAAGGCGGACTACCGGCAGTTATACACCCTCTTGGGCGACGGGTCCGCCTCCGCCAAGGCCGCCGACGTCATCATAGGAAGCCTGACAAGAAACATAAAAAATTGAATCCGGTTGCAACACAAAAGCATCCATATCGTTAAAACAAAAGCACATTGTCCGAATATGAAAAAAATTATCATTTTATCAATCATAACGTTCTCACTCGCAATATGTAATGCCAGACAACTGCCTTGCCGCACCTCATGTACGGTGGCGGAGGCTACGGCATTGACCGCCGGAGACACGCTTCCTTTTTTCGTACCCAACGCCTTCTCCCCCAACAGTGACGGGCTCAACGAAACATTCCATCTCAAGTACGAAGTAGAGCCGTTTGCCACATTCTCGTTTTTCCAGATGATGATATACGACCGCTACGGCAAACTGTTGTTCAAGTCGAACCTCAACAACCCGATGGCCGAATGGGACGGCACCGACAAGAACGGCGTCGCATGTCCTGCCGGAGTATATGTCTGCATCATCAAGTACCGGCTCCGCGGCGCTGAAGAGAGCGGCAATGTCGGCAAAGACGATTATATGGTACATAAACATACCATTGCACTACTCAGATAATTTTCCTAAAAATGAGAAATCCAAAACACCTCTCCCTATCCTTTTTTTTATTGTTGCTCTGCTTAGGTGCAGGCACGCTTTCCGCCCAGGACATCATCATGACGAACACTTCCGACCTGCAGATGGTGGGTGAAGACATACGTTATTTTTATGACCCCGGCGGCACGGCAGCCAATCCCGGTCCCAACAACCATCCGCTCGGCTATTTTGACCGCAACATCCGCGACACACTGACGATGAAAACCGAAATGTCGAACAGTTACCTCACCGTGCTGTTCAACGATTTCACTATGGGCTACGGTGATACGCTTTTCATCTTTGACGGGCAGAACACCGACGCCACACTCATCGGCGCATACAACTCCGTGCGCTCTCCCGGACAGGTCAATTCCACGGGCCGCTTCCTCACTTTCGTGTTCCATTCCGACGACATCGACGACTACGGGGTGTTGAGCGATGGTTGGGTGGCGCAGGCATACGCCACGTCTCTGAGCTCCTCGACCGTGCTCATCAGCGACTACGACGGTTCCCTGTATTCGGGGTGCAACGCCCTCTTTTACGACTCCGGCGGCGCCAACGGCAACATTGCAGCAAACAACGAGCACTATGACGTTGAGTTCGTGTCGCCTGCCTCGCACATCAAGATGGAATTCCAGAGTTTTTCCATCAACGGGCTGATGAAGATATACGACGGGGCCAAGTCAGACCCCAACAAGCGCCTCATAGGGCAATTCCACTCCTCTACCCTTGACGCCACTACGGGCAACAAGCCGCCCGTGCTTTTCTCGTCCGGTTCCACGCTCTATGTTGAATACATCGGCGCGGCGGGTGACGTGTCAAAGTCGGGCTGGGCGGCCACCGTTTCGTGCGTATCCGAGCTTTTCGAGACCCCGAGCGGCACCGCGTGCCCGCAGGTAATCATCTCCACCTCCGACACTGAAGACCCGAATGTCATCGACCACCAGTGCGGCATTCCCACCATCCTCTCCGCGAGCATCACGGCCACGGGACGCTATGCCAACGACTATACCGTTTCGCAAGTCACCTATGCTCCGCCGTTTGACTTCAATGCCGGCACTTTGATAGATGCCAACACAGACGACAACTGGATCACCTCTAGCGGTGTGACCTTGCCTTTCACCTTCTCATTCTTCGGCAAGCCTTACACCAAGGCATACCCGGGCGCCAACGGTTTGATTTCATTCTCGTCACAATCGGGCCGGTGTGAATGGAAATCCACGGGATGCCCTACCCACACCAGCACACCGCCATACACTGAACCACCCTATCTTTACCGAAACTGTATTTATGGCGTCATGGAAGACATCTATCCCGGCCACTATATCAACAACGGCGGCATCCGCTACGGCGTGATGGGCGAGTACCCGTGCCGCACCTTTGTGTTCAACTACGACAACGTGGGGCTTTTCTCCTGTTACACGCAAGACAACAACATGTACAACTCTTACCAGATGGTAATTTACGAAGGCACCAACATCATCGACGTGTTCATACGCCACCGTGCCTGCTGTTCCAATTGGAACAACGGCAACGGCGTTGTCGGGCTACAGAACACCACCTCCTCGCAGATGGTCATCGCGCCGGGGCGCACTTTTGCCACCAACTGGACCGCCAACAACGAAGCATGGCGTTTCACCCCCATCACCCCGCTGGACGAGGATGCCACCATCGAATGGTTCGAGAACGACATCAACACCCCTTGTATCGGCACCACGCAAAGGTTAGTCGTAGATCCCACCACAACCACCCGCTACATCGCCAAATACCATTTCACCAACTCCACCGGCGCCTCCTTTGACCTGCTGGACACCATATTAGTGCGCGTCAACATACCCGACGTGACTTTGAGAGGAACACATGTCTGTCCCGGAAAGGAAGTCTCGTTCAGTCCTGTAATACAAGAACTGGACACCATAGTGCCCGACTCCTACAGCTGGAACACCGGTGACACCGTGAGAGACCTCACCTTCATAGCGCAGGAGAGCCAAGACTGCATTCTCACCATCACCTACAACAACAACTGCACCACCACTGACACTGCCAAATTAGTGGTTGAAGAGCTGGAGCAGCCCAAGATCCAAGGCAACGAAGAGATCTGCCGGGGCGAGAGCGTCCGCCTCACGGCATCGGCCGACACCACCGACTACAACTACGTTTGGGAGAACGGGCCATCGGGAGCCACACGGCTGGTATCGCCTACGGACAAAACCACTTACGTAGTACGTGCCATCCTGCCCAGGGACAACGAATGTTTCAAGACAGACACATTCACCATCATCGTAAGGCCGTTGCCGGAAGTATCGTTCACGATGTCGCCGAGTGAAATCGTGATGGAACACGGATACGGCACGCTTTATTGCAACATGACCTGCACTGCCGACTCCACATGGCGTTGGAACTTCCACGACCGCTACGATGCAACGGGCTCTGTCGTACACGACGTGGCGAACCCCACGCACGACTTCACCCACACGGGCACCTATCCTGTCACGCTCACGGTTACCAATACCCAACGGTGTACAGACTCCACCACACAATATGTTACCGTCACGGTGCCCATACACTTCTACATCCCCAATGCTTTCACCCCGAACGGTGACGCGCTGAACAACACATTCATCCCCAGTTTTGAAGGCATCGAAATCGAGAAATACCAGATGCTCATCTACGACCGCCAGGGAAGGCTGGTGTACAAGTCAACCGACCCCAACGTTGGCTGGGACGGCAACGACATGGCCGGGAACGCATGTCCGCAGGGTGTTTACATCTACTACATCCGACATTGGACCCAATTGGACAACATCGCCGGGCCGGGACAGCCGCAGATTACGGGCAATGTCACCCTGATACGGTAGCCGGCTGCTGACATAAACCGTATGGGAAAACCGGGCAAGGCTATGGGGAGTTGACCTTTGACACAACTTCGCATAGCCTTGTTTGCACTTGTTCTTTTTTTGTACTTTTGCCGCAAATTTCAACGTAAATGGAAAATTTCAAGTATTCTGATGAGATGAACTATGCGATGGAAGAGGCCGGAAGAATCGCCGCTTACTATCGTTCCCCATATATCGGCATCGAACACATCATGGTTGCTGTCTTGCGCTATCCGAACGAAAGCACGACCAAAAACCTGTTCGGGATTTTCCGCATCGACATTGACGCATTCCGGACCAAACTCGAGAGCATTATAGACTCGGCAGAAAACAAGACAGACACGCCACCCGAGAAACTCAATTTCAACACACAGACCACCAACATCATACGGTTGTCTTCCCTTTTATCGAAAGAATTCAGGAGTCCGGTTATCGAATCCTTTCACTTCATCCTTGCCATTCTCCGTGACGGGCGCAACGACTCTTCGAACATCGTCAAGGCGTACCTCATCCGTTATGGGGTTTCCTACACCACGTTCCTCAACGAAGCGAAAAAAGAGCTGAACATGGAATCGGGGCGCACGGAGGCCATCTTTTCATCGAATGACGAAGAAGAAGACGAAGAGGATGACCGTCGCTTCTCGACCCGTGCCGGCAGGGAGGGCGGCAAAGGGTCAGCCACCCCGATGCTGGACAGTTTCGGCAAAGACCTCACCAGACTGGCAGCAGAAAACAAACTGGATCCTGTTGTCGGGCGGCAGAAAGAACTTGAGCGCATAGCCCAGATCCTGAGCAGACGCAAGAAGAACAACCCGGTCCTTATCGGCGAACCCGGCGTAGGGAAGTCGGCCGTAGCCGAGGGCTTGGCCATCAACATCGTGCAGGGGCATGTTTCCCGCACGTTGTTGCACAAACGTATCGTAAGCCTTGACATGGCATCGCTGGTGGCCGGCACCAAATACCGGGGGCAATTTGAAGAGCGTGTGAAGACCCTGCTGACCGAAATCGAGAAGAACCCCAACATCATCCTGTTCATTGACGAATTGCACACGATGGTCGGGGCGGGCAACTCGCCCGGCAGCATGGATGCGTCCAACTTGTTCAAACCCGCCCTTGCACGCGGCGAGATGCAGTGCATCGGCGCCACCACCCTCGACGAATACCGCGAATACATCGAAAAGGACGGAGCGTTGGAACGCCGTTTCCAGAAAATCATCCTCGAGCCGACCACCCCCGAAGAGACCATAGAAATCCTGAACAACATCAAAGACAAATATGAAGAGCACCACCTCGTGAAATACAGCGACGGGGCCATCAAAGCATGCGTGTCACTGTCAAACCGGTACATCACAGACCGTTGCTTCCCCGACAAAGCCATTGACACGCTTGACGAAGCGGGCGCCCGTGTCCACATCCAGAACATCCACATCCCTGACGAGTTGCTGCAGGTAGAAAAAGAGATCGCCGACTTCGAGAAATTGAAAATGGAGGCCATCAAAAGCCAGCAATACAATGCCGCCGCAGGCTACCGCGACGAGATCAAGAAACTGGAGCAGACGCAAGACAGCATCAAGAAAAAATGGGAGAAAGAGGCGGACATGCAACGTCCCACGGTCACCGAAGACACCGTGGCCGAAGTGGTGGCCATGATGACCGGCGTGCCCACGCAGCGCATCGCCCGCAACGAGAGCGAACGCCTCCTGAAGATGGCCGACGAACTCAAAGGGGCTGTCATCGGACAAGACAACGCCATCCTGAAAATCGCCAAGGCCATACGCCGCAACCGTGCCGGGCTAAAAGACCCGAACAAACCCATCGGCACGTTCATCTTTCTGGGACCTACCGGCGTAGGCAAGACCTACCTTGCGAAAGTGCTCGCCGAATACCTTTTCGACTCACAAGACGCCATTATCCGTATCGACATGAGCGAATATATGGAAAAACACACCGTCTCGCGGCTCATCGGCGCGCCTCCGGGATACGTGGGCTACGAAGAGGGCGGCCAACTCACCGAGAAAGTGCGCCGCAAACCCTACTCCATCGTCCTGCTCGACGAAATAGAGAAAGCCCACCAGGACATCTATAACATCCTGCTGCAAGTACTTGACGAAGGACAACTTACTGACGGCATCGGACGAAAGGTGGACTTCAGGAACACTATCCTTATCATGACCTCCAACCTCGGGTCGCGCGAACTGAAAGACTACGGCACAGGGGTCGGTTTCAGCACCGGCGCCACCAAGGCGGCACAAGACAAAGTTGAGCAGAGCATATTGGAGAAAGCGCTGAAAGCGAACTTCTCACCTGAATTCCTCAACCGCATCGACGATGTCATCTATTTCAACAGCCTCGGCAAAGACGACATTCTCAAGATTGTGGACATTGAACTCAAGAAAGTGCTGGACAGGGTCAAAGACCTGGGCATCGACGTACATTTCACGGACGAGGCGCGGCATTTTCTGGCCGACACCGGCTGGAACGTCCACTATGGCGCACGCCCGCTGAAAAGGGCCATCCAAAAAAACGTGGAAGACCTGCTCGCCGAAGAGATCCTCAACCAAACCCTCCCCGAAGGCTCCTCTGTGGTCATCGACTACAGCGAAGAAAAAGAGGCCATGTTCATCATGCCCAAACCGGAAACATTGCCCCCGGACCTTGAACAAGAGAAAACCACCGACACAACAATATAACTATGCCAAACTTCAGAGCAAAATTAGGCAGCATCAAAGCATTCGTCTTCGACTTCGACGGCGTGCTGTCAGACGGGAAAGTTTATGTGCAGCGCGACGGCGAGATGGTGCGCGCCACCAGCACCAAAGACGGCTACGCCTTGCAGTACGCCTTGAAAAAAGGCTATCGTGTGGCCGTCATATCCGGAGGCTACGGCGACTCTATGCGGCTTCGCTACAATGACTTTCCGGGGATGGACATCTTCCTGCACGTGAACAACAAAATCACACTGTTCGACAACTACATGCAAGAACACAGTCTGGAGCCTGAGAACGTGTTGGTAATGGGCGACGACATACCCGACTACGAGATGATGCGGCGAGCCGGCATCTGCTGCTGCCCCGCCGATGCCGCCGAAGAGATCAAACACATCGCCGACTACATCTCCTTCCAGCCCGGCGGCTGCGGCTGCGTGAGGGATGTCATAGAACAAACCCTCAAGGTTCAAGGCAAATGGTTTCAAGAAGACGCATTCATCTGGTAACCTGCTAACAATATGGGATGCCTTTTCACCGGACTTTTCAGCGGAATAGGTTTTTGGGTCGGACTATTCTCAGGCGGTTTTGGCGGCGCCCTTCTCGGATTGTTAATCGGAGGCTGCATCGACTTCATCATCAACGGGATAACCGGCCACAGAAAAGTAAATGGCAGACATGGCCAGTCGAGCCATTACAACGCCAACAACTTCATCGAACAGGAGTTGGTACTGGCGGCATACGTGGCGAAGTCAGACCACAACCGGCTGCTGCGTTCAGAACTGGAATACATGCGCGTCTTTCTGTCGCAGTACCTCACACAGGAAAAGGTAGGGCCCGCACTGCTCCATTTCCGCGACCTGCTCGACAAAGACACCGACATCACCGCCGTATGCAACGACATCAAGTTTAACGCCACCATTTCGGAAAAACTCATGATCCTGCAGTTCCTGTTCGGGTTCTCGCATGCTGACGGGAACATGTGCGACGAAGAGGTGCAGGCCATACGGGAAATCTCCGACTTGTGCGGCATTAGCAGGAGCAACTTTGAAGCCGTAAAGTCGATGTTCGCCGGTTACCGTTCATACTATAACAGAGATTACGGACGATCAACATACGGAGGTTCAAGCAGTTACAAAAACTACCAAAATGCCGGTTCTTTGGAAGACGATTACAGGATTCTGGAAATCTCGCCTGATGCCAGCGACAGCGAAGTGAAGAAAGCCTACCGGGCTGCCGCCAAGAAGCATCATCCTGACAAAGTGGCCCATTTGGGCGATGAAGTGCGCAAATCTGCCGAAATCAAGTTCGCACAAGTCAACCAGGCTTACGAAAGGATTAAGAAAAGCCGGGGAATTAATTAACCTATCCCTTTTCAGGTTTTAAGGCTATAGACCATAAGCGTATTGCTTCGAAGTCTAAGAAAGGCTTGTAGGCGGGAATGAATATGGTCTTTCCGCTTTCCGGTATTTTATAAAAAAAAATAATTTTTTTCATTTTTATTGGAATAATAAATATTTTTTATATCTTTGCATCCCGTAACAAAACACGGGCGGCGTAAGCAGCGACACCGTAAAAACAAAACAACAAGTTCTAACCATCTAAAAAACAAAACATCATGAAAAGAATTTTTCAGTTTTTCCTTGCCGGGGGTATTATGTCCGGCATAGCCGGATTTCAGCCTACGAAGGCGCAACAGATTGTCTATCAAGAGAATTTCGGGTTCCCGTCGGTCACCACATTAGTGCAGAACTTCAGCGAATGGCAGAACGACAGTGTCCGCTACACGGGCAACGGGACTTGTGACATCCGCATCTCCAGTGCCTCGAGCGGTTATCCTTCCGCCTCGGCAGGCGGAAACGTCATGATCAACGACACCGTAAAGTGGTTTCAGCTCTCGGGGCTCAACACAGAGGGACTCGCCGGCCTTAACCTTTACTGCGGGCTTCGCAAAACGACGGCTGAAAACGGGTCCAATCTGGTTGTCGAAGCCTCGGGTGACAGCCTTACGTGGCAGCGTCTGCCGCTGATCGATTCCCTTCCTACGGGAACCGGCACTTCAGGGTGGCATCGGGTGCATTTCGGCAACGTGCCGGCATGCGCCAACCTGCACATCCGCTTCTCCAACCTTGCGCCTGTCGAATACCGGATTGACGACCTCTGTCTGGTTGTCGGAGAAGAGGCGGTGCTGCAAACGGTTGAAGAGCCCTCGTTCACACCGGGCGGCGGCACCTTCTATGCAGCGCAACAGGTTTCCATACAATCCGCCACCGCAGATGCGGTCATCTACTACACACTGGACGGCTCAACGCCCTCCACCCGTTCCACTGTCTATACGGTCCCCATAGCCGTCAGCAGCACAACCACCATCAAGGCCGTCGCCGCCAAAACAGGCATGAACGACAGCGAAACGGCCACCGCCAATTATGTCATCCTCGACACCAACTCATTGGTGACACTGCCTTTTGACATCTCCGGAAACAGTGAGTCCGGACATGCGGACATTACGCAAATGAACGGTTTCAGGGCTTACCATTTAGGCAACTCTTACGCCGACGGCTCCGTGAAGTTCGAGGCTTCCAACTCGGGCAAAGCATCGCTGGTGGCGCATCTTGACAGTTCACCGGATTCCCTCGCATATTCTGTAGGCGGAATGAAAGGCGGAAGCAACCCGTCAGCATACGAGGGCATCGCATTCACCGTCAGCCAGTCGCCCGACGGGAACAACTGGACAACCGTTGCCTCCCACAGCGAGACAGACATTCCGACAGGTACGCTCTCCGGCTTCAGCCATCGTCTGCTGAACGACACCCGCTATATACGCTGGAAACTGGACAATGCCAGCAAAGGCAACACCATGCTCAACAACATCCGAATCACCAAGTCGGACGGCAGTTCCGTGACAGAACACCGCCAAGCACCGCTCTGCATCTATCCCAACCCGTCGAATTTCTCCATCAGCGTACACACCGGCAGAATGAACGTCTCGGCCATTGAAATGTACAACCTGTGTGGACAGAAAGTCCTGACGGCCGCCACGACCTCCAACCCGAGCATCAACATTTACGCGCTGCCGCAAGGCACCTACATCCTGAAAGTCGTCACGGACGAGGGGACGTTCCAGCGAAAAGTGATAAAATACTGATACACCTGCCGTGGGGGTGCGTTGCAGCAAAGCCGCATCGCTCAGGCCATAGTAGCGCAGAAAAGGCGGTTACGCCTTGCAGCGCCCCTCACTTTTCTTTTGGCAGTTGGTAATGATTTTTGTACTTTTGCCGCCTAAAACGGACAATAAAAGATATGAAAAACGCCTTGCCTTGTATCATCCTCTGCATTCTGACCACCATTTCAGCCTCTTCATGCAGCAAAACAGAAAGGACCTACTACCCGGACGGGAAAATCCAGTCCTCCATCCAGTATCGCTTCGGGAAAGAAAACGGCAAAACCATTTATTACTACAACACCCCCAACACCGTAGAGATTGAAATCGAAATGAAAAACGGGAAACGGAACGGCGAATTTCACCGCTATTTCGAAAACGGCATGCTGGACACCTACTGCCGTTACGAAAACGACTCTGTCGAGGGATTGCAGACCATCTATACCCCGAATGGGGAAAAGACGTTGGAATACACTTTCGTACACGGCAAAAAGGAGGGACCATTCAGGGCCTATCATCTGAGCGGAGACATCAAGACAGAAGGGAATTACAAGAGCGACCTGTTTGACGGCACGTGGACCTATTACGACGAGCGCGGAGTCGTGGTGGGCGAAGGAACCTTCAAAAACGGCAACGGCACGGTTTCGTTCTACAACGCAAACGGCCATCTTGACAGGACTACAAGTTACGTAAGGAACCTCAAGGACGGTCCCGAAAGGTATTACGACAACGCGGGCAACCTCTACAAGGAAATCATCTTCAAACAAGACAGGATCGTCGGGCAGAGAGACTCGCTGCCTTTCTAACATGTCATTCAGGAACAGCGCACTTATCTTCTTCCTCCTTTTCCTTGTCGTCACGGCATCGGCACAAGGGAACCGGAAGATTCAATACCGCGCCGACGTCGGGCTATACGATGAGGAAGAACTTCCCGGGGCACAGAAGCTGATCGGCAATGTGTCCTTTGCTCAAGACAACATCAAAGGATACTGCGACAGCGCTTACCTTTATGAGAGCGACAACTACCTCATCGCATTCGGCAACAACATCCGCATCCTCATCGGCGACTCGGTGCGGCTGTACGGCCGGCGCGCCTATTACGACGGAAACAGCAAAACCGCCTCCATAGCCGTCGGCGTGAAGATGGAAAAGTCGTCGGCCTATCTGCTGACCGACAGCCTCATCTATGACCTGAACGAGGACTGCGCCTATTACCTTACCGGCGGGCGGCTCTACAATGAGAAAGACACCCTTACCAGCAAGCAAGGACGTTACTATTCCAAAACCGAAGATGCTTTCGCTTACAAGGACGTATTCCTCCGGAGCGACAGTTACCGGATGAACTGCGAGGCGCTGCAGTACAACACGGCCAGCAAGACGGCGTTCTTCATCTCCCCCACCCATCTGGTCGCTACAGAAGACACCAGCGAAATCTTCACCGAACGGGGATGGTTTGACACCGGACGCAACCTCTCCGTGCTTGCCGGCAACGTCAAACTTCTCAACAAAGAAAAGAGACTGTTTGCCGACAGCGTTTACTACGACAAGGAACTGAAATTCGGACATGCCTGGAACAACGTCACTACCGTTGACACCATCCAGCAATACATCCTGAAAGGCAACTATTTCGAATATCACGACAACGGGGCCGTCTCGTTTGTGACAGACAGCGCTTTGCTCATCCTCATCGACGACAATTCCGACTCACTCTTCCTCCACGCTGACACGCTCCAACTGCTCTTCGACGAGCAACACGAAACCCAATGGGTGAAAGCCTTCAACAAAGTAAAATTTTACCGCACCGACCTGCAAGGCGCCTGTGACTCTCTGGTCTATCTGACCCAAGACTCTCTCATTACCATGTTCTTCAACCCTGTAGTGTGGTCAAGCGACTACCAACTTTCAGCCGACACGATACAATTCTCCATCCTCGACTCCAACAACATGAAAATCGACCTGTGCCGGGCCGGCTTCATCGCCGGCGGCTTATACGGAAATACGGAGTTCAACCAGATAAAAGGCACCTACATCACCGGGCTAATCAGAGACAACAGTCTCTATCAAGTCGACATTCTCAACAACGCCGAGTGCATCTACTACCTCCAAGAAGAGGACAGCTCTTTGATCGGCATCAACACCTCCATCACCAGCGAAATGCGGATATTGTTGAACAACAGCAAAATAAATCAAATCCGTTTTTACGACCAACCGGACGGGACGATTTATCCGGACAGCAAATTCGAGGAAAAGGAACGGAGGCTGCAGAATTTCAGGTGGTTGGACGAATACCGTCCCTATTCCATCCCGGACTTGTTTTGCAATCCCATACCACGAAACAAATAGGAAGGCCTCGTTCTTCAAGAGAGGGCACGGTAGTTATGGCAGAAGTGAGCAAAAGAGACGAAATCAGGAAGATTCTGAAGAACCATTGGGGTTACGAGAGTTTCAGAAGTCTTCAGGAAGAGATTATCCTGTCGGTTTTGGCAGGCAACGACACGCTGGCGCTGCTGCCCACGGGCGGCGGCAAGTCCATCTGCTTTCAAGTGCCGGCATTGGCGATGAAAGGGTTGTGTCTTGTGGTATCGCCGCTGATAGCCCTGATGAAAGACCAGGTCTATCACCTCAAATCCAAAGGCATCAAGGCGGTGGCGCTCTATTCCGGGATGAAGAATTCTGAAATGGAAGACGCACTTTCCGCAGCGCTGTTCGACCCCGTATGCCGTTTCCTCTACATCTCGCCCGAGCGGCTGCAAACCCCGCAGTTCCGGGCAAACGTCAAGCGCATGCCAGTCAAGATGATTGCCGTTGACGAGGCGCACTGCATCTCGCAATGGGGATATGACTTCAGGCCGCCGTACCTTGAGATTGCCGCCATCCGCGAACAGTGCCCCGGCGCCACAGTGCTCGCCCTTACCGCCACGGCAACCCCCGCAGTGGCCGCCGACATACAAAATCGGCTTAACTTCAAGAAAAAAAATCTGTTCCAAAAGAGTTTCCGGCGAGAGAACCTCACCTACTTCGTCGTCAGCGAGGAAGACAAGAACAACCGTATGCTCCGCATTATGCAACACTATCGTGGCACGGGAATCGTCTATGTCCGCAACCGGCGCAAGACGGCCGAAGCTGCCGAGTTCCTTCGCAGCAACGGCATCGCGGCCGACTTCTACCATGCCGGCCTTGACCCTGCCGAGCGAGACCGCCGGCAAGACGACTGGATGTCGGGCAAGACGCGCGTCATCGTGGCCACCAACGCTTTCGGCATGGGCATCGACAAGCCCGACGTGCGCTTTGTGATACACCTTGACCTGCCCGACTCGATAGAAGCCTACTTTCAGGAGGCCGGACGCGGCGGACGCGACGAGAAGCCGGCGGCCGCCATCCTGCTCTATGACCAGTACGACCTCCGCCAGCTGAAACGCTCGTTCACGCTCTCCTTTCCGCCATTGGAAAAGGTGCGTGAGGTGTATGAGGAATTGTGCCAACATTTCCGCATCGCCATGGGCGGCGGCAAGAACGCCGTCTTCCCCTTCTATGCGGAAAGCCACATCCGCGCCGTCGGCATGACCCCCGTGCAGTATTTCAACGCCCTCAAACTGCTGGAAATGGCGGGCGCAGTCGTCTTGTCGCGCAACCTGCGCAAAGTGTCGCAAATCCGTTTCCGGCTCGGCGGCGACGACCTGCTCGACTTCGAGCAGCGCAACCCAGAACTCGCCGAAGCCGTCAAGACCATACTCCGCTCCTATGGCGGCGTCTTCACCCAATATGTAGAAATCAGCGAACGGACGCTGGCGGAACGAATCGGCATCACCGAAACGGAAACCGTGCAATTGCTGCAGCGGCTGCGAGCGAGCGGGGTCATCTATTACAGCCAACAAAGCGACATCCCCCTCATCATCTTCATGCAAGACCGTCTCCCATCGGACCACATCTATTTCGACCCCAAGATATACGAAGAGCGGAAAGAGAGGGCGCTGCTTCGAATGCAAGCCATGGTCGACTACGTCACCGCCACCGGCACATGCCGCAGCCAGTTGCTGCTCGCCTACTTCGGCGAAAAGCAGAGCGCACCTTGCGGCGAATGTGACGTGTGCCGCAAGGCGCACGTCACGCGACCCGTAGTCCGCTCAATCACCGAACAAATCAAATCTCTTTCTTCACAAGGGCTCTCCGAAAAAGAGGTGCTGCACCGCCTTGCCATGACCTACGACGAGCAGACCGTCACCGACGCCATGCGCAAACTCATCGACCTCAACGGCAAATTGTGACAATTACAACAAACGGCAGGCCGCCGGAATTATGTTACCCACGTTTTTTCGTTCCAATGTATAGGGGACTTCTATTCTCAATCATTTCACACTTGCCGGCAGACAGGCCATAAATCCAAAGAAACCGTCAAGGCGGGTTATTAGAGTTTAGAGGCATCGCGCTCATTCCTAATTCAACAATTATCTGAATGCCAATAGTTTTTTTTAGAAACCCCATAAGTATGTCAAACAAAACCGCTTTTATGTGTTTTCTTCTCTGAAAGTTCGGATTGTCAATGATTATTTGGCTTATCTTTGCACTCGCATATTGTGAAGGGCAATGACAAAGACAGAGAAACAACAAAAGACAGCAGCAGCAGCCTTCGCCAGTAAATGGGAGAACAGGGGATACGAGAAGGGCGAGAGCCAGTTATTCTGGACCGAGCTCCTCACTGAGATTTTCGGGGTGGACAGCCCCTCCACATTCATTACCTTCGAGCAGCAGGCGCGGCTCGACCATACTTCCTTCATCGACGCGATGATACCCGGCACGCATGTGATGATAGAGCAGAAGTCATTGGGAAAAGACCTGCGGCAAGCCATCAAGCAGAGCGACGGAACGTTGCTCACGCCCTTCCAGCAGGCGCAGCGATACTCCGCCGTGCTGCCTTACTCCGAGCGGCCCCGATGGATCGTTACCTGCAACTTTGCCGAGTTCGACGTCTACGACATGGAGAACCCCAAGGGCGAGCCGTCGCGCATACTGTTGAAGGACCTGGAGCGGGAATACTACCGCCTGCAGTTTCTCGTCGACGTGAAGTCGGAGCACCTCATGAAGGAGATGGAGGTGTCGATGAAGGCGGGCGAGATTGTGGGCAAACTCTACGACGCACTCATCAGCCAATACGATGCCGACGACCCGGAGTCGCTCCGATACCTGAATATCCTGTGCGTGCGCCTGGTGTTCTGCCTCTATGCCGAGGATGCGGGCGTGTTCGGCCGGCACAATCAGTTTCACGACTACCTCGCCCAGTTTGACACCTCCTTCATACAAATAGCGCTGGTGCAGCTCTTCGACACGCTCAATACGCCTGCCGACAAGCGGAGTAAGTATCTCAACCCCACCCTTGCCGCCTTCCCCTACACCAACGGCGGCCTCTTCGCCGAGGAGATAGACGTTCCGCAGTTTACCGACGAACTGCGCAATACCCTCCTGCAGCACGCCTCGCTCGACTTCGACTGGAGCGAGATTTCGCCTACTATCTTCGGTGGGGTGTTCGAGAGTACCCTCAACCCCGAGACGCGCCGCTCGGGAGGTATGCACTATACGTCGATAGAGAACATCCACAAGGTCATCGACCCTTTGTTTTACTCCGCCCTGCAAGCCGACTTTGCCCGCTGCTTGGAGGAGACCAACGTAAAGAAACGCCTGCGTGCCCTGCACGACTTGCAAGACCGTATGGCGGCATTGCGCTTCTTCGACCCTGCCTGCGGATCGGGCAACTTCCTCACGGAGACCTACCTCTCCCTGCGCCGTCTGGAGAACGAGATTATCAAGCAGATATACAGCGTGGAGCAGCTCGATGCCTTTACCAACCCCATCAAGGTGAGCATCCACCAGTTCTACGGCATCGAGATCAACGACTTCGCCGTCACCGTAGCCACCACCGCCCTCTGGATCAGCGAGGCGCAGATGATGGCGGAGACGGAGAAGATCATCCACCACGACATCGACTTCCTGCCCCTCAAGAGCTACGCCAACATCCATGAGGGCAACTCCCTGCAGACAGACTGGGAGAGCGTGTGTCCGAAGGAGGAACTGGACTATATCATCGGCAATCCGCCCTTTGTGGGAGCACGCCTGATGAGCGAGAGCCAGAAGGCTGACATGACAGCCGTGTTCGGCGGGAAATGGAAGAACGTGGGCAACATCGACTATGTGGGAGCGTGGTACAAGCGTGCC
>CAVEXN010000032.1:0-26330 GCA_963620035.1 Oscillospiraceae bacterium | reverse complement strand
TGGTCAGCAATTGCACCACATAGTCATGCTCGTCATTCCAAACGGCTATACGTCTTGTCCGTTTGGGATATTTGCGTTTGGTCTGCGTCCCTTCCAACTCTATAATTTCGTCAACAAGCACGTCCTGAGCCCGTTTTTCCGGCAATTCGAGCTCCCTTGCCTGCGAATAAAGCAGGTTGTCCCTGTGCCTTACCACGAAAAAGACGTTGTTGCTGTCCCAATCATCAAGAAGAGCGAAATCGCAGTACCCGCGGTCGGCCACGACTACGGAATGCGGCGTGACAGGGATGTCGAACGCAGCCCTGCTGTCGCCGCATTTGCCGTCCGTAACATTCACGAACTCAGGCAAAAGGTTGTCATAGTCAAGCAACGTGTGCATCTTGACCGCACCTTTCCTTGTCGTATAGTGGCCCATTCATAAATGGACATGGTCAATGTGACGGTTGACGAGTCCAAGAGCTTTATGGGCATCTTGAAACGGAATTTGCCTCGTCCCCATTGTGCCTGCTGTCCGAAACATCTGTACATCTCGTAGTAGATGTCGCGGAACACCCTGCTGTCACGGTGTGCGTTCTGATAGGCGACGGTTGATTTGGACGGGGCGCGGATGATGCTGAGGTGGTTCAGGTTGCCGTTCGCCGAATTCAGTCCGTTGGAGATGTCGCGGACTGAATCGCAGCCGGAAAACTGGCAGAACATCATGCTTATAAATTGGCTCCAAGTGGTGTATCCCTTGCAATGTTTGTCCGTTTTTGCCTGGCGGATGATTTTACGGATGTTTTCTTTCGGCAGTTTGCCGATTGCTTGTGCGAAAAGTGTTATATTTGCCATAGGAAGTAAAAGAGTTGGTCCTCTTTGCTAAGGTAGGATTTTCTGCCTTAGCTTTACTTCCTTTTTTTAGTCTTTTCAAAAAACGTTTAGGACAATATTGGCTTGCAAGGCGCAAATGACGGCCTGCAGCACAGAGCCTTGACAAGTGGCTCCAGACCATTCGCTATCGGGCATTCCTTCCCATGAATATCATTCCTGGGGTTGACTCACAGTTGTATTGAGATCATAACCGAAACGTTGCTCAATCCACGATTTAATGAAATCCTTCGATTTCCCATTACGTCCCCACAATATACAAAGAGCCGTTGCTTGTGCACCGGCTATGCCTCCAGAGTGATTGTGTGTACATTCAGCAGATACTTTTGCCATTTCCATCACATCCTGTTCTGTGTCGAAAGCCCATCCTACCGGGGCAATACGCATAGCAGAACCATTACCACATGAATTGTATGGAGAATAGATACCCTGCCTGATAGCTTTGACAAGCCAGGTTTGAAATCCTGATCCATACCATCCAATGACTTATTCATAGCTTTCCGCCGCAATGCCTCATCTCGCTCAACTCGCACCAACCGGCATCTTTGATTTCTTTCAGAAACAGCCGGGCGCACATTTCGGCATCGTCGCCGGCACGGTGGTGCTTGCCTTCGGGGATGCCGAACTGGTCGCAGAGGTAGTCGAGGGTGTTGCAGCCGAAGTCGTAGTTATGGCGGGCGGCACGAAGGGAGCAGTAGTAGCCCACTTCGGGTTTTGCGAGACCATAAAGCTCCAGTGACTTGCGGATGCACGAAATGTCGAAAGCAGCATTGTGTGCCACCAACACAGGCGTTTCGTCAAGATACTCCATTATCTCTGCCCATACATCGGGGAACTCTGGCGCATGGACGGTGTCCTTGGGCTGGATGCCGTGCACCTGTATGTTCCAGTAGGAATATGCGTTGTCTTCGGGGCGGACGAGCCACGATTTGGTCTCTACCACCTTTCCGTCTTTCACCACGCAGATGCCAGCCTCACAGATGGAAGCTCGCTTGCCGGTGGCAGTCTCAAAGTCTATTGCTATAAAGTTCAGTCCCTTCATGTGTCAGTTTTTGTAATAAGGGTATATTGCTTTGGCCAAGTTTTCATAAAAACATAAAACATAACGGCTTTATTTCAGGTTTGTTGCGCTGTTGCTCTCGTATTGTATGTAAAAGTAATGATTCGCATAGCGTCTGTCACGTCTTGGGTGTCTGCATAACATATCAGTACTGTCCCGGGTAAATTGCGGACCAGGTTTCCGTTACAGTTAATCATTTGAGGCATAACACTTTTTTTTTGCGGCGCAAAGAAACCATAGGAGTGTACCAAAACCGCATACAGGTTATAAGGCGGTTCGATTATGTAAAAAAAACGGCTTCAGAAGCGTTACGCGTATTTTTCCGTTTTCCGTTTTTTCATTTTCAATTCTGCTGTTTGTTCTCTCCGCGAACAGGGCATCTTTATTCCAGCAGCCCTCTGTACCTCCTGATGGTTTCTTCAAGGCCCAGATAGAGGGCGTCGCAGATGAGGGCATGGCCGATGGATACCTCTTTCAGGTTGGGAATCTGCCGGCTGAAATAGCGCAGGTTGACCAGCGAGAGGTCGTGGCCGGCATTCAGCCCCAACCCTTGCCTTTCCGCCTCCTGCGCCGCCACGATGAAAGCCGCAATAGCCTGCTCACGGTCTTTGGTGTAGTTGGCGGCATACGATTCGGTATAGAGTTCCACCCGGTCGGTGCCCGTATGCTTTGCCCCGGCTACCATTGCAGGGTCTGCATTGACAAAAATGCTGGCTCTAATTCCTTTTTCATGCAGTCTTGCGATGATGTCCGAAAGGAACTCCCGATTTGCTACAGTGTCCCAGCCGGCGTTGGAGGTCAAGGCCTTTGGCGGGTCGGGCACTAAAGTGACCTGCGTGGGCACAACCTCCGTAACCAAGTCCATAAAACGGTCGGACGGATACCCCTCAATGTTGAACTCCGTGGTCACTATTGTCTTGAGGTCATAAACGTCGCGGTAGCGGATGTGCCGCTCGTCGGGGCGCGGATGCACCGTAATTCCCTGCGCACCAAACCGTTCGCAGTCATTGGCCACTTGCAGGAGATCGGGCATGTTGCCGCCGCGTGCGTTGCGCAGAGTCGCCACTTTGTTGATGTTTACGCTTAGCCTTGTATCCATAATTCCGTTGGTTTCTGTTTGCTTTTATTTGTTATTGTCTTTGTTTTTGTTCATTTTTCGAGTTGTGCAGCCACAATCTCGGCAATGTCCTTGACTTGCAGTTCGGTGCCGTGTCGGAACGCTTTCTTGCACATCGGGCAGGCCGTGGCTATCAGGTCCGGGTTGGGTTTCAGCAAATTGTCGAGTGCAGCATTGCGTATTACAGTCTGCTGGTCGAGGGTGATGACGGTGTTGCCAAGGTTAAAGCCACAGCAGAGGCTCTTCTTTTTCTCGCATTCGGTCTTAAGCAGCACTGCGGCGACATTGAGCACGTTGCGAGGCTCTTTGTAGATGCCGCAGCCGCGCCCCAAGTCGCAAGGGTCGTGGTAGGTTACCCTTTCGGTCCTTTTCTTCACCTTTATCCGGGCGGCTTTGATCAGGCGGTCCAGATATTCGGTATGGTGCAACACCGGTATCGAAAGATTGTAGTCGTTCTTGAAAGTATGGTAGCAGATGGGGCACGATGTGATGAGCATCTCTGCACCTGAACTGAGGATGAGTTCGGTATTCTTGCGCCTCAGTTCGGCAGCCTGTGCGTTGAAGCCCTGCTGTTGCAGCGGGCGTCCGCAGCAGATGCTGCGTTCCTCGTCCATAAACCAGTACTTCTGCCCTGCCGCTTTAAAGATGGTCTGCATCGATTGTGTAATGGCCGGCGTGAGGCGCGACATACAGCCTCCAAAATAGGCCACACGTCCTATAGCGTTGAATGACTTGACATTGCTGAGGTATCGGTAACTTTCGGCGATATCTAGAGAGCCTTTGTCGCGCGAGATGCGGCGTATGCCCATCAGGTCGATGTTCACGGGACAGTCTTCGGCGCAGCGGCGGCACATCAAGCAGTTTTTGCCCGCTGCGATGATGTCTTTGTGATGTTCAAGGTTGCGAAGGTTGCGCAGCAGATATACCGACTGCACATCATCGATGCCGAGATTCTTGTACAGCGGGCAGGCATCAATACACATCCCGCAACGCGAGCATGCACTGAGTTCGTACTTGGTATAGCCCGTTATTTGGGTATGTTCGCGAAGGCCGAGGCGGCGGAAATATATCAGGAACACCTCGGTGAAGATATGCATATACCTTGTAAAGGGCAGCAATACAAAGAACACGCATAGTGCCAGGGAATAAAGAGTCCAAAGAGGCAATTCCACAACCGATGCCACCCCTGGGCTGAAGAGGCTTCCGATGCTGCCCGTGAGGAAACCGCCGTTGCCGTAAAGACAGGCGCTGGCCGACTCGCTGAGCAGACGCAGCGGAAAGATGCTCCAGAGCGCGATACGGATGGCGTTGTCCATAACCGTGTGCTTCGTGGCACGGCGCATGCCCATGATGCGGGAATAGCATTTCTTGGCGAGTGCCAGAAATATGCCCGACAACACATAGAGCAGCAGCAAATCCATCAACTGCGTGAAAAACAGGGCCATTTTGGTCTCCGGCGGTGCAGTGTGGAAATAGCGGTAGAAAATGGCCACCCAGAAGTGAAATTTCCCTTGTGTGCCGATGCGACTTTCGATGGCCCCAACCACAATGAGCAGAAACCAGCCGAAAGCGATGCTGCGGTGCATATAGCCGAGGCGGGGGTTCTTCTTGGATATGCGCAGGTGAAGCAGACACTCTTTGAACATCTCCCACAGGGCAGGCAGCAATTTGCCCGTAAATATATTCTTGCGGATGGTAGCGCGCTGCAAACGGTCAAACTGCCGTATCCAACGCACATATTTATAAATGCAGATGACGAGGAGAGCATACGCTCCTGTCACGAAAGGCAATACGAAAGGACTGAAATTATCCATTAGCGTAACAGTTCGTTGGTGTTCGTAAGTATTTGCCTCATATTGATGATGAGGGAGCGCAGGTTTACGCCGCGCGGGCACACCAGCGTGCATTTGCCGCAAAGCATGCACTTCTGCAGTTCCTGTTCAACCCGGTCGTACTGTCCGCGGCTGAAGCCGCAGTGTACCTTGCGGATGTTGAAGTCGGTGAACGCCCGCGACGAGCAGGAGGCCGTGCAGCCGCCGCAGCCGACACATCGCCGGTACGAGGGGACAAGTTGTGCCAGCTGCCGGTATTTGGACAAGTCGGCGTTGCTTAGTTTCACCGAGCGCGTTTGCGTTATAGAAAATCCAAAGTCTGCCATTATCTCTTCAATACTGTTTCGCGGAGTTCAATTCCGCCGGTGACTTCAAAAATCTTGCGTACCTCTTCCATATCCTCGTGTGGGATGTCACGCAAGGCGCCCGGACCTTTTCCGTGGTAGTTGGCGCCCAGTTTCGGGGCCACTTCCTGAATATTGTCGATATACCATTTCCACACGGGGCCCTGCTCCACATGCTGTTCAGGCTTCACCCTGTCGGGATAGACGCAATAGCCGATGTCGAGGATATTCTGTTCTACGGTCTGCATCAGTTGTACCTGCTGGCGTCCCATGCGGCTGTCCTTGAAATAGCCGAGTTCCTGCGATATACGGCGGAGAATGGAGATGATTTCGCCGGGGGCGTTTCCTCTTGGGCATCGTGGCATGCATGACATGCACTGACCGCAGTACCATATCGTGTCGTCGCGGAGCAGTTTCTCTATGGCGTCGTTGTCCTCACGCTGCACAATGTCGCAGATGCGGCGCGGGTCATAGTCATAGAACTCCGCCGCAGGGCACACCGCCGTGCACATACCGCAGTTCATGCAGGCCTTTAGGGCTCCCTCGTAGCGCGAGTCCTGTTTTATCAGGTCTGTCAGGCTCATCGTTTATTTCTGTTTTATTCTGTTGAACTTCATTAGGCGGAAGAAGCACTTCGGGAACGGCTTGGTACGGTCTTTGTTCAGCATATTGATGCAAAGGTTCAGTTTGCTGACGATAGGGATCTTGTGTACCTCAACAAATTCAATCAGCGTGCCGTCGGGATCCTCGATGTAAGTGAAATGGCCTGATGCCTGTCCCATATCGAACCGGTCGTCTCCGGCGCAGCTGTCCACAGTGAACTTCACGCCGCATGCGTTGCAGTGCTGTTCAAAAGCCTGCATATTGACCACCTCGAAGCAGAGCTGGATAAAGCCGGGGTCGCCCCAAAAACGTCCCTCGAAGATCTTGCGGGGCTGGCGGTCAAGGGCTTGCACCAGTTCTATGGTGCTGTTGCCGTACAATTCGCTGAAAGGGCCGCTGAAAGGTTTGGAGCGAGCAAGAAGCACACGGCGGTAGTTCTGCTCGCCGCCCCGCAGGTTCTGCCAGTCGCTGAACACGCCCGTCTTGTCATAGACCACCGTGTCGTATCCCAGCACCTCTCCGTACATCTTGACAGAGCGTTCCATATCGGATACACCGGCCATAGCACCTACTACGCCGCCGGAGTAGCGATTCTCGTCTATAAAAATATAATTGTCTTCCACTATCTGGAAGCAGTTGCCGGCAGGGTCATGCACATAGAATGAAGGTATGCCGCGCGGGTCGGTTACTATCGGGGTTATGGAAGTACACTTCTGGAGCAGTTCCTCGTGGTAGGCGGCGATATTGTGGCTTTTCAACTTGGCCGCAAAAAAGCCGAGGTCGCCCGTCTGTACGTCGAAAGCGGGCGGCACAGGCTTGCGCTCCGAATACTGCCAGATCTCAAAACCGCCGCCGCCCTGCAGGTTGATGTTGATGCAGGCGTGGCGCTTTTGCGGAACATTGCCCGTATAGGGGAGCATACGTTCAGCCACCGTGTTGTCTTCCAAAATCTTGATGTTCGCTTGAAACATGTCGGCCATCCATTTTTCAGAAGCCTTCATGTCCTCTGTGCCGACACCTATCTGCTGGATTCCCGCAATTGTATAATTCACCATTTTGCGTCTGTTTTTTTAATTCAAGGCGCAAAAATACAAAAAATATCAGACTATATTTTGTATTTTTGCACCCGGATTTATTAAAACAATCAATCTATAATACTAATAATCAAATAGTTAAAAAAAGAATATGGAAGAAAAGAAGACTTCAATGATCAGACTCAGGATGAGTTCACATGATGCGCATTATGGCGGCAACCTGGTTGACGGGGCACACATGCTTGCCCTTTTCGGCGACGTAGCCACAGAACTTTTAATCATGCAAGACGGCGACGAGGGGCTGTTCTGCGCCTACGACAACGTTGAGTTTCTGGCTCCCGTGTATGCCGGCGACTATATCGAGGCTGTTGGTGAGATTACGCATGTGGGCAACACCTCGCGAAAGATGGTTTTCGAGGCCCGCAAGGTCATCGCCCCGCGCCCTGACATCAGTGCGTCGGCCGCCGACGTGCTGCCCGAGCCCGTAGTGGTATGCCGCGCTTCCGGCACCTGCGTTGTCCCCAAGAACTGCCAGCGCAAATAGTCACTTCCCCTTGTTCAACACGACACTACCAACAACAAAAGAAACTGAATATGGAAAAATTGATTATAACGGCTGCCATCTGCGGAGCCGAAGTCACCAAACAGCAGAACCCCGCCGTGCCTTATACGGTGGAGGAAATCGTAAAGGAAGCCAAGTCGGCTGTCGAGGCCGGAGCCGCCATCGTGCATCTGCACGTGCGTGAGGATGACGGCACGCCGACCCAGAGCCGCGACCGTTTCCAGGAGTGCGAAGAGGCCATCCTGAAAGTTTGCCCGAACGTGATCCTGATTCCGTCCACGGGAGGCGCCGTGGGCATGTCGCCCGAAGAGCGTCTGCAGTCAACGGACACCACACCCCTGCCGGAGATGGCCACCCTCGACTGCGGCACCTGCAATTTCGGCGACGAGATTTTCGACAACACCATGCCCACGATGCGTGCATTCGGCAAGCGCATGCTCGAACGCGGCATAAAGCCGGAATACGAGTGCTTTGAGATGGGGCATCTTGACACCATCCTCAACATGGCACGCAAAGGCGAAGTGCCGGGAGCCCCGATGCAGTTCAACTTCGTGTTAGGCGTGCCCGGATGCACCCCTGCCACCGTTGACAACCTGTGCTGGCTGGTCAGGAACATCCCTGCCGGTTCCACCTGGACCAGTACGGGCATCGGCCGCCATGCGTTCTCGCTCGCCGCCCCCACCATCGTCATGGGCGGCAACGTGCGCGTAGGATTCGAAGACAACCTCTACCTTGAAAAGGGCGTGCTCGCCAAATCCAACGGAGAACTCGTGGACAAGGTAGTGCGACTTGCCAAACTGCTCGGCCGCCCCATCGCCACCTCCGACGAGGCCCGCGAAATCTTAGGTCTCCGCAGATAATACCACCAAGCCTGAAAAAAACGTAGGCGAGGCTGCTGTATCAGAACGACAGCAGCCTCGCCTGTTTTTTTTGTCCGCCAAGGCTTAAGACTCTTTTGGTCCCACGCACAAGCCCCAGACTGACGTAAGACTTGAGACTTGAGACTTAAGATGAAAGATGGAACAACATGCGTAACGCATCTAAAATCTAAAGTCTAAAGTCTGTTTCATGCGATGACCGTGTGATTACAGAAACTAAATATTGTGTTCTCGATGAAAAATCCTATCTTTGCTGCCTGTAAAAAAACAATCGTTCAAATACATTAATCCTACCGACAAAATATGACCGTTGAAGAAGTAGCAACATTGGTACAGGGTACCATCATCGGAGGCACCAGGTTCAAGGACCGTCAAGTGGACTTCATTTTCGCTTCAGACCTGATGAGCGATGTTCTGACGCTGAAAGACGTGAACAACCTGATGCTGATGACCGGGCTCTCAAACCTTCAGGCCATCCGCACTTGCGAGATGTCAGACATCCAGATGCTCCTCATTGTCAGAGGAAAAGCCGTGACTGACGAGATGCTCGAAATAGCCGAAGAGAACGACATGATCATTCTCCGGACCGGGTTCTCCCTTTACAAATCAGCCGGAATCCTGTACAAAGCCGGCATCAATCCCATCTATTAAATCAACAAACTCAGACACTATGGATTTCAGATTTCACGTTGAAGGAGGCGACTTTACGAATGCAGGATCCGCATCCAGTTCCGTAAAGCGTATGATGAAGAAATTGGGGGTGAACCCCGACATTGTAAAACGCACCGTCGTGGCTCTATATGAGGCCGAGGTCAACATTGCGGCGCATGCATACCGCGGCGACATCGACGTGAATCTGGAAGAGGACAGAATACACATTGTTTTGGCGGACGAAGGTCCCGGCATCCCTAACATCGACTGGGCTATGCAGGAGGGCAACTCCACCGCGTCTGCCAAGGTACGCGAGATGGGCTTCGGCGCCGGCATGGGACTGCCCAACATCAAGAACAACTCCGACAAACTGGACATCCGGACGGAAGTTGGGAAAGGTACAACCATCGAATTTGTCAACTTTTTCAACCATTAGCCTTCATGAACGAAAAACAGGATTTCCACCATGCATTGAATTTCAAATATGACCTGTGCATCGGGTGCGCCCACTGCACGGGAGTCTGCCCTACCGGCGCCATCCACGTTGAGGACGGTCACCCGGTACTCGACCCTAACCGCTGCATAGACTGCGGAAGGTGCTATCTGGCGTGCCCCGTCAATGCCATCTACATTGAACAGGACGATTTCAAAACCGTTTACAACTTCAAATGCCCCGTGCTGCTCCTGCCTACGCTGTTCCTGTCGCAGTTTGACGACAAATTCAAGGAGCAGACCATCCTTTCCGCCCTCTACCATATCGGTTTCAAGCATGTTTATGAAGTGGAAAAAAGCGTGGATTTCATCAAGATGCAGATGCGGCGGAGCGTGGAGGAAAACAACGGCTTCAAACCCATCATCTCCACATTCTGCCCGGCCATCGTGCGCCTGATACAGGTCAAGTTTCCCGTACTGATTCCTAACCTTTATCTGGAGAAGCCCCCACTCGACCTCACCGCCCTCTACATCAAGAAAAGCCTGACCGAACAAGGGATCCCTTACGAGGATATCGGTATCTTTTACGTGGCGCCATGCGCCGCCAAAATCGCCGCTATCAAAAGCCCGGTAGGGGAAGAGAAATCACAAGTGGATGGCATCATAAACATGAACTACCTGTTCAACAAGTCAATGCGCGTCATCAAGTCGGGCGAATACAAGATCTGCGGCGACCGTACACGTTTCCATCGCCTGTCGAAAGACAGCATCCGCTTTACGCTCACGGGCGGCGAGGTGGCTCTGCTCAAGCAGGGGCGCAACCTCGCCATCGACGAGGTACACAACGTATCAGACTTCCTGGAGAAGTTGGAAGACGAAGACATCCAGGACATCGACTTTCTGGAACTGCGGGCCTGCGACGAGAGCTGCGCCGGCGGCATCCTGTGTGCCGACAACCGCTTCCTGGTGGCCGAACGACAACGCAAACGCATCCAGAAATGCTCCGAAGAGGTGGACAGCGAAGACAATGACCTGCTCAACTATTTCAGTTTCCTCTCTGAACACCATTCCGTAGTAGGCAGCATTGAGCCCCGCTCTATGGACAAGATGGACGACAATTTGGCTATCGCGATGCAAAAGATGAAGCGGGCATTTGAAATAAACCAGAACCTGCCGCAGGTAGATTGCCGGCTTTGCGGCTACCAGACCTGCAAAACGCTGTCTGAAGCCGTAGCCAACGGGAAAGCCGACATCTCGCAATGTATATTTGTGCAACGCTCTATGGAACAATGCGATATGCTCAACATGCAGGAGGCCCTGAAAATCTCACGCAAGGTTTGGGGCTCCAAGAAGACCGACCCGTCAGTCGTGAAAAACCTCAACAACCACTGACACTCCACCAAAACTGAATAACGCTAACTGCTGAAACACAAGTGACGGACAAAGCCTTGATGCTCGAAAAACTGCAGGATGTCCTGCTCGACTCCCTTGAAATCACGGGGTGGGTCATGTTGATGATGACCTTGATAGAAATCATAAACGTCTCCTCTTCAGGAAAATGGATGGAGCGGTTTCGTCATCGTCCGTTCTTGCAGCTTGTCATAGCCTCGCTGCTGTGCGCCATTCCGGGCTGTGCCGGCGGCTTTGCCGTCGTGTCGATGTTCACGCACAACATCATCTCATTCGGGGCATTCATCGCCGGCATGACGGCCACTTTCGGCGACGAGGCGTTCTACCTCTTTGCCCAAAGTCCCAAATGGGGCTTCATCCTCACGGCGGTGCTTTTCGGAATTGCCTTGGCTATGGGTGCATTGTTCCAGCTTCTGGGACGCAAATGGCACTTTGCCCTCGAGCCGCACCGTTTTGAGATACACCAAGACGAAGACTGCCATAGCCATATCGACAACAATGCCGCCGTCATGAACCGCAAGCGCAAACTGCAGCATTTCCTGAAAGAGCATGTGTGGCATCACGTCATCATGCACCATCTGCTGCAAGTGTTCCTCTGGTCATTCGGCGTACTGGCCGTGTTGACCGTTGTCGGTTTCTTCGTGGACATCGAGAGCCTGATGCGTTCCGACAGCAGCGTCAAGTACCTGATGCTCCTGTTTGCCGTATTAGTCGGATTTATCCCCGAATCGGGTCCGAACCTGATATTCATCGCCATGTTCTTGGACCACAGCATACCTTTCGGAATCCTGCTTGCCAACTCCATCTCGCAAAACGGACATGCCGGGCTGCCCTTGCTGGCACAGTCGCGCAAGAATTTCCTCATCATGAAATCCATTACGATGCTCGCCGGACTGCTCATCGGCGGCATACTGATCAGCATTTAGGCTTCCCGTGTTGAGCCACTGTTCGGCTCTGCTGACTTGAGACACAACTATCGAACGGAAAAAAGAAAACGGGAGACCGGAAAATCTCGTTTTTTATTCTGTCAAATCACATTAAGGGCCATGCTCTTGAAGCGTTCATATTCCTGCTCGCGGATCTGCAGACCATCGTACATAAAATTGCGGACACATCCGAAATTTTGCTGTATTGCCTCGAACACGGCCATAATGTTCTCTTTTTTTGCCATATACGCATTCCTGAACTCCCGTGCCACCTCGAAATTGAGTTTGAATACAGCGATGAGACCGTAAATCATCCATGCCCTTATGCGTATGGCGGCGTTGCTGCGCAAATAGTCGACGGCAATGGTCTCTTCGTCAACGCCCAACAACGCCAGCAGCAATGCGGACACGACACCCGTGCGGTCTTTACCGACGGTGCAATGGATGAGGGTGCTTTTGCCGCTGTAGGTGTTCTCGAAAATCTGGTGCATAATGGCCGCCACTTGGTCAAGCGCATCTTTGTTGGTAATCATGCTCTTGTAAAGTTCTGGCATATTGGGGATTAAGGAACGTATGCGTTCCTTGCTGAACGTCTGCTGGATTTCACGGAACGACTTGCCTTTCAACTCGTGCGTGATGCCTAAAATGGACTCCTTGAAAATCGGGATCGGGCGGTAGGCGATGCCTGAAATGACGGGGTCGGGCTCATCCTTGCACTCTTCCGGGGTGCGGAGGTCGATGATCGAATTCAGTTGACCACTATGCAAGGTCTCCATTTCCCTCTCCGTGAGGTTGGCCAGATGGCCGGAACGCAGGAAAAGCCCGTACTTTACATAACGTCCGTCGGTAGTGCGCAAACCGCCAAGGTCTCGGAAATTCTTGACATTTTCGAGAACGGAGAAATCTTTGTGACAGTGAAAAGCCATTGCCTTATGCTACTTGAAAAATCGATGCAAAAATAGCAAAAAACTCTATTGCTCCGATGCTACTTTTTTTGTTGATTATTCTTTGGATTATTTTCACCTATTAAACCTGCATCCACCTTTTTTTTTCGCAAGAACAAAGAAATGGCAAAACCAATAATAGGAAAAATATTTTTTCATTTCGAGGTTTTGGTGTTTCCAGAATATAAGAACCCTTCGTCCGTCAAGGTTAAGAGGAAGGCTTTAAGGTCGGCGAGGTCTGACGGTGAAAGATGCCGTCCGCCCTCGTCCAGTTTGTGCATCAGCGGGCTGACATAGGGCGACGGTTGCAGTTCCTCGTTGTAGAATTTCAGCACCTCGTCGAGTGTCTGGAATCTGCCGTCGTGCATATAGGGGGCAGACACCTCAACGTTGCGCAAGGAGGGGGCGCGATAGGCACCGCGGTCGCTTTCCAAGCCTGTGTAAGAACGGCGGTCAAATGGGTCGGTGAAAACCTGGTCCAACCCGTTGTTATAAAACAGGTTCGTGGTAAAAAGCGGCGAGCCCTCACTGCCATGGCAATGAAAGCAGTCGGCGCCCTCTTCGGTGGTAAACAGAATATATCCGTGCAGTTCCTGGGGCGTCAACTGTTCCTCGCCGCGCAAATAGCGGTCAAACCGGGAGTTGCCGGACACCAGCGAGCGCACATATTGGGCGATGGCTTTCTCTACACGTTCCATCGTAATCTCTTCGGAACCGAAGGCTTTGCCGAACATCACTGGATATTTCGAGTCGGCGCGCAATGCCGCCAGCGTGCGCTCTTCGGTACTGTTCAGTTCGTCTTCTGCCAGAATGGCCATCCTGACGATGTCCTCAATGTTGCGGCATTTATCATTTATATTTTCAATTGTCACGCTTCCGTTCCAGAAGTAGCCCTCGCGGTTGAACACGAGATTTGTCAACGACATGGCATTGTGAGCCGTCGCCTTGCCCGTACGTCCGCAGGGCCTTCCGTTGCGAAGCCGCGGATTGTCCGCCCCGAGGTCATAGTTGTTTGCACGCCGGTGACACGAGACGCACGACATCATGGAATCCGTATTTTGCCCCACATAGCCGCAAAGCAGCGGGTCATGGAACAACGCCTCGCCCAACGCGACACCCTCCACGGTCATCGGGTTGTCGCCGGGAATGTTCAGCCTTTCTGGAAATCCGAAAGGCACATTGATGGTATAGGGTGTCGGTTCTTCGTAGCGGTTCCGGCAAGAGGTCTGCAACATAAGCAGACATCCCGAAAAGACTGCCACGAAGATTGCAGAGCGCCTATTCATCCGGGAAAAGTTCCGTTTGAACGCCGCCCTCGTCCCGTTTTCCATTGTCGGCGGCAGGACCGGTGTAGGAGTTAAAATTGTCTTTTGCGACAGCATAGTCCACGTCTTCAGATCCCGAATCCTCGCCGGGGGGTTCTTCTTCACCCTCGTCCTCGTCATCAAAGTTCTCGTCAAAGGGCAACGGCTCAATGAACGCCACCCCTTTGAAGTCGGGATAATTGACGCGCTTGCCCCGGGCGCGTGCGCCGGTAAGGTCTGTGAAGTCGGCACAGTTCATGACTTCCACGCTGTCTTCGGTCTCCTTCTTTTTGCGATATACGATCTTGGCTTGCGGCAGATAATCGATAGAGAGGCACAGCAACTGCGCGTCGCTGTCGGGCAGCAGGTCCACTTTCTTGGAAAGGATATCAGGCGCCACCCTTTTCATGTAGCACTTGCCGTCGTTTTTCTGCAGGTAGAAGAGCGTGATTACCAGATGGCTGTTCCACTTCCTTACATATTCAAGGTCATCGTCAAAGTGTGTAGAGTTGTCGAATCCCGTAATGCGGTATGCGCCGTTGCCATAGACAGCCAGTATTTTGTCGTCGCTCTTGAAAGAGCCAAGCAATTGGCCGCGTCCGTCATTGTTGAGGCGGAGCACCGACTTCTCGAAATAGACATCGATGGCGCTGAGCGTTGAGACGCCCTCCTTGGCCAGTTCTATTTTGGCTATAGGGTAGCGGGTTAGGATATTGCCCAAGGCGGAACGGCTTTTGATGGCCAACTTGCTGAAATCATAGTCAAATTCCCTCTTCTTGAGTTTCTTTTGCGGTTTCAGCTTTATGCGGATCACCTCGGCCTCGCCATTCGGGTTAGAGGTGAAATAGAGCACTTTAGAGCCCGGCTTGCCTTTGGTAAGGTCGTACTCCTTGTCGCGCGATATGCCGCCGGCAGCGAACCTCTTGACCATGGCAGGACCGCCAGTGCCGTTTGTATATATCATATTGTATATGTGGCGGTCGTCACCGCGTTTGAACACTCCCGCATAGATGATGTCCTTGCCGAAGAAATGCTTGTCAGACACCTTGCTGACGGAGAACTTCCCGTCCTCGCGGAAGACGATGATCTCGTCAAGGTCGGAGCAGTCGCAGACGTAGGTCACGCCCTCTTCCTTCTTGAGTGCGGTACCCACGAAGCCCTCTTTCATGTTGGCATAGAGTTTCTGATTGGCCACAGCCACCGTAGAGGCCACGATGGTGTCGAAGTTCTTGATTTCGGTGAGCCGCTGTTTGTCCATGCCGTATTTCTTCTTGAGTTGCCGGAAATAGTTGATGGCATAATCCACCAGGTGGGCGAGGTTGTTCTGCACTTCGTCAATGTACATTTCTATATCTGCAATCTCCTGTTCTGCTTTTTTGATGTCGAAGATGGAGATTTTGCGCACGGGCTTCTCACAGAGGGTCAGCACATGGTCGCGTGTGATTTCCATACGGAAGAGACTGCGGTAAGGGTCAAAGGCGCGTTCAATGTTCGTCACCTGGTCGTCCCAGGTTGCGGTTTCCTTTTCCAGTTCCTTATATATTTTCTTCTCGAAGAAAATTTTCTCGAGCGACACCTTATGCCATTGCCGGTTGAGTTCATCGAGTTGGATTTCGAGTTCGCGTTTCAGGAGGTTGAGGGTGTTCTCCGTATTGACCTTGAGGATGTCCTTCACATTGGTGAAGCGGGGTTTGCCGTCCCAGATGACGCAGGCGTTGGTGAAATAGGTCATCTCGCAATCTGTGAAAGCATACAAGGCGTCGATGGTCTGGTCAGGCGAGGCTCCGGGGGCAAGGTGGAGGTAAATCTCGACGGAGGCGGCGGTGTTGTCGTCAATTTTCTTAATCTTGATTTTGTCGTTTTCCACCGCATTGGCGATGGAGTTCTTGGCCTCGTTGATCAGTTTGCCCGTGGTAGTGCCGTAAGGTATTTCGGTAATGACAAGTGTCTTGTTATCCACGATGCTGATTTTGGCGCGGTTGCGGATTCTGCCGCCTTGCGCGCCGTTGTTGTAACGGCTCACATCAACCATTCCGCCCGTGGGGAAGTCGGGGAAAAGCTCAAAATCCTCGCCTTTAAGGATCTTGACGGAGGCATCAATCAGTTCGTTGAAGTTGTGGGGCAGTATTTTTGTTGACATGCCGACACCCACGCCGTCAACGCCTTGGGCGAGCAGGAGCGGGAACTTGATCGGCAAGGCTATGGGTTCCTTGTTGCGCCCGTCGTACGACACCTGCCATTCGGTGGTCTTGTGGTTGAACACCACCTCAAGTGCGAACTTGGAGAGGCGAGCCTCAATATAACGGCCGGCGGCGGCAGGGTCGCCCGTCAGGATGTTGCCCCAGTTCCCCTGGGTATCCACCGTCAGCTTTTTCTGTCCAAGCTGCACAAGCGCGCCATAGATGGACTGGTCGCCGTGGGGGTGGTATTTCATCGTATTGCCCACAATATTGGCCACCTTGTTGTAGCGTCCGTCCTCGAGTTCGTCCATAGAGTGCAGGATGCGCCGTTGCACGGGCTTCAGACCATCGTAAACATCCGGGAACGCACGGTCGAGGATGACGTACGAGGCATAGTCGAGATACCATTCGCGGTACATCGTCTGGGCAAAAATCACCTTGTGCAGGTCAGAGGGTTCTGTTACGGACTGTTCGGGCAGGACAAGGCTGTCGTCCTGTTCGCCATGACTTTTTTCTTCGTTCTTATCGTCTTTCGTCTTGTCTGTCATAATCTGTTTTAGCGTAAGGGCTGCAAAAATACGATAAAAGCCGTTATCCTTGCATACAGTGTCATATTGTCATTCCCCGTGGCAGTCGCCGCGGTCAACGACAAGTTCATAGCCGATGTTCTCGATTCTGCGTTGCACGCATGCACGGCATTCGGCCGCCTCGTCGCCTGTACATATCTTATTGTCATAGAGCAGGTACTTGCTTCTCACCTCCAGTGGGGAGAGGTTCGGCATGATGACATTGGCCCCGTGTAGTATGCCCTCTTCGCGTCCCGAGGGGCTGATTGTGCCCAAGGCGGTGGTGGCGGGCAGGAGCACATTAGGCTTGAGAAGGCGAATGATTGACAGCAGCGTGAGGGTTTGCCGCAGTGTGCCCGCCGGCTTTCCGGCAAACGGGGTGTCATGTTCCGGGATAAAGGGGCCGATGCCTACCATTTGTGGCTTCAGTTGGCGGATGAACTGCAGGTCTTCATAGAGCGTCTCTGAAGTCTGTCCGGGGCTGCCTACCATGAAGCCGCAGCCGACTTGGTATCCGATGTCCTTCAAGTTGAAAAGGCACTCTTTCCGGTGACCGAGTGACATGCTCTCGGGGTGTAACATTCTGTAATGCGCTTCGTTGGCGGTCTCGTGGCGGAGCAGATAGCGGTCGGCACCGGCCTCGAAAAGACGGCGGTAACTCTCCCGCGACCGTTCCCCTAACGAGAGCGTGACGGCACAGTCGGGATACTCCTGCTTGATGGCTGAGACGATGTCGCAGAGGACGAGGTCCGTATAGTAGCCGTCTTCGCCGCCCTGCAGCACAAAGGTCCTGAAGCCGAGCGCATAGCCGGTACTGCAGCATTGGAGGATTGTCTCCTTGTCGAGGCGGTAGCGGTCGGCGTGGGCATTGCTCTTGCGGATGCCGCAATAGTAGCAGTCGTTCTTGCAGTGGTTGCTCACCTCGACAAGTCCGCGCATAAAGACTTTTTTGCCATACACTGACTGTGCTGTCATCTGCGCCGCAGCGCGAAGTTCTTCTGACAGGGCGGGATCGTCACCGGACAGCAGCACGGAAAGATCGTACAGTGACAAATTTCTGTTTTTTATAATATCCTGTATCATTGATAAATATAAATCATCTTCAGTCTTGGTCCCGTGTTTCGGAAAAGACGGGCAAATATAGCATAAAAAAAGCGACTGACAAACTGTCAGTATCTGGCACGGATTTGTTTTGGCACAACTTTTGTATAACAGGAAACGCTTTTCCGGCAAATAACAAAAAAACAATATCAACTAAAAAAAAGTAAAGCACTATGAAATGTAACATCAAACCATTAGCAGACAGAGTTCTGGTAAAACCGGCTGAAGCCGAGCAGAAGACGGCTGGCGGAATCATCATCCCCGACACCGCGAAGGAAAAACCACAAAGAGGCACTGTCATAGCAGTAGGTCCCGGCAAGAAGGACGAGCCGATGACGGTATCCGTGAACGACACCGTGCTGTACGGCAAATACTCCGGCACAGAGATCCAGATGGACGGCGAAACTTACCTCATCATGAAAGAGAGCGACATTTACGCCATCTGCTAAATCAAATTCAAGTGAAAGTCAATCAATAAGCAAACAATCAAAAAACACAAAGTTATGGCAAAAGAGATTAAATATAACTGGGAAGCCCGTGAAGGCTTGAAGAAAGGTGTTGACGCATTGGCAAATGCTGTCAAGGTGACGCTTGGACCGAAAGGCCGCAATGTCATCATCGACAAGAAATTCGGTGCACCGCACATCACCAAGGACGGTGTCACGGTGGCCAAAGAGATCGAATTGAAAGAGCCCATTGAGAATATGGGCGCACAGATGGTCAAGGAAGTTGCTTCGAAGACAAACGACCAGGCCGGCGACGGCACGACCACCGCAACCGTACTGGCACAAGCCATCTTCAATACAGGTCTGAAGAATGTCACTGCCGGTGCCAATCCGATGGAACTCAAGCGCGGCATCGATTTGGCTGTCGCCGCCATCGTTGAGAACCTCAAGAAGCAGTCTGTCGAGATCAACGACCACCACGAGAAAATCGAGCAGGTGGCTTCCATTTCAGCAAACAACGACACTACTGTCGGGAAAGTGATTGCCGAAGCCATGCAGAAAGTGAAGAAAGAGGGTGTCATCACCATCGAAGAGGCCAAAGGCACTGACACGACCGTCAAAATCGTGGAAGGCATGCAGTTCGACAGAGGCTACATCTCTCCCTATTTCGTGACCGACACCGAAAAGATGGAGGCTGTTTATGACAATCCGTACATTCTCCTTTACGACAAGAAGATCAGTAACATGAAAGAGTTCCTGCCTATCCTTGAAAAGGTGGCGCAGAGCGGACGTCCTATGTTGGTCATCTCTGAAGACCTGGACAGTGAAGCATTGGCAACGCTTGTCGTGAACAGACTTCGCGGAGGCCTTAAGATCGTGGCCGTCAAAGCTCCGGGCTTCGGTGACAGAAGAAAAGAGATGCTGGAAGACATCGCCATCCTGACGGGTGCGACGGTCATCTCCGAGGAGAAAGGCTTCAAACTGGAAGATGCTTCCATCGACATGCTAGGCACCGCCGAGAAGATCACGGTTGACAAAGAGAACACCACCATCGTGAGCGGCAGAGGCGACAAGCAGAGCATTGAGGCCCGCATCGCCCAGATCAAGGCCCAGATTGAAAAGACCACATCAGACTATGACCGCGAGAAACTGCAAGAGCGTCTGGCCAAATTGGCAGGCGGTGTCGCCGTCATCTATGTAGGTGCAGCTTCTGAAGTGGAGATGAAAGAGAAGAAAGACCGCTATGACGACGCACTGCACGCCACCCGCGCCGCCATCGAAGAGGGCATCATCCCTGGCGGCGGCGTAGGCTATATCCGCGCCATCGAATCGTTGAATGACCTCAAGGGAGAGAACGAAGACCAGAAAATCGGCATCGACATCGTGCGCCGCGCCGTTGAAGAACCGCTCCGCCAGATTGCCAACAATGCCGGCAAAGAGGGCTCTGTCGTCGTGAACGCTGTGCTCCAAGGCAAAGGCGACTACGGCTACAACGCCAGAATGGACGTGTATCAGAACCTGATTGAAGCCGGTGTCATCGACCCGACCAAGGTCGCCCGCGTGGCACTTGAGAACGCCGCCTCCATTGCCGGCATGCTGCTGACTACCGAGTGCGTACTGGCTGAAATCAAGGAAGAAACCCCGGCAGCCCCTATGGGCGGCGGTATGGGACAAGGCATGGGCGGCATGTACTAACAAACTGTCGTGACACCTGATCCGCCATTCGGCGGAGTCCTACTAATAAAAAAGGCGGCAGGTTCTGAAAGTTTTTTTCAAAACCTGCCGCCTTTTTTTATTTTTTATTATTTTTGCGCCGTTGAAATTAAAAAAGCAGAATATGAAGAAAATTCTACTCCTCTCATTCCTCGCCGCTTTCACCCTCTCTTTCGTCAGCACAAAGGCGCAGGAATCCCCCGTCAAATGGACATTCTCCGCCGATAAAGTAAACGACTCGATAGCAGAACTGAAATTCAAAGCCGATATCCAGAACAACTGGCATCTTTATTCCCAATTCACCAAAGGCATTGAACTCCCGGTCACATTCACCTTTAAGGACGACAACAGCAACTACAAGCGCACCGGAACTGTCACAGAGCCGAAAGCCAAAGAAATAACCGACGAGTTCGGCACGGCAAGATATTTTGAGAAGAGTGTAACTTTCAAGCAAAAAGTTAAAATTTTGAGCAGCAAGCCTTTCACCATCAAAGGAAAGGTTGAAGGACAAGCTTGTATGGAGGGACGCTGCATACCGGTAGAGAAAAAATTCAACATCGACATCAAGGGTTTTGACAACATCGCCGCGAAAGTCACCAAAGAAGACACGGCAACTGTGTCGCCGCAGCCCGAACAGCCGGCAGACAGTGCTGCAGCCATTGCGGGACCGAACAATACCGGCACCGACACGGAGGAGGGAGGCGATGACAAATCGCTGTTCGTCTATTTTCTCACCGCCATATTAGGCGGTCTGGTGGGTCTGCTCATGCCATGTGTGTTCCCTATGATACCGATGACCGTTTCATTCTTCTCCAAAGAGGGGATGAAAGGCAAACGCGACGCGCTGCTTTATGGACTATTCATCATTGTCATCTTCTTGATATTCGGATTGGTGCTCTCTGCCATTTTCGGGGCAGACATGGGCAACGTGCTCAGCACACATTGGATACCTAACCTGTTGTTTGCCGTCATCTTCCTGGTTTTCGCATTCTCACTGCTGGGTTATTTCGAAATCACGCTGCCCAGTTCTTGGGTGAATAATTCTGCCAAGCGTCAGCGTCAGGGCGGAATTGCGGGCATCTTCTTTATGGCGTTGACTTTAGTATTGGTATCCTTTTCGTGTACGCTTCCCATTGCCGGTGCAGTGGCGCTGAATGCGGCCGGAGGCTCGTTCCTGAAACCGGTCATCGGCATGTTAGGATTCTCGTTGGGCATAGCTGTGCCGTTCACTTTCTTCGCGCTGTTCCCGAGCCTTCTCAAGAAGATGCCCAAATCCGGAGGCTGGATGAACACCCTGAAAGTAATCCTCGCCTTTGTTGAAATAGCCTTTGCCCTGAAATTCATCAACGTGCCCGACCAGACCTACCATTGGGGCATCCTGGACCGCGAAATATACCTGGCTTTCTGGATTGTGCTGTTCACCTTGCTGGGTCTGTACCTGTTAGGAAAAATCCGTTTCCCTGCCGATGACGAGTATCCTGTTCAGAAAAGCGCGTTCCGCTTTGTGCTTTCTATTTTCGTCTTCACCTTTGTAGTATATATGATACCCGGCATGTTCGGTGCGCCGCTGAAAGCCATCTCGGGCTGGCTGCCTCCGATGACCACGCAGGATTTCGATATTTCCACCATCGTGCGCAACGAGAGCGGCGGCGGCGGAAATGCGGCCACCTACCAATGGGTCGAGGAGCCGCTCTATGCCGACAAACTGGAGATCCCATTCGGAATAAAGGGTTATTTCGACTATGACCAGGCACTGCGCGCCGCAAAAAAAGCCGGCAAGCCTGTATTCCTGGACTTCACGGGGCACGGCTGCACCAACTGCCGCAATGTGGAGAACGCCGTCTGGATAGACCCTGAGGTGCGCCGCATATTCGCCGAAGAGGTCATCGTGGCCACCCTCTATGCCGACGACAAAGTCATTCCGCTGCCCGACGGGGAGAAAGGGAAACTTACCGACGGCGAAGGGGAGCCCATCACGATGCTCGGCGCCAAAAACCGCCACATCGAGCAGAACATCTACCACGAAAACTCCCAGCCATGCTACTTCATCGTGGATCCTGACGGGAAAGTGCTCTCCGGCCCCACCTATTACGAACGCAACAAAGACAACTATATCCGCTTCCTGCGCGAAGGTATTGACAAATACAAAAGCCAAGAATAATACGGCTGAACAACAATGAGATGGTATAAACTGATATTGTTGAGTGTCTTAAGCGGGCTTCTGCTCGCATTCTCGTGGTATCCCCATGGTTTTCCTCTTCTCATTTTGTTTGCATTTGTGCCGCTTTTCATCATCAGCGAAGCCTTGACCCGCAAGAACGGAAAATTGCCGTTCTTGAAAGCGCTCGGCTATTCGTACCCCGCCTTTGCTGTATGGAATGCCATAACCACCTATTGGATTTCCTATTGCACTGTGCCGGGCGGTATAGCCGCCGTAGTGATTAACGCCTTGCTGCAGTCACTGGTGTTCGCCTTGTGGCACGGCTGCCGTACACACATTCCGCAACGTTGGATACATCCTTTGCTGTTCATTGCCATGTGGATGTCGTTTGAATGTCTGCACTTGAATTGGGACCTCACCTGGCCATGGCTGAATCTCGGCAACGTCTTCGCAGTGTGGCCGCACTGCATACAATGGTACTCCGTCACCGGCACTTTCGGCGGTTCGCTCTGGGTATTGGTTTGCAATACACTCTTCTATCTGATACTCCGCCACGAAAGTGAATACAGAACCAGAGGCTGGGGGCAAGCGGCCGCTTTTATGACATGCCTGATTGTGCCTATTGTCGTATCGCTGTGCATGTACGGCAGTGCGGAACGCAAAATCGACAAAAGCACACCGATGAAAGTGCTGGTCGTACAGCCCAACACAGACGTATGGAACGAGCAGTTCCGGCTCACAAACCAGCAGCAGGCGCAGCGCATCATAGACATGATCACCCCATACTGCGACAGCCAGACCTGCCTTGCCGTATGTCCCGAATCGTGCATTCCGCACACGGTATCCCTGAAAGCCCTCAAAGAGAACTCCTACCCTACCGACAATCCGACGTACGGATGTTTTCCTCTTTTTGACAAAATGACGGATACCTTTCCTGACCTGAACCTCATTTTAGGACTCTCCACATACCGCCTGTTCGACTATCCCGCCACCATCACGGCGCAGCAAGTCGATGCCGGCCATTACATCGACTTGTACAACACGGCAGTATGTTACAATCACAATCGTTACAACGGATATTATCACAAAAGCAAATTAGTGCCCGGCGTAGAGGCGCTGCCGTTCCCGAAATTGTTCGGATTCCTTTCCGACCTGCTGGTTGACCTCGGCGGCTCTCACGGATCGTTGGGCAAAGACACTAAACAGCGCGTGTTCCCCATAGCGATGAACGGGAAGCAGGTAAAGACCAGCACCGCCATCTGCTACGAATCAATTTACGGGGAACTGGTTTCCAACTTTGTCAATGCCGGTTCCAATGTGTTGACTGTCATCACGAATGACTCTTGGTGGAACGACACGCCGGGGCACGTTCAGCACTTCGAGATGGCTCGGCTGAGGGCTATTGAAAACCGCCGTTATGTGCTTCGTTCCGCCAACGGAGGCTTCTCCGGCATCATCGACCCGATGGGAAATGTTATGCAGAAAACAAAATATATTGAACGAAAAGTTTTGGCTGACACCGTATATGCTCAGCAACACACCACATTCTACACCCGGCACGGCGACTATCTGGCAACAATCGCCGTAACTTTCGCAATAGCCGGACTTGCCTACACCCTTTTCTGCATCATTAAGCATTTAATTCTAAAAACCAAAGTCTAATGCCAACAAATCAAGACCGTTGTCGCACGCTGTTTCTGCTGCTGACCTGTCTGTTTTCAGGCATGCTCACACTGCAGAGCACGCCGGCAGACAGTCTTGCAACGAAACGTGTGGCACTCAATTTCATCAAAGGGAAACTTGAACAAACCTATTCCTTCAGTGCGGAGCCGACACTGGCCTACACGCTCAAAAAAGACAATTCGGACTGCATCCGGGTTTACAATCTGGAACGCGGATTCGTAATCACCAGTGCGGATGACAATGCGGAACCCATTTTAGGGTACGCTACATCGGGGCATTTCGACCCCGAGAACATCCCCGAGAACATGAAGGTCTTCTTGCAACAATACGCCAACGCCATCCAAGAGGCGGCAAAAGCGAAAGCACGCAACGCCGATATCCGAAGAAAATGGGAAAGCCTCACCCGCACAGAAACGGACAGAGCCACCCGCTCCAGCGGCACGGCCGTCGAACCGCTCATTCAGACCTATTGGAACCAGAACACGTATTACAACCTCTATTGCCCTGAAGATACCGACGGTCCCGACGGACATGCCTATGCGGGTTGCGTCGGCACCGCTATGGCACAGATTATACGATACTGGCAGTATCCCGCATCAGGAAGCGGCACAAAAACCTATACCACACAGAATTATGGGCAATTGACCGTTTACTATGACAACCAGACGTACGACTTCGACAACATGCCAAGCCGACTCACTTCCAACAGCACCAGCAGCGAAAAAAGCGCGGTAGCGAAACTCATATACCATTGTGCCGTCAGCGTGCAGACAACATTCGGCTCTGGCGGCAGCGGAGCATTCAACATCCGCATTGCACCGGCTTTCACAACCTATTTCAAATACCACCCCGACAGCAATGCGAACATCCTGACAGTACCCACCTACATAGCCAAAAGCTCTTATACTGATGACGGATGGAAAGCCTTACTCAAGAACGAACTCGACAACCGGCGACCGATTTTATATGCCGGTACAGGCAGCGTCGGACACGCTTTCATCTGTGACGGTTATGACGACCAAGGCTATTTCCATTTCAATTGGGGATGGGGCGGCTTATACGATGGATATTTCCTCATTGGCGCCTTGAATCCCTCTTCAGCCCGTATCTATAACTCCAGCAACGTTGCCGTCATCGGCATACAAGGCGGAACACCGATCATCCAGACGGCATCCGACAACCTGTCGCTCGTGTCACCCGTAAACGCCACCAGCGAATCTAAAACCGTGAGATACTTCGGGGCCAATCTTTCTGAAAATGTACAGGTAACCGTCTCCGGCAATTTCAGCATCAGCCTCGATGACATCAATTTCACAAGCAACTTGTCAATCAATGCCACTTCCGGCCAAATCTATCTCCGTTACACCCCATCGGGAGAAACGCCTTCAACAGAATACGGAACACTGGTGTTTTCTGCCAATACTGCACAGAAAGTCATCGCACTTACGGGCCGTTCTTACCAACTGCAATGCAATGCGCCGCAGAACTTGTCGGCCGTTCAGGGACAACAACAGGTTAATCTTACCTGGGACACGCCGCAAACCCCTGAACTGGGCACCTATCCTTTGTCTTGGGACTCTGTTGCTTCTATGCAATATAAATATGGACAAGACATGCTCACCATACTTTGTCAACGGTACTGTGACAGTGATTTAGTGGCATACCATAATAAAATATTGACCCGTATCTCATTCGTGCCGACATATCACATCCACGACTATAAAATTGTCGTCTATACTGGCGGAAGCATCGTCAACGGATTGGTGAAAAGCGGGACAAAAATCGTTGAACAGGCCGTTGACGACAACTCGTTGACCCGATATGATTGGAACACCATAACGCTAAACACTCCTGTGACCATTGACGCCAACCAGGAACTCTGGTTCGGCATCCAGTTCCGCGACAGCGTAGGGGCATATCCGATTGTCACCGGAAACATCACCTACTACCCGGAGAAAGGCGACCTTATTTCCGTTAACGGCGAAGATTTCTTCAGTTGGAACTACGGACGTAATTTCTCTCTGAAAGCGTACATTGAAGACCCCATGGTGGCAGTTGAAAGTTATGACATCTACCAAAACGGCAACTTTACAGGCAACACGGAGAACACCTCTTACCAGATTTCCGGAGTAGCCAACGACAGCCCCACATACCAAGTATATGCCAACTGGAGCAACGGATGTACAGCAGCGGCAGAGACCACGCTGGGTACTGGAAATCCGTGTCCGCCTACACAGGTCAATTACATCACACACACCGCTTGCGACAGTTACGAGTGGAACGGAGAGACCCTTACACAAAGCGGTGACTACTCCCGGACCTTCACCGCCGCAAACGGCTGCGACAGCACCGTCACCCTCCACCTCACCATTCTGCAGCCCGCGGAGAACACCATCTCCCATACCGCTTGCGTATCCTACGAGTGGAACGGAGAGACCCTTACACAAAGCGGTGACTACTCCCGGACCTTCACCGCCGCAAACGGCTGCGACAGCACCGTCACCCTCCACCTCACC
>CAVEXN010000031.1:0-27017 GCA_963620035.1 Oscillospiraceae bacterium | reverse complement strand
TTATGTTTAACGAACCTCGCATAGTCTGAAGGTGAGGTGTAAAAAAGTTAATAATAGAGGTTCCCGACATTTTATATAAGACCAATCCATAACGTTTATGAAAATTTTTTACTCGCCGCATTATGTGGGGCAAGTTTATCTTGTTCCAACGGCCGGAAAAGTAATGATGGACTGTAGAGTGGCCTCTACGCCTGCGCTCTTGGAACTGCTTTCGCTGAGGCTTGGGCTGCATTGGGAGTCGTTGCCCACGCACGAGGCCATCGCCCTTTACTATGAAACCATGAAATCGCGGATGCCTCAGTTGTCCGACAGTGTCCTGTCGCAATCTTTTGCCCTCGCCGATTTGCCTACTGCCGCCGCCGCGCTCCGTTGGCGCAACGAACTGCGAATGGCGGGATGCCAATTCAGCGATGGCGGCACACCGCTCTGTAGCAGCCGCCTCGACACACTGTTTGCCCTTGAGGATACCTACCGGAATAAGATCGGCAACCGCGACCTTGCCGGGCAACTGGAAAACGTGATGCAAGAACTGGACACACAGAGGCCGGACTGCTCTGTTTATGAGATCTACATCCCTTATTCGCTTGAATGGTTCAGTCCCACCGAACGGAAACTGCTTGAAAAACTGCATAGTCTCGGGGCAACGATAACGGTTCAGAACGGAACTGCCGCAGCGGATGACAACAGCAACCTGTCAAGGGTGTGCCGCTTGTTGTCAGGCAAAAATGCGGCGGTCTCCGATATAAATCCCGACGACCAATCTCTTCTGGTGTTTGAGTTCGCTGATGAACACGCCGCCCACGAATACTTCTCATTCTATAAAATGGCGGATGTGGATGTGTGGATCAACCCCGACAACAAACAGATGGACAACTGGCTCTATCGTATGGGTAAACCGCTGACAGGCAGCGAGGCATCAGGCGGCTTCTCCCGGATTGAACAGATGCTTATGCTGGGCGTGTCGCTCTTCCGCCGTCCGCTCGACCTCAATATGCTTCTGACCTGGTTGGACGCAGATTATCACCCGCTTCCTGAATTCTTCCGCTCATTGCTGGCACGCAAAATCGCCAAAAAGGGCGGATACCGCAACGATGCGTGTGAAGAAGTGATTACAGAATACATAAACGGCAAGTACGAATATCTTACAAAAAAACAGAAATCGTTTTCCGAGGAGGAACAAGCGTTGTTGCGCCAATCGGGAAAAACCGGTCGGGAAGAACTCGTCAATGTCTATCTTCCCTATTTGTCAAAAAAAGATGAAGAGAAAGTGGACGTGCAGCGTCTTTGTTCCTTTGTGGAGAAATTGGGCAACTGGGCTGCGCAAAGTGCCGGATGGGTTAAAGACAAGGACGCAATGGCGGCAGAACAACTTTACCGCCTTTCGGCTATGGCAGTGACTTTCAACAAACTGCTTGACATACAGAATAAAACTGAATTGTCTCAACAGGATTTCGCCAAACTGTTTGACGTGTGGATGGGCATCCTATACCGGCAGGAGGAAGTCCGTGTCTGCACTGTTGCGCAGCAGGGCTGCCGTAAGGTGGTGAACAGTCCGGCACACCTCATCTCTATCGCCTCAAAGACGGTCTGGATGCATGTGGACGGCGACAACTTCCCGCGCCTGCAACTCGATTTCCTCTATCCCTCGGAACTGGAAGAATTGAAGAAACGGAATATGATAGACTTTTGGGACGAAACGGCCCAAAACAATATCCTTTGGGCTGAACTGCTCAACCCTTTGCGACGAACAAGCGGGCAACTGATCCTTGTGACTTGCAGACACCGTGGCGGCGAGTCGGTACAAAAACACCCGCTTATCGTGCGGCTGGAACAGCAACTGCAACAGCAACTGCAAGAAAAAAAACCGAATGACCCGAAAGAGATAATCAATCACTATGCTAAACTTGTGCGCGAACCTAAGATCTGCACTGGACAACTTGAAATAGTTGTTCCGTCAGTCAAGACTGTACCTCTGGACAAGATAACCGTTAATAAAATTGCGGCTATCCCCCAAGAACAGAGTGCAACTTCAATTGAATCGTTAGTATGCCATCCTTTCGAATATGTGATGGATAAGATTCTTGAAATCAGGCCGGACGAGAAAGTGCGGATGAACGATGTGCGTACCACGAAGGGGAATGTGGCTCATGGCGTAATAGAAACCCTGTTTGCTCCACGCGGCAGTCAGTTGAGGGTTGATGCTGCAGAGATTAAAGAACGCATTGACAGCGAATATGACAATGCGTTCAAGACGATTGTGGAAAGCAAGGGAGCCATATTGCAGTTGAGCGAGAATCTGCTGGAATGCCGGTTGCTCCAGCGTGAACTGAAAGGATGCCTAACCGCTTTGCACGGGATTATCAAAGAAAACGACCTGTCTGTCGTGGGCTGTGAGCGATATTGCGAACATATTGAAAAAAACGGCGACAAGATACTCGGCTTTATGGATATGACGCTGGAAGATAAGACCGGCTATCCTGTTGTATTCGACTTCAAGTGGACATCGTCAAAGGGTTATTATAACGGATTGTTGGAGAAGAACCGCTCCATACAGTTGGAAATCTACCGATATCTGCTTTCACAAGCCTCCCAAAAGAATGTGAAAGCGGCCTACTTCCTGATGCCGCAAGCTCACCTCTTCAGTAAGGAGCCATTCAAGGGGAAATACTGCACGCAGATAATCCCGGAAAACACCGCAGACATTATCCCACAACTGATGAACTCCATCGGTTATCGCAAAGAACAGTTGCAAAACGGCGTTATAGAAATGCAGGGGGGGTATGACGATTTGCATTATGTGAAAGATACGGATGCCAAGGATCTCTTCCCATTGGAGATGGAAGAAAGCAAAGATAAAAAAGCGTTCGGACAACAGAAACCCAACCCATTCTCCAAATATGAACTCTTTCAATAAAACCAAAACCCAAAGATTATGAAAAACGTAGAATATTTCAATGCCGGAGCCGGAAGCGGCAAAACCTATACGCTGACCGAGAAGATTGTGGAATTGGTGCAAAACGGAACGGTAAAGCCCGAACAGATTATCCTCACCACATTCACCACAAAGGCGGCTAATGAGTTCAAGGAGAAGGTGAAAGCGGCTCTTTATGCAGCGGGACTATATGATGAGGCCGCACGACTTGACCAGGCACTCATTGGAACGGTTCACAGCGTGTGTGAGCGGTTTATTGCCAAATATTGGTTTCTCATTGGTCTTATGCCCGATATGGGTGTGATGACGGAAGAGGACGAGCAGTTCTTTATGTCGCAGTCGCTCGCTACACTGCCGGACGAAAAGGAGAGGCGCATTCTCTTTGATTTCGTGCGTCAGTTTGATGTACAAAAGACAACCAACAATAGACCGGCCGTTCTTGATTACGATGTTTGGAGGGATCAATTGAAAAGCATTATTGGGTTTACAACCAACTATAGTGTCGAGAACTATGATAGAAGTCGTGAAGAATCGCTGAACTTCATCAAGAAGTTTGTTGAATGTAATGCCGCGTCGTCTTGCTCCAACAAAGATTTGGATGATGTTTTTGCAGAGCATAAGGCTTTTCTATATGGCCAAAAACAATCCCAAACAAACGACAAGCGTATCAAACGTTTGGAAGAACTATACCGCACCCGCGCCCGATTTACCGTCAGTTCGTATGCGAAACTTGTCGAATTGATTGGTGAATTGAAGAGTCGCGGTAATCGTGCCGATGCGTTTTACAACAAATTCAAAGACATTATGAGTTCCCAAGGGGTCTATGAGTTGCAGGAAGCGTATATCAATACGCTTTTTGAACTGGCACAACGTTGGCGTGACAAGTATGCCGCATTCAAGCGCAACAAGAACTTGATCGACTTCAACGATATGGAAAAGTATATGCTCAAATTGTTGGAGCGTGGAGAGGTGTGCAAAGAGATTAAGTTGTCGTTTACCCACCTGTTTGTAGATGAGTTTCAAGATTCATCCCCCATACAGGTGAAGATCTTCGACAAGTTGAGCCATCTGGTGCATCAGTCCTATTGGGTGGGCGACTACAAGCAGTCTATTTACGGATTCCGCGGTTCCGACATATCGCTCGTCAAGGCTGTGGTGGATACCATAGCCTGTGGCGCCAACGGCTGCAAAACGGGCAAGAACCTTGACACATCCTACCGTTCCCTATCCGACATTGTGGAAACATGCAATCATGTTTTCGGCCAGACTTTTTCGAACGTGTTGGATAAGAGCAATATCGAACTCAAAACACATCGTCAGAACAAGAATAATATCAATAGCCTTCGGTATTTCTGCACATCAAAAGATATTACCATTGCCGATTATGTAGCAAATCTGATTTACAAGGAAAAGGTCGCGCCGGATGATGTCGCTGTGTTGGCACGTATGAATAAAGAGATAAAAGCTATTGCAGAAGAACTTACATCGAAATACAATATTCCCGTAACGGTTGAAGCAAACAATATTACCGAGTCGAAGACATTCATTCTCGTATCTTCTCTCTTGCGGATAGTGGACAGCCCGAGCGATACGCTGGCCAAAGCGCAGGTGGCATGGCTTATTGACAAAGACTGCACACTTGAGGCTATTATCAACAGCAAAATGGATTTGGATGCGAAAAAACAAGGCGATACCAGCAAAGATTTTCTTTCAGATGTTCCCCTCATTGCACGTCTGTATGAAATGGATACTGACACCAACCTGAAACGACAGAACATTGCGGCTTTGGTAGAGAGTGTCATCATCGGGCTTGGACTCCGTGATGTGGTGAGAATGCTTGATGAGCCTCAATCCACATCCCAGGCTTGCCTGCAGGCCATCATCAATGCGGCACAAAACTACGAAAACCGTTGCCGGCAGATGAGTATGGCGGCAACCATCAGCGGTTTCATCGGTTACATTGAAGAATTGTATTCTGCCGACAACAGAAAAGGGGATCGGAAAAAAACAGCCGTCAGTGGCGATGAAAACGGGGTTAGACTTTATACCTACCACGGAAGCAAAGGCCTCGAGCAGAAATATGTCATTTTGACCTCTCTCAACAGCGATAATGCAGAGAACGATTTGATAAGAAAAGAAATCTATGGCGTACACTTTACCCATACCGCTGTGCCAAGTGCCTATGATTTGTACCCCGAGACCTATATCCGCGTCACCCCTTGGATTTTTGGGGCGAAAAAGACGGTCCCGGATAACATCAGCATAATCATCAAAAGAACTTCTGAATATAAGGAAGCGGAAACACGTACCACTTCCGAGCGAAACCGCTTGCTCTATGTAGGCATGACCCGTCCGCGTGATGTGATGCTGTTAGACATAGACATCGTCAACAAGAAAAACCCGCTAAAATGGTTTGAGACTGTCGGCGTTGCGAATGTAAAGGTTCCCACTTCTGGCGACTGCGACATCTTCGGCTTGGGAAAACCATTCAAGGATGTGACTATCACCCAAGATGTTGTGGACAAACAGAAGCAACACTTCGACAGCCAAATTCCGCAACGTTATCGTCTCAAGGAGCCAGTCCGCCAGTCGCAGCCACAACGGCAGCCGCACAATGTTTCTCCCAGCAAGATTATGGGGAAAGGAAACATCAGACAATGTCAGAAGACGGGCAATCGCATTACGTTGAAAGGTACGCCAGAGATGAACAGAGTAGGCGACTGCATTCACCAGATCTACTCGTATATCGAGGAAACCCCAACGAATCTGCTTGAAAGTAAAATGCAGCGAACCATTGACAATTACGGTCTCAGCCATGTTATTGACGACCATGCAGCGGTAGCAAAGGCTTGGAGATGGCTTGACGATTTCTTGACCGGCACTTTTGGCAAGGCAGTCAAGACACACCATGAGCGACCGTTCCGATACCGCAAGAACGGTCAGGAGTTTGTGGGCAGCATCGACTTGGTGAGGCAAACCACCGGGGGCGACATCCTCATCGATTTCAAAACCTGTCCTATGGGTGAAAAAGCGATAACAGACCCCGATTCAGGGCACTATGCCGGAAACTATGCGGGGCAGCAGAACCTCTATGCCGAGGCACTTGCCTCCTCCGGTGAAACGGTGTTGGCCAAGTTCCTGTACTATCCGGTCAGCGGTCTTTTGGTTGAGTTGGAGTAGCGGAAAAACAGCGAAGGCTTCCGGCAAGCAGGCTATGGTTGTGTGCGGCATTCCTTAGAGCAAGCCGCGCGAGGCGAGCAGTCCGCGCAGTTGCGTGTCCGTCTTGACGAGCACCTCGCGCGGCTTGCTGCCGTTGGTCTGTCCTACTATGCCAAACTCTTCCAGTTGGTCCATGATGCGTCCTGCGCGGTTGTAGCCCAGTTTCATGCGCCGCTGTATGTGCGAGGTCGATCCTATCTGGGTTTGCACGATCAAGGTGGCTGCCTCCACAAACAGGGGGTCAATGGTGCCGGACGAGGGCTCGGAGTCGGGGTCGATGTCGCTTTCTTTGCTGCCGGTGTCGCCTTCGGGAATGTCGGGGAGCATATACGGTTCTAGGAGCGGGCTGACTTCTGACTGTTGTGCGATGAACGCTGAAATCCGGGCCACCTCCGGGGTATCTACAAAAGCGCACTGCAACCTTATCAGGTCGCTGCCGGTAGAGATGAGCATATCGCCCTTGCCGACGAGTTGGTTGGCGCCGCCGGAGTCGAGGATGGTACGGGAGTCTGTATTGGAGACCACCCTGAAGGCTATCCGTGCGGGGAAGTTGTTTTTGATGCTGCCGGTGATGACATTGACGGAGGGGCGCTGCGTGGCGATGACCAGATGGATGCCGATGGCGCGCGCCAGTTGCGCCAGTCGCGCCAATGGGGTCTCCACCTCGCGCCCCGCCGTGATGATCAGGTCACCGAACTCGTCGATGACGAGCACGATATAGGGCATGTAACGGTGTCCCAAAGCCGGCGAAAGGCTGCGGGCGCAGAACTTGGCGTTGTATTCTTTGACATTGCGAACTTTCGCCAGTTCCAGAAGGTCATAGCGGTCGTCCATCTCCTTGCAGAGGGCGTTGAGTGTGCGCACCACTTTTTTGGTGTCGGTGATGATGGCTTTGGTGTTGTCGGGAATGCGGGTGAGATAGTAGTTCTCAATGTCGGCGTAAAGGGTGAACTCCACTTTTTTAGGGTCAATGAGCACCAGTTTCATCTCTGAAGGGTGCTTGGTGTAAAGCAGCGAGGTGATGATGGCGTTCAGCCCTACCGATTTGCCCTGACCGGTGGCGCCGGCCACCAGCAGGTGCGGCATCTTGGCAAGGTCGATGACGAAAGGCTCGTTGTTGATGGTCTTGCCCAGCCCGATGGGCAGTTCGTAGCGGTTGTTGCGGAACTTGTCGGAGGCGATGACCTCTTTCATGGAGACGATGTTGGAATTGCGGTTGGGCACCTCAATGCCGATGGTGCCGCGTCCGGGTATGGGCGCTATGATGCGGATGCCGAGTGCGGCCAGGCTCAGGGCGATGTCGTCTTCGAGGCTCTTGATCTTGCTGATGCGCACCCCCTCGTCGGGCACTATCTCGTACAGCGTGACCGTGGGCCCCACGGTGGCGGAAATGCGCTTTATGGGGATGTTGAAACTCTTGAGTGTGGACTCGATGCGCTTTTTGTTCTCCAGCAGCTCGTTTTTGAGTTGTTCCTCAAAGGTCGCCTTGGCGGGATAGTCGTTCAGCAGGTCAACGTCAGGGAATCGGTAGTGCGAGAGCTCTTTCCGGGGGTCGTAGGGCTCCAGATCGTGATGCTCCTCGACGGCCGTGTCAACGGTTTTGCTCTGGTCTTCAGTGTCCTCGATGGTGTCCTCCATGTTTCCTTCAAGTTCGGATCCGGCCTCTTTGGGGTTCACAAGGTCGAACGGAACCTCGTCGGGCTCTTCGTTTTGCAGGGTTTTGGGGCTTGGGACCGAACAGGCTGTCGTTTTTTTGTCGGTCGGGTCATCCGCACCAAGAGGTTTGTCGCTTTCTGTCTCTGAATCAAACTCGTACGTATTACTGTTATGGTACTCTTTCGTCAGGCAGCCGTGGTCGGAAGTGTAGAGGTCGTCAAGGTCTTGGTGGTCAAACGATTCTCCGCCTTTTTTCATCGAAGCATGATTCTTGCGCTTGACAGATTGGCGGCTTTTTCGGTCGGCAATTGCCTTTTTTGTGCGGTCGAACACTCCTTTCATCGAAAAGTCGAAGCAAAGAATCAAGATGGTGACTAAAAAGACCAGCAGGATGAGCACGGAGACGAGTTTCCCCAGTTGGAGCAACATGCCGCCGACCCAGTCGCCGAAGTAGCCGCAAAGGAATGTGTTCTCAGTGCCGGTGAAGAAGACGCCGAGCGTTACCGAGCACCAGGCCATTGTCATGATGACGGCCAAAGTCGCTTTTCCGAGCGGCAGCAGGCTCTTCTCAAACACGATCCTGACCCCGTACAGGAAAAAGAGGAACGGGAATCCGATGGAAACGATGCCGAAGATGTTCTGGATGAAGAAAAACGAGAGGTGCGCTCCGACGCTGCGTGCGAGGTTCTCGGCAGTCGTCGCTTCACCTTGCACATAGAACAGGTTGTTGTGAGCGTGGAAATAGAACGAGAGCATCGAGACGAACAGGAGCAGGGAGAATGCGAGAATCAGGCAGCCGTAAACCTGGACCATCCGGCGGCTCGACAAGAAAGCCCCGAATGACCTCGACTTTTTCTTGGGAACTTCTTTTGTCTTTTTGGAAGAGCCTTTTTTGTTTTTCTGCACGTGGTTCTTCACGGCTGCGTGGCGGAAACTCTTTTTTTGCTGTGAATTGATTACATGGCTGGTGACTTTCATACTTGAAACAGAACAGATAACGGTTTTTCGGACAAAAAAACAAAATTAGTATAATTTTCAGGCCTCTTTTTCGTTCAGCAAAAAGAATATAAACAACCCTATGTTTAAAAAAACGGCAGACGGTTGTTCTGTTTCGTCAGGCAGATAGTATTTTTGCAGAAATTTTCGAAATTATGGATAATTTATTGTTATTGCAGGCGGCAAATGCCGAGGTGGTGCAGGCGGCAGGAGAGCAAGTCGCCTCACAAGTACAGGAAACATCTTACTTCCAATTGGTTTTTGCGAAGGATAGTCTCTGGATCATGCTGCCGCTTTTCCTGATGTTAGGCTTTGCCATATACCTGTTTGTGAAGAAGCTGATGGTGCTCAACAGGGCCTCGCGTGAGGAGTACAATTTCATGAACAACATCCGCGACTTTGTACATGACGGCAAACTGGACGCAGCCAAGTCTTTGTGCAGCAGCAACGACACGCCGTCGGCCCGGCTTATCGGCAAAGGTCTTTCGCGCATTGGCCGTCCGCTCGAGGATGTGCGCACCGCCGTGGAGAATGAGGGCAACATAGAAGTCGGCCGGCTCGAGAAGGGGGTCTCCGCACTCGCAACGATTGCCGCTATTGCGCCGATGCTTGGTTTCTTGGGCACGGTGGTCGGTATGGTGGCCGCATTCCACAGCATGGCCGCCGACCCCAACAATTTCAATATCGGCACGCTCTCGTCAGGCATCTATACGGCTATGATCACGACTGTGGGCGGACTTATCGTCGGCGTCATAGCCCTCGTGTTCCATAATCTGATCGTGTCGAAGATTTCCAATTTGGTCTATCAACTGGAGGTTCGCACGACAGAGTTCATGGACCTTCTTCATGAAAACGCCTAAAACAGTTCTCGCACCATGGCTATTAAAATGCAAAACAAGGTGGACTCGAATTTCAGCGCCACGTCAATGTCCGACTTGGTGTTTCTGCTGCTGATCTTCTTTATGCTCACCTCAACGATGGTCTCCCCGAACGCCATAAATCTCGTCCTGCCGAAGAGTACTTCCGACAAGCAGCTGGTGTCGAAGAACATAGAAGTTTACATCAATAAAGATTTGCAGTATTTTGTCAACCCGGAAGGGTCGAACACCCGGTCTGTGCCATACGAGGAACTGCTCCCTGTGCTGCAGGATGCTGCCGCAAAAGACCAGGCTGCCGTCAAGGCCGTAATCTTGCGGGCTGACAAAAGCGTGCCCGTCGAGAACGTTGTGGCCCTTATGGATGTGCTGAACCAGTTGAATGAAGCGTTTCCGGAGGGGGAACGCTATAAAATGGTACTTGCAACTGAAGCGAAATGAAAGGCGACAATATAAATAGGAAAGACGAACTGGTGTCAGGCACGACGGCTGTGGTGTCCCTGATACTTGTAGTCTTGTTCCTGCTGGCCTGTGGATTGAAGACCCGGATTCCGCCGCCGCCTTCCAAGAAGGTGTTTTTCGTGGAACTGGATGCCGACGTGGGCGGCGGTGGCGGAGGCGGCATGGATGTGCCAAAACCATCGCGTACGGTCCGCACTTCGGCTCCCGACTACGCAACACAGAATGCACAGGAGGCTCCATCGGTTGCACATTCTGAGAATACAACTACAAAAAAGGATGATCCAGCGACGGCGACGCCTAAGATTAACCAGTCCGCCATTTTCAAGGGCGGACGTGGCGGCACAGGCAGCGGAGGCGGCTCCGGCTCCGGCATTGGCTCCGGCACCGGCTCCGGTTTGGGACCGGGCACCGGCTCGGGGAGCGGCGGCGGCATAGGATACGGCACCGGCACCCGCGGCATGGTGAAAAGCATCAAGACCACCGTGAACGAAGAGGGACAAGTGTGCGTGGAGGTCCATGTGTTGGAAGACGGTACCGTGAAAGACGCCCGCGTCATCAGTACGGGCAAGTTCAAGACTACGATAACCAACAGATTGATTCAGCAACAGTGCAAGGAAGAGGCACTCCGCGCCAAATACCGCCCCGGAAAAGAGGAACTGCGTGTCATCATTTTCAAATAATAATGCTGATTCATACAATGGATGAAAACTATGATTCCATTTTGGAAGAGATTTTCCGCGCCTATCCGATGTACCATAAAACCGGCGCATCTGCCTATAAAGAAGGTCTTGAGAATATTGAGGCACTGCTCGACATTGTCGGACACCCTGAATACAGGTTCAAGGCGGTACACGTTGCCGGCACAAACGGCAAAGGCTCCGTGGCACATTTGATTGCCTCTTATCTCCAGGAGTGTCACCGCAAAACCGGCCTTTTCACCTCCCCACATCTGGTCGATTACCGTGAACGTGTCCGTATTGACGGCACTATGATCAGGCAGGAAGATGTGCTGGATTTTTTCCGTCTTTATAAACCACAAATAGAAACACTCTCCCCCTCGTTCTTCGAGATAACGACTGCATTGGCGTTTTGGCATTTCGCACGGCAGAATGTGGATGTGGCCGTTGTTGAAGTCGGACTCGGCGGCAGACTCGATGCTACCAATGTGCTTCATCCGTTGCTTTCGGTCATCACTAACATCTCCCTTGAGCACACCCAACTTCTTGGCGATACCATCGCCAAGATTGCTCTCGAGAAAGGCGGTATCATCAAGCAGGATACGCCTGTGGTAATAGGGGAGTTTCACCCTGAAAGTTTCCCTGTGTTCACAGACCTTGCCTGCCGGAAGAATGCACCGCTTTTCCTTGCCGAAAACAGTTTCGAAGTAGAAGGCGACCTCTCCGACTGCACAGTGCGGGATGAGAACGGCAGATTGTGCTACGAACACTTGGCTATGCCTTTGGGCGGCGAGTACCAGCGCGCGAACTTGAAGACCTTTCTGCAGGCGGCAGAGATGCTGCGGCAAATCTTGCCCTACGACAAAGATGTCACAGAAGCGGCCGTCCGCAATGTGGTGCAGAACACAGGACTCGCCGGCCGCTGGCAGATACTTTCTCGCAAGCCGCTCGTAATCTGCGACGTCGGTCATAACCTCGGCGGATTGTCCCGAACGATGCTGCAACTTGCGGCTTTGCCATGCCGACACTTACGGATGGTTTTCGGTATGGTGGCGGATAAAGACATCGACCATATTTTGCCGCTGCTGCCTGCTGACGCATTGTACTATGTTTGCCGGGCTCAAACTGAACGTGCCCTGCCGGAAGAGGTTTTGGCACAAAAGATGCGCACATGCGGACTCTCTTGCCAAACTGCGGGCGCTCCTGCCGAGGCCTGTCGCAAAGCCTTGTCGGATGCCTGTGACGACGACCTTGTTTTTGTGGGCGGCAGTTGTTTCGTGGTCGGTGACGTGCTGGCGTCTTTTGACGTTTCCCAGAAAGGGCAGGAGGTTGCCCGATAACCATGAAACTGTCAATAAGTCAAAGGGAAATCCGAAGAATCACCTATCCCATCATCTTCGGGAACTTGGCACAGACGCTTATTGTGCTGGTCAATACCATTTTCCTCGGTCATGTCGGCAATGCCGAACTCGGCGCCGCTATGATGGCCGGACTCTATTATCTTGTGTTCACCACCCTCACACAAGGCTTCGCCGTAGGCGTGCAGATCATGGTGGCGCGCCGACTGGGCGAGGGACAAACCTCCCGCATCGGCACTATCTTTGAGCATGGCCTGTTTTTCACACTCTTTTTGGGACTCTCTCTCTTGGGACTGATGCATTTCTGCACAGATTTGTTCTTTCAGAAAATCATAAGCTCCAACAATATATATGTATGCGCTCTCAGGTTTATGGAATACCGGCAGTTGGGCATCATATTTGTCAGCGTCAATTATCTTTTCCGTTCGCTCTATATCGGGCTTTCCAATACGGGCATCATCACGCTTACAACCATGATAATGGCGGCGGTCAACATCTTTTTCGACTACTCACTCGTGTTCGGTAATTTCGGTTTCCCGGAGATGGGAGTCGCCGGGGCCGGTCTCTCTTCCGTGCTGGCAGAGATAGCCGCTTTTGTGACATTCTTCGTTTATACGTTCGTCAGGCTTCCGTTTCGCAAGTACCGGCTCTTCTCTTTCGATGCGTTCAGCCCAGGGATATTGAAGGCCGTGCTTAAAATCTCGGTGCCCACGATGCTTCAGCGTCTGAACTCTTTCGGAGCGTGGTTTCTGTTTTTCGCCTTGATTGAACATCTGGGCGAGGAGTCAATGGCGGTTTCCGGTATTGTGCGCAGCGTGTATATGCTTTGCACATTGACGGTTTTCGCATACAGCGCGACGGCCAACACACTCACAAGCCGTCTTATCGGTGCCGGCAAGCAAGAAGAGGTTGCACCAACCTTGAGGCGAATCCTGAAGATGTCGCTTTTGACGTTGCTGCCGATCTTGGTAGTCTTTTCCCTATTCCCCGAAAAGATTGCTTCAATATATACAGACAACTTCGCACTTGCCGAGCAGTCGGTGCAGACGCTTTACACGATTTACATCGGCGCTGTCATTATGGCCGCTGCAATGGTCTATTTCGAGTTTGTGTCGGGTACGGGCAATACGCTCATCGCACTTTTGCTCGAGGCGGGCGTGCTTGTTTTCTATATCGTTTACATTGTCCTTGCGGCAGGAACGTTCCATTTCCCGTTACGGTGGGTGTGGTGTTCCGAATGGGTCTATGGCACTCTGCTGCTTGCCTCTTCGTTGCTTTTTATGAAACTTTACCCGTGGAAGAGCCGAAAAAGCAGGCTATTGCCTGACTGAAGGCTGTTTTCTCCGGCAAAGATGATGCAGGAGAACTGCCGCGGCTATGAGGGCGGAGGCAAGGTCAGAGACGGCTTGTGAAAGCCATACACCGCGTATGCCGAAAATGACAGGAAACACGATCAGGCACGGGACCAAACAGAAGAGTTGGCGTGTCATAGACAGGAAAATGGAAACGTGTGCTTTGTTGATGGCCTGATAGAAGGTAGATGCCACCACCTGAAAACCGACAAACAGGAACATCGACATGTAAATCCGAAGCCCTTTGGCTGTCACTGCCACAATCTGTTGGTCTTCGGTGAAGATTCGGGCGATGGCATTTGGGCAGCAGAGGCAGACCAGTTCACAGACCGCAGCCGTGGCCGTGGCACAAAGCACCGCCGTCCGCAAAGCTTTTCTGACTCTGCCGTTTTGTCCGGCCCCATAGTTGTAGCCGACAATGGGCTGCATGCCTTGAGCCATCCCGAACAGCACCATTGTCATAAATCCGGCAATGCTGTTGATGATGCCAAAAGCCCCAACTGTCAGGTCGCCGCCGGCTACCGACTTCCCGTCAAGCAGACAGCCAGCGAGTTCAAGGTCCCCATAACGCTTCAGCTGCAAGTTGATGAGGATGACGATGATGCAGGTGCTGCAGTGGAGGATGAACGGCGACAGCCCGATGGCAAAGATGTCTTTGACGATTCTGCCTGAAATCCTGAAACCCTGTTTTTGGAAGCGGAGCGTTGAGGTTTTGCAGAAGAAATGTGCAATGACCCAAATCAGTCCGCAGCATTGCGAAAGCACGGTGGCCAATGCGGCGCCCCGGATGCCCCATTTGAAAATGAAAATGAAAACGGGTGCAAGCAACAGGTTGACCCCGATGGTAAGCAGGATGGAAACCATGGCTTTGGTCGGATGTCCGGATGCCCGCATGATGTTGTTCAGCCCGAAGAACACGTGCGACACCACATTCCCCGCCAGAATGACCTGGAGGAAATCGCGGGCATAGGGCAGCGTGTCCGGACTCGCACCGAAAAGGTCAAGGATAGGGTCGATGAAAACAAGGAAGAGCAGGGAAAAGAAAAGACCGATTGCGAGGTTCAGCATCAGACAATTGCCCAGCGTTGCGGCGGCAAGGGCGTGGCTTCTTTCGCCAAGCCTGATGGAGACGATTGAACTGGCACCGGCGCCGACCAGCGTTCCAAACGCAACGGTCAGGTTCATTACTGGAAAGGCCAGGGCAAGCCCCGCAATGGCCAGCGGACCGACACCGTTGCCGATGAAAGCCCTGTCGATGATGTTGTATAACGAACTTGCCGCCGAAGCAACGATTGCCGGCAAGGCATAGTGGCAGAACAGACTGTTGATGTCTTTGCCTGCAAGATTCTCCGAAATGGTTTCCTTACTGCTCCTCATCTTAAAGGGCTGCAAAAATAGCAAAATCTGTAGCCGGACAGCCGATGCCCTGGCAGTATGACACCGAAGATGTCGGGTGACTGCCGCCCTTAATTGTCCTTTATGTCGTGGCATATATCCCTTGCCGGAAAATGTGGAAAGATGAAAAAAATAAATCAAAAAAATAAAATTGCGAGTGATTATAAATTTTATACATTTGCACGCCCTTTCAAGGAAGAAAAAAGTTCATTAACCAACTAAAAATTATAGCAATATGAAAGTAAATGACATTATGTCCGCTTTGGAAGCAAAGCATCCGGGCGAAAGCGAGTACCTGCAAGCAGTACGCGAAGTTCTTGAATCTATTGAAGAAGTTTACAATCAGCACCCTGAGTTCGAGAAGGCCAAGATTGTCGAGCGTCTCGTAGAACCGGATCGTATCTTCACATTCCGTGTGACGTGGGTTGACCGCAACGGAGAGGTTCAAACCAACCTTGGCTATCGTGTACAGTTCAATGCAGCTCTCGGCGCATACAAGGGCGGTCTTCGTTTCCACAAGGCTGTTAACGTTTCTATGCTGAAATTCCTCGGTTTCGAGCAGATCTTCAAAAACTCTCTGACCAATCTGCCTCTCGGCGGTGGCAAGGGCGGCTCTGACTTCGATCCCGTTGGCAAGACCGACGAAGAAATCATGCGTTTCTGCCAGGCTTTCATGTACGAATTGTGGCGCAACATCGGTCCTGACCAGGACAGCCCCGCCGGCGACGTGGGCGTAGGCGGCCGCGAAATCGGTTACCTCTATGGTGCATACAAGAAACTCGCCCGCGAACACAGCACGGGTGCGTTGACAGGAAAATCATACGGCTGGGGCGGTTCCCTGATCCGTCCTGAAGCTACCGGCTTCGGCGCAATCTACTATGTTGAGCGTATGGTTAAAGAACAGAACGACAAAATGGAAGGCAAGAGAATCGCTCTCTCCGGCTTCGGCAACGTGGCTTGGGGCGCCGCTATCAAGGCTACTGAACTCGGTGCTCAGGTGGTTGCTCTTTCCGGTCCTGACGGCGTATGCGAAATCATCGGCGGCATGACCCCTGAAATGATTGACTATATGCTTGAAATGCGTGCGTCTAACCGTAACAAGGTTCAAGATATGGCAGACAAATTCCCCGCACAGGCCAAATTCACGGCCGGCAAGAAAGCTTGGAGCATCAAGTGCGACATCGCTTGCCCATGCGCTTTCCAGAACGAAATGTCCGAGGAAGATGCAAAGGAACTGATCGCCAATGGCGTGAAATATGTTGCTGAAGTTTCCAATATGGGTTGCCAACCCGGCGCAATCGCCGCCGTCCAGGACGCAGGTATTCCTTTCGCTCCCGGCAAGGCTGTCAACGCTGGCGGCGTGGCTACTTCCGGCCTCGAAATCTGCCAGAATGCAGGTCACATCAATTGGACCGCTCCTGAAGTGGATACCAAACTGCACAAGATCATGAACGATATCTATGATATGTGCGTTGAATACGGCAAACAGGCAGACGGCTCTATCAACTATGTGAAGGGCGCCAACATCGCCGGCTTCATGCGCGTTGCCAAAGCGATGCTTGCTCAAGGCATCATCTAATCGTCGATCTCCTCAAGAGTCCCCAACGGACTCTGAAATCATAACGGCGGCGGTTTCATTTTTCGATGAAACCGCCGCTTCCTTTTTTACAATGAAAAGTCATTAAAAATCAGATGTTGTCTTTCATCTCCTCAAAGTATGCCTGCGGGTGCTGACAAGCCGGACAAACCTTTGGCGCATCCGTCCCCTCGAAGATGAATCCGCAGTTGCGGCATTGCCATACTATGGGCTCTTGCTTTTTGAAGACTTCTCCGTTTTCCAGATTCTTCACTAAAGCCAGATACCGCTCTTCGTGACCTTTTTCTGCAACGGCAATGTTGCGGTACATGGCTGCAATGTCGGGAAATCCCTCGCGAGCGGCAACTTCTGCGAAATGAGGATAGGCATCAGCCCACTCTTCATGTTCTCCCATAGCGGCGGCTTTCAGGTTCTCTATCGTGGTGCCGATGACTCCCGCGGGGAAGCTTGCTGTTATCTCAACAACACCGCCCTCAAGATACTTGAACATGCGCTTGGCATGCTCTTTTTCCTGCTCCGCAGTTTCCGTGAAGATGGCAGCCATCTGTTCATAACCCTCTTTCTTTGCGGCACTGGCAAAGTAGGTGTAACGCATCCGTGCCTGCGATTCGCCGGCGAACGAGTGCATCAGATTTTTTTCTGTTTCTGTTCCTTTGATACTCATAGTGTTATAAAATGTTTGGTTTTTAAAGGGCGGCAGGTTTGTTCCTGCCGCAAAAAGCAAAGCAAAAATATGCAAATGTTTTTACATACAATTACATGTTAAGTTTTTTTAACGGCTGAAGTCTGATCGTTTCCCGTAATCCGACATCTTCCACCGCTTCGGCAGAAGATAAAACACGGCATCCGATTCGCATTGAAAAAATATTACCTTTGCAACCATTATTAGGAAATGGAATGAAAAAACTGTTGCCATTATTCTTTGTTTTCTTCGGATCAGCAGCCCCGGCCCAGGCCCCGTCAGATTATTATTCTGCCGCCTACCACAAGAAAGGCCATACTTTGCGCGTCGCCCTGCATAGCATTATTGATGAGCATACCTCGTTGAACTACAATGAACTGTGGGCTGCTTTCGAGCAAACGGACAAGAACCCTCAGAACGGGATGGTGTGGGATATGTATTCTGACAACCCTGACGGAACTGCCGCCTATTATTTTGACTTCAGCGACCGTTGCGGCAATTACAGCAAAGAGGGCGACTGTTTTAACCGCGAACACAGCATTCCGCAAAGTTGGTTCAACGGACAGATGCCGATGCGTACGGACCTGTTCCATATCTATCCTACAGACGGCTATGTCAACAACAGGCGAGGCAATTATCCGTTTGGCGAGGTTGACCATATACAGTGGGTGAGCACGAACGGGTCAAAACTGGGCACCGGCCCTGCCGACGGCTCTTCAACCACCGTTTTTGAGCCTGTCGATGCCTATAAAGGTGACTTTGCCCGCAGTGCCCTCTATATGGCGGTGCGCTATATGGATCAGAATCTTGGTTGCACAACACAGTCTATGTATTCCTCAGGCTCTCTCAAACCGTGGGCGCTGCTGCTCATGCTCCGTTGGCATGCCGAAGACCCTGTCAGCCAAAAGGAAACGGACCGCAACAACGCAGTTTTTGCCATCCAACATAATCGAAACCCTTTTATCGATTATCCGGAACTGGCGGGAATAATTTGGGGGGCAGACTCCATAAATGCGTTTGACCCCAATGCCGTGCCCGATTACTATGCAAACAGCTTTTTGACGCTATATCCGAACCCGGCATCTGACAGGGTTAACGTTGCCTTGTCTGCCGCCTTTCAGGAACCCTTTGCCGTTCAGTTGCTCACTGCCGCCGGCGAATTGCTTTCCTATCGGGAATCATCTGGTGGGGAGACAGTCCAACTGGAACTGGCCGGTCTTTCTTACGGAATCTATCTTGTCCGCATTTCGGGTCGGAATTTTGTATTGAACAGAAAATTGTTGAAATTATGAGCGCTTTTTATTTGACCAAACAGTTCTCTTTTGAGATGGCGCACGCACTTACAGACTATCCAGGCAAGTGCCGGAACATACACGGCCACTCCTATCGCCTTGAGGTTACCGTGACGGGCAACAGATTGGAAAGCAGCGGTATGGTCATCGATTTCAAACACTTGAAAGACATTGTGAACCGTACGGTGGTTGAACCGCTTGACCATTGCCTCGTCCTTTCAGAGCGTACAGACGAAGAACTGCAGAGACTCCTGAAGAACAATTTTGACAAGGTGAAGATAGTCCCGTTCCAGCCCTCTGCCGAAAACCTGCTCGAGTATATGGCTACCATGCTTGTCCCCGAATTGCCTGAAAATGTCCGGATTTCTTCACTCAAGCTCCAAGAAACGGAGCAGTCTTGGGTAGAATTGAAATTCGACAATCAATAAATAACAGTAAACTAAATAATAGATTATTATGAATCCTTTGTTTGAAGCAAGCGTTTACGCTAACCGCAGAGACCGGCTTTCCCAAACCTTAAAATCCGGCATTGCTGTCTTTTTAGGGAACCACGAAGCCCCGATGAATTATCCTGACAACACATACAATTTTCGTCAGGACAGCGACTTCCTTTATTTTTTCGGACTTTCAATAGCCGACATTGCCGCCGTCATCGACTTTGACGGGCGCAAGTCTGTCATTTTCGGTGATGATTTCGGCATAGACGATATCATTTGGATGGGTGACCAGCCTACGATTTCTTCGTTGGCAGAGAAAGTAGGAGTAGGGGAGACCCGCCCGATGGCCAAATTGCAGGATTATATCCACGAGGCACAGGAAAAAGGCCGTAAAGTGCATTTCACGCCGCCTTACCGCGGAGACAATCAGATTGTGCTTTCCAACCTTACGGGCATCCCCGTGAACGAGGTCCGCACAGCCGCTTCTGTTGACCTCATCAAAGGCATCGTGGCCCTGCGTTCTGCCAAAGAACCGTGCGAAATTGAGGAGATGGAAAAGGCTTGCGAAATCGGGGTCAGGATGCATACGGCCGTTATGTGCCGTTGTGTGGCCGGTGCCTCCGAACACGAACTCGCCGGTATCGCAGAAGGCATTGCCCTCTCGTACGGCAACGGCATCTCTTTCCCCGTAATTCTTTCACAACATGGTGAAACGCTGCACAACCATTCGCACAATGGTATTCTCGAAGAGGGGAATATGCTTTTGATGGATGCCGGGGCCGAGGGGCTGATGAATTATTGCTCCGACTATACGCGCACAATGCCTGTAAACGGCACGTTTACAACAAAACAGAAAGAGATTTATGAGATTGTACTGAAATCCAATTTGAGCGCGATTGAAGCAGCGCGGCCGGGCTTGTACAACCGCGAATTGCATCGTCTCTCGTGCGAAGTGATTGCACAAGGGCTCAAGGACCTTGGCCTGATGAAAGGCAATGTGCACGATGCCGTTGAGGCAGGCGCACATGCTCTGTTTATGGTTCACGGCCTCGGCCATCAAATTGGCCTTGATGTACACGATATGGAAGGCCTCGGACAAATCTATGTCGGCTATGACGAAACTGTCAGGCCAAGCAATATCTTTGGCTGGGCTTCGCTTAGGATGGCCCGCAAACTGAAACCGGGATTCGTCGTGTCAATCGAGCCGGGCATCTATTTCATCCCTCATTTGATTGATATCTGGAAAAATGAAAACAGATTCCCAGAATACATTAATTATGACATGGTCGAGAAATACCGTGATTTTGGCGGAATCCGCATCGAGGACGACCTGCTGATAACAGAAACTGGTCACAAGGTGCTCGGGCCGCATCTTCCGAAAACAACAGACGAAATGGAAGCAATTATCGGGAAATAAGGCTATTGACTAATGTGTGCTATCGGGGACGGTCAAGGGAGATGATGCCGTTTTTCGATAGCATACGTTATCATCTCAAGCGTTGACTTGACCCCAATTTTCTTGAAAATGTTGTTTTTGTGCTGTTCGACCGTTCTTTTGGAGATGTTCATCAGTTCTGCAATCTGATTTGAACCCTTCCCGTCACAGGAGAGTTTGATGATTTCTTTCTCTCTCTTTGTCAAGATTTCGTCGATGGCGCTGTCGAATTCCTTTAGATTTTTCAAGATTATGGTGAAATCATGGCAGAAGTAGTCAGAACCGTCAATGATGGTTTCAATGGCAGAGAGAAGTTCCTCCTCGCTGGAATTCTTGTTCAGGAAACCATTCACACCTAATTGTACCATTTGGAGGATGGTGTCTTGCGAAAGGTCAACAGACAGAACTAAAATTTTGACCACAGGATAGTTTTCTTTCAGGTGACGGACAATTTCAATGCCGTTACCGTCCAAGAGTTTCATATCCAGAATGACAAGGTCGGGCACGTTGCCTCCGTTCAGCATCTGTATGCATCCGGCGACGCTGTCGGCCTCTCCGACTACGGCAAGTTGGTCGTTTTGGGTTTTCAAGGTCAGACGCAGCCCGATGCGGATCAGTTTGTGGTCATCTACGATAAGGATGCGTGTTTTGTTCTGTTCTGTTGGTGTTTTGTCTGATAATTCCATCTGCGAGTGTCAAAAAAAGATCATGCCAGCCTTTTTTGCCGTTGTCTGTAACTTTCAGTTCGTTATTTTTAGATGTTATTTGTTGAAATATAGAAAGTTGTAAAAAGGTAGCCGAAACCATGTATTTGATTGCAATGATAGTAAAAAAACAACTACAGTCCGATAGGAACTCAGAGCGGCAAAAATAGCTTTGATGACAGGGGGTAATACAATGTCAAGTCAATGTATTGAGAACATTTCATAACAATAAAAGCGGGCTGTGGATTTCCACAGCCCGCCGGTATATACAATCAAACGTTACAGGCTAATACAGGAAACTCAGCAGAATACCTGCGGCCACGGCACTTCCGATGACGCCGGCCACATTGGGTCCCATGGCGTGCATCAGCAGATAGTTGGTCTTGTCGTACTTCAGTCCTTCCACGTAGGAGACGCGGGCGCTGTCAGGCACGGCCGAAACGCCGGCATTCCCGATAAGCGGGTTGATTTTGTTGCCCTCTTTCAGGAAGAGGTTGAAGAACTTGACGAACAGGACACCTGCGGCTGTGGCGATGATGAACGAGAATGCGCCTAGGATGAAAATCAGCACGGATGATGGTTTCAGGAAATTGGTGGCTTGTGTGGAGGCACCTACGGTGAGTCCGATCAGGATGGTGACTATGTCAATCAGTGGACCGGAGGCCGTATTGGCCAGACGTTTGGTGACGCCGCACTCTTTAAGCAGATTGCCGAAGAAGAGCATTCCCAGCAACGGAAGTCCGGAAGGTACCAGGAAAGCGGTCAGAAGGATGCAGAAGATCGGGAAGAGCACTTTTTCTCTGTGTGAGACGGCTCTGGGCGGGCGCATACGAATCAGACGCTCTTTCGGGGTGGTCAGGAGACGCATTACAGGCGGCTGGATCACAGGGACCAAAGCCATGTACGAGTATGCCGACACGGCGATGGCACCCATGAGGCTAGGCGCCAACTTGGAGGAGAGGAAGATGGCTGTGGGACCGTCTGCACCTCCGATGATGCCTATGGCGCCGGCCTCCATAGGCGTGAAGCCTACAAACAACGCCACGATATAGGCAGCGAAAATGCCGAACTGGGCGGCCGCACCGATGAGAATCAACTTGGGGTTCGAGATCAGAGCCGAGAAGTCCGTCATTGCACCGATACCGAGGAATATCAGCGGCGGATAGAAACCCTTGATTACGCCGAAATACAGATAGTTGAGCACGGAACCGCTTTCATATACGCCAATCTGAAGACCGTCGGTGAAAGGAATGTTGCCGATGATGATGCCGAAGCCTATGGGTACCAGCAACATAGGTTCATACTCCTTGATGATGGCGAGTGCGATGAAGAACAGACCGACACAGATCATGATTATATGCCCCCACGTGCAGTTCCCGAATCCCGAGTATCCGAAAAATTGTATGAGACCATCTCTGAAAAAGTCTAACATATTTCTATCATTTTAGTTAATGGACAAGTTATGGAATATTAAGCGGGCGTTATTCGAAAACGATGAGCACATCGCCTTCCATTACAGAGTCGCTGCGATGAACTTTCACCTCTTTGACTACGCCGTCTTTTTCGGCATCGATGTTGTTTTCCATCTTCATAGCTTCCAGCAGGATGACGCGTTGGCCGGCCTTGACGCTGTCGCCCTCTTTGACGAACACGTCGAGGATGGTGCCGGGCAGCGGTGACTTGAGGGTGGCTCCCGGGGCAGTCGCTGCGGCCGGTGCGGCGGCAACCTTGACCCCGGCAGATGCGGGGGCGGCGTTGGCTTTTGCTGCCGGACGCGGTTTCGCCCGCTGCTTGATTTCGGTGTCAAGTTCCACGTTGTATGCAGTTCCGTTGACCGAAACATTGACGGCATTGTTCTCTATATCGCCTACTTCTACGGAATACTTGTTTCCGTTGATTGTGAATTTATAGTTTTTCATATTCTTCTTGTAATCTGTTGTTTGAATGATTTATTTTTTTACTACCGGTGTTTTCTTCATAGAAAGTCCTTTCTGAGACCACGGAGAGTAGTGGGCTTCCGGCATGTTGATAGTGATGATTTCACTCTCCTCGTCGTGCAAGCTGTTGAAGTGCAGATGGAGGGCGGCGCTGATGGCTGCGGCTTCCTCTCCGCTCATGAAGTCTTTGTCCTGTGTTCCGCTGCCGACTTCCTTTGGGGGAGTGTTAGCCGTGTCGCCATCAACCTTCTTCTTTGCGGAAACTTTGCGGTTAAGACGGGCGAAAATCTTCAGCATGAGGTAGATCAGAATCAAGGCGGTGAACGTCACCGACATGGCGATGATGGTCAAGCCGATGCCGTGGGGGTCATCCTTTTTCAGTTTTTCCTGCTTGCTGGCCTCCACTTTCGTCTCGTTGGTGGAACCCGGCGTGAACTGGTCGAGCATCTGGGCCTCTTCCCTCAAGCCGTCGTGGAGCAGACCGTATGACAACGCGGTGTCCATCAGCTCTTTCTTGGGATAGACCATCAGGTCAATCAGCGTTTTCCCATCTGAAGTGATGAGTGCCACATAACTTGTCTTAGATGTTGTGGGGTCAAAATTGACGTGGAATGTGCCGAAGAGCGGGTCGTCGTCCATATAGAACACCGCGAATGTACGCTGCGGCATCGAAGTGTTGATGTCTGTTTTGGGGATGTGATACCAGTGTTCGGGTATTTCACCGCCTTTTCGTCCTGCGGCGGCAAGCCCGGTCGTGTCGTCCGTCAGGTAGCAGCCGGCAAGGTCAACCGTATTGTAGGCCGTATTGAAAAGCTCAACCCAAGGCACATGCCTGCCGTATTCGTCTGCGTAGTTGTCGGTGTTCTTGATGAAAATTTCATTGAAGCGTATGTCCTGTGTGGACTGGCCTGCTGAAGTGCCGGCAGCGAACAGCGCCAACAGCAGGATTGCAAGTCTGTTAAAATGTTTCATATCTCTATCCTGTTTTAGCGATAATGATTACAATGGAAGGTTGTCGTGCTTCTTGGCGGGGTTCTCGAGACGTTTGTTCTTGAGGGACTCGAGGGCGCGGATCACTCTGAAACGGGTGTTTCGCGGTTCGATCACGTCATCGATGTATCCGTATTGGGCAGCCACGTATGGATTGGCGAACTTGTTGCGGTACTCTTCCACCTTGTTGTCGAGGAAAGCCTTGCGTTCGTCGGCGTTTTCTATTTTCTTCATCTGGGAACCGTAGAGGATTTCTGCCGCGCCGCTGCCACCCATGACGGCAATTTCGGCCGTGGGCCATGCATAGTTGATGTCGCCCCTGAGGTGTTTCGAACTCATCACGCAGTATGCTCCGCCGTAGTTCTTGCGCAGGATGACCGTGACTTTCGGCACGGTACACTCGCCGTATGCGTAGAGCAGTTTCGCGCCGTGAACAATCAGGCCGCCGTACTCCTGTGCCGTCCCGGGCAGGAATCCGGGTACGTCAATCAGGGTGACCAGTGGGATGTTGAAGGCGTCGCAGAAACGCACAAAACGCGCGCCCTTGCGCGACGAGTTGATGTCGAGCACGCCCGCCAGATATTTGGGCTGGTTGGCGACAATGCCGACGGCCATGCCGTTGAAGCGGGCGAAGCCGATGACGATGTTAGGGGCGAACAGCGGCTGAATCTCCATGAACTTGCCGTCGTCAACGATGCCCGTGATGACGTCCTTCACGTCGTAGGGCAGGTTCGGGTTGTCGGGGATGATGGAGTTGAGGCTGTCCTCCAGTCTGTTGATGGGGTCTTCGGTAGCCTCGAACGGAGGCTCTTCCATGTTGTTGGATGGAATGTAGCCGATCAGTTCGCGAAGCATCCGGATGCCCTCCTCTTCGTTCTCTACAGCGAAGTGCGCAACGCCTGACTTTTTGGAATGGACAGATGCGCCGCCCAGGTCTTCGGTGGTCACGTCCTCATTGGTGACGGTCTTCACGACCTTGGGCCCCGTGACGAACATATAACTTGTGTTCTTCGTCATCATGATAAAGTCTGTCAATGCAGGCGAATAGACTGCGCCGCCGGCACAAGGCCCGAAGATGGCAGAAATCTGGGGGACAACGCCAGAAGCGAGGATGTTGCGCTGGAAGATCTCTGAATATCCGGCCAGACTGTTGACGCCTTCCTGAATGCGGGCACCGCCGGAATCACAGAAGCCGACGACGGGTGCGCCGACTTTCATGGCCTGGTCAAGCACTTTACAGATCTTCTTGGCCACGGTCTCCGACAAAGAGCCTCCGAACACGGTGAAGTCTTGCGAATAAACGTAAACCAGCCGGCCGTTCACCGTACCGTAACCTGTGATGACGCCGTCGGTCAGGTATTGCTCTTTCTCGAGTCCGAAGTTAGTGCAGCGGTGTGTCACGAACATGTCGAACTCCTCGAAACTGCCTTCGTCAAGGAACATCAAAATACGCTCGCGGGCCGAGTATTTACCTTTGGCATGTTGTTTGTCAATACGGTCCTGACCTCCGCCCAAACGAGCTTTTTCCCGCAACGAGAGCAACTCGTTGATCTTTTCTTGCATTGTCATAAATCTATGATATTTAAGTATTTTAGTAAAAAAAAAGAACTATTTCACCTATAAAAACAGGTGGCGCAAAGGTATGTTTTTTTTCAATTGACGCCCGTATGAAAAAAGAAAAAACAGGCCGGCCTCAAATGCTGGAAGCAGCCTGTTTCGTTTCGTTCCGTTGGTAGCCGTCAATGGTCTATCTGCACAGTGCAGTCTGATGGGTTGAACACAAGGGGTGTGAATGAGGGCGGGTTGAAATCGGATTTGAGCGATGAAGGACTCAGGCCCGACGATTCGCCGTCACGTCATTCGAGTGTTGCAGTCACAGCAGTCAATGCGTTTTTGTTGACTGTCAGAATCGGCAGCTGTAGCCGGCCTTGAACACGCCTTCAGAACCGAATCCCAATTCGATGTTGGCGGCGTTTCTCTGTCCTATACGGATGCCTAACGCCGTAATTTGGAACGACGGGTAGAAGAAAGCATGGGCCCAGTTGCCATAAATGGTGTAATCGGGGATATCTCGTCCTCTGGTGCCATATTTTATCTGGCGGTACTTATACAAGGTTTTGTCATGAATGTCGGCGTTAAATCCTAATCCGGCACCTAAATAGAGAGCGCATTTGTCAAATGTCTTGTATGTGAACTTGTAGAAAACATTCAAGCAGAGGCTTCCGATATGCCCGGAATACTCATTTTCGCCATATAAACGAGCCGCCTCAGAAAAGCCACTCATTGTACCTGCCGGTATGGTGTATTTGGATAGAACTCCCGAAAGCGTCACTCCGGCACTGTGTTTGGGCGTTATGTTGTATTGGTAGAAGACATTGATTGCCCCATAGAGCGTGAAATATTCATCATTAATGTTGAAATTCGATGTCGGGTAATAAGGCCAGACGCCAGGGGTGAATATGGCGACGTCATGATCGATGTTTCGCATAAACGGATGCACTCCATAGGAAATCCCCAACTCGTGACGCGGAAAGTCCGGTTGGTTATGCCCGTTGACATTGCCTGTTTGAGCAGACAAAGAGTAGGCGGCACAAACGGCGAGCAGCAAGAGGATTGTGATTTTTTTTCATAATAAACAATTCCGAAGCCGGCTGAATGATTTTAAAACGTCTTGCCTTCTGCACCAGCTTCGTTGTTTTTTCGACAGTTGGCAGGACGCTGTTTTGTTTTTAATCTTCAGAAAGCGCAATTATAACCTAATTTGAATACACCTTCAGGTCCGATTCCCAGTTCGATGTTGGCGGCGTTCTTTTCCCCGAGCCGGACTCCGAACGGTGTCAATTGGAAAGAAGGCCAATACTCGACACCGCCGGAAGAGGAAATAACAAACAAATGCCCGGTGCCTGCTTTCAGGTAAAATGCGCATTTAGGAAATATCACATACGTGTATTTGTAAAATGCGTTACGATAGATTCAAGTTGCAAGGTTATAAAAAATATGTGCAGGGGATTCGAAAGAAAG
>CAVEXN010000030.1:0-27717 GCA_963620035.1 Oscillospiraceae bacterium | reverse complement strand
CCGGCTTGTGCTTCAAATGAGATTTATAAGTGTGGTTTCAAGGCGTTTTTTACTCGTAAAAGGTTGATTGTCAATTATAAACAATTAGAGATTGCCTTCTTTAACAGTCAAACAACAATTGCGACTGAATAAAAAAAAAGGAATGGGAGAAAGAAAGGATGAAAAGAAAAAAGGATAAACAGACGTATGCTTGCCTATCCCAAAGCGTTGGAAATTATAACTTTGTATAATTATTTCGGTCTTATCGCTATTGTAAGCGACTGTTTCATAGTCACTTACACCCCCCGAGGCGCGTACCCCAGTACCAGTACTGCTTGTTCACCGCCCACATAACGGGCTCGTACACGCGCGGATAGGTACATCCGGTCTTGTCGAGACCTATAAGGTCGAGTTCTTCATAAAACACAGGACGCGGAGAGATGCCCAATGTGCCATCTGCGATGTGCGTGTGCAACAGCACACCGCACGTCTCTTTGTCCCATGTTATTTTGCACATGCTCTACCCTGTTTCTCGTTTTTTTTCAAGTCTCAAAAAAATATCGAAAATCTGTTTTCGGCGCCCTCCGGCGGCGCAGACCCGTTGCGGGAACTGCTGCACGGCAAGGCGCGCAAATATACACTTTTTAGCGAGGAAATCAAAAATAATTTTTTGGCTCATTTCATGCAACCAAAGCTATGAGATGGTACGATATGCGCAACACCTCTCAAGTCTAAAGTCATTCTTCGGTAATGTCAGATGATACTGTCGCCGGTCAAACGCTTTACTATGCTATAAGTGCTTTTTTTGTTTCCGCCGTGCGCCTCAAGGTATCCGAACGCTGTGAGCTGACGCATGTTACGCTTGGCGGTGGTGGAAGTGAACCAGAATTCGGATACGATATCGTCCGTAGCAATTTCTTGTTTGTCGGCCACAAAGAGAATGATATCGGCCAGTTTCTCTGCCAAAGAGGGCTTTATCGACCATTTATCGACCATTTTCTTTTTCCACGTCGTTTTATCGACCATTTTATCCGTGATGGAGTTGATGTATTGGGCGATATCCGATTTCAAGTGACGGCAATGCAACTCCGTCATGCAGTTGATAAAGATTTCTATGCTTTCTTCTTCCCTTGTATCCATCAAGGCCTGAATGTACTCAGTCTTGTCTTCTTTCAAGACCTTTGTGGGCAACACCTCGAACTCCATTTGCAGGAGGTTCATCAGCAATCGGCTTGTCCTGCCGTTGCCGTTTGCCCACGGATGGACAGTTACCAGTTCATAATGAGTCCTGAAACTCAGTTCATATACTGACGCTGCATCGCTGGCATCTAAAGTTTGGCGGCGTTTGTTAAGTTCATCGCAGAATGCCGCCAGTTGGTCGGGAATCATTTGGTAAGCCATATACGAGTGTCCGCCAACACCAGCCGTGACATTAAGTTTGCGCAACTCGCCCTTTGAGGCATCGAAATGACTGAAAATTGTGTTGTATTCGCTTCCTGTTCGCGCCATTACCTTTGAAGCAAGCGTCATCAGCCATTCCGTTGTGATGGGCACATTCTTCATTATCCATTTCATGCCATACTCGTACGCCACTTTCAAGTCAAGATTCATCAGATGCTCCATCATTGTACGCATTTAGAATTTAGTGGCGTTACGCATGGTGTTCCAGCTTTCATCATAAGCCATAAGTCCCCATAAGTCTCAAGTCAGCCTTGGGCTCGTGCGCCGGAAGGAAAAAGTCTTACGTCCCGGTTTCCCGTTCAAAAAAAAGCCCGCTGAACTGTCAGCAGGCTTGGGCGGAGAGAGAGGGATTCGAACCCCCGGAGGTGTGACCCTCAACGGTTTTCAAGACCGCCGCATTCGACCGCTCTGCCATCTCTCCAAAAACGGCTGCAAAAGTAGCATTTTTCCGATACTGCGCCACCCTCTAACAGCAAAAAAATCTATCAACACATCATCTTGTTGATTGTCAGTTATTAAAACAAGAAAAATCAGAACTCCATTTCCCGTTCTCAAGTCAGCCATGGACTCGTACGCCGGACGCAAAGAGTCATAAGTCCCAGCTTTCCTCATTCCTAATTCAAACATTCCCTGTATATGTATCCTTGTTCGGTAACCTGGAATGCGTCGCCCAGTGAGAAGCACTGGCGGAGAGGCGTCGGGGCCAGCACCTGCTCTTTGCTGCCGTGCGCCAGGAGGGTTCCGCCGTTCATAAGCAGCGCACTGGTTACATACTCAACGGCTATGGGGATGTCGTGCATGACGATGAGCACCGTGATGCCCTGACGGTTGAGGCCGGCAAGGATGTCCATGATTTCGTAGCGGTGGGTCACGTCGAGGTTGGAGAGCGGCTCGTCGAGCAGCATCACGGGAGCCTGCTGTGCCATGGCACGGGCAATGAGGGCGCGCTGCATCTCGCCGCCGCTCAGGGAGGCTAGCATGCGGTCGCGCAATCCGGCAAGGTTGCACCGCTCAAGCATCTCGCCCACAATGCGCTCGTCTTGCGTGTCGGGCAACTGCCAACGCTTCTGATACGGATAGCGGCCCGTCATCACAAGGTCATGCACGGTGATGTCGAACACGCTGTCGTGGCGCTGCGGCACGTATGACACCAGCCTTGCCAGCTGCACGGCACGGTATGCGGATACGGGATTCCCCATCACGAGCACCTCGCCGCCGGATGGCCTGAGCAGTCCGCAGATGCACTTCAGCAACGTAGTCTTGCCCGAGCCGTTTGGTCCCATCAATGCGCAGAAGTCGCCCTCCCCGAAAGCGATTGACAAGTCTTGGAACAGCATCGTCTTGTCGTATCCGAACGATATGTCTTTCAGTTCTATGACACTCATTTCTCAAAAAGCTGCTGTAGGTCGTCAACGCCCATCATACGGCTGATGCCTTTGCCGGACGGCGACATTTCGGGGCACTCGCCCGTGAACAGTTCGTGCAGAAAGGCGCGTGTCTGCTCCGGGGTGTTCAGCACGGCATGGTAACGGCGGTTCTGCCGCGCCATGCTGAGTGCCATGTTCCGGTTCTTGTCTGCCTTGTGCAGGAATTGGTTGGTGCGGTAGGCTTCCAAAACGCGCTCTATCAGCGACTGAAGGTCGCCCCGGTCAGCCTCGTCGTTAGGAGTGCCGTTGACGGCGAAGTGTGTATTGTCCATCTTTTCAAGGTCGTAGCCCAACTTGAGAAAGTCGGCTGTAAGCGTATCGAGCAGGTCGGACTGCGAGGGCGAGAGGGTGACCGTTTCAGGGAACAGGTTCTTCTGCACGCGGACAGGCGTTTGCGACAACGCTCGGATATAGCGGTTATAGAGAATGCGCTCGCTGGCATTCAGCACATCTACAAGGAGTGCTTGACCGTCTGTTTTGATGAAGAGGTAGCGGTCGGCCACCGTAAAGTATTCCAAAGGAGAGTCCTCGGAGGCAAACGGCTCGGCTTTCGTTTCAGGGGTTGCGGGCGGCTCCATATGCAGCTGCCGGGGCTGTGGTGCAGATGTGTTCTCGCGGGATAGCCCTTTCAGGAAATCGTCCCAGCCTTGGAGGTTGCCGCCGTCGTGGTGGTGCGGGCAGGCAGTGCTCTGACCGCAGGAGCGTGAAGAGGGCGGATCGAAGGGGTTGTAGTTAGGGTTGACGCCCAGTGAGGGCACGGGGACCACAAGGCCGGCGGGTGGCGGCGGAGTGTACAGCGAGGTGTCGGCCTCGAAATCGATGCGCGGCACCAACGACATAGTGCCCAATGCGCGCTTGACGGCAGCATTGAGGAAACCGAACATCAGCTTCTCGTCCTGCAGTTTCACCTCCACCTTGGTAGGGCTCACGTTCACATCGACGGCAGAAGGGTTGACGTCAATCTCGATGAAATAAGCGGGGCGGTATCCTTGCGGAATGAGGTCCGAGTATGCTGTCTCTACCGCATAGTTGAGCAGGTTATGGCGCACATAGCGGCGGTTTATGAACATATACTGCTCGCTTTTCTTCTTCTTGGCGTTCTCGGGCTTGGCAATGAAGCCTGCGATGCTTATGAAGTCCGTCTTCTGCTCAACGGGGAAGAGTTTGTCCTTGAAATGGACGCCGAACACGTTGATGATGCGTTGTTTGAAATTGCTGCCTTTCAGTTGGAAAAGGGCCTTGCCGTTGTGGAAGAGGGCGAAGGCGATGTCGTGGTGAATGAGCGCCACGCGGTAGAATTCCTCTTCGATGTGGGTCATCTCCACGTTGTCGGACTTGAGGAAATTGCGGCGTGCCGGAACATTGAAGAAGAGGTTCTTGACGGCGATGGAGGTGCCTTTCTGGGCGGCGGTGCGTTCGTGGGCGGTCACGCGCATGCCCTCGATGCACACCCGTGTGCCTACGGCCTCGTCAGGCTGGCCGGTCTTGAGTTCCACATGGGCGATGGAGGCGATGGAGGCCATGGCCTCGCCGCGGAAGCCCTTTGTAGTGAGGCGCGCAAGGTCATCCACCTGCGTGAGTTTGGAGGTGGCGTGCCGCTCGAAGCACATGCGGGCATCGTTGAACGACATGCCCTTGCCGTCGTCGATGACCTGTATGAGGGTGCGTCCGGCATCCTTCACTATCAACTGGATGTTATGCGCACCGGCATCGATGGCGTTCTCGAGCAGTTCCTTGACCACGGAGGCGGGGCGCTGTATCACTTCGCCGGCTGCGATCTGGTTCGCAACCATGTCTGACAACAGTCTTACGACATCCATGCTTACGCAAAGAACTTGAAATAGACAATGGCAATCACGAGGGCGAAGAATATCATGGCGGCAATGGTCAGCCATGGGGTCTTGCGCTCATTTCGGTCGTGGCGGCGCTTTCCCTGCCATTCGCGGTGCAACTCGTCGGCAAAGTCGCGACGATGGTTGTCCGTTGGTTTCCGGTCCTCGGGGGTATAATAACGAGGCTTGTATTTGAACTCGCGCGGTTCGTGTTTCTGTATATTAAAGAATGCCATCACAATGTTTTTTTAGGAGTGCAAACATACACAAAAAAACGGCAGCCCGTCATTCTGTGCCGCCAATATTGGCAATTATTGACACTATGGCCGAAAGTGGCGGAAGTACAAAGGGTTATCGTTTGTTGACAGTTTACCTGTGTTGCGTTTACGCCTCTGTGTGCATGTCGTTGCCATGAATGGAATGTTCTTCAATGAGGCGTTCGAGCCGCCGCAGCGCCGCAGACACCTCTACAGCCTCGGTGAGGCGCGTTTTCCCCTTATAGACGCATACCAGTCCGTGGCTGGCGCCTACGATTCCGAAGTCTGCGTCGGCCATCTCGCCCGGCCCGTTCACCACGCATCCCATCACGGCGATTTTCAGTCCGGGACAGTCCGGGAAACGCTCCTTCACGAGTGCGAACACCTGTTCTATGTCATACTGGGTGCGTCCGCAGGAGGGGCAGGCGATGAACTCCGTCTTGGTCATCCTGATGCGGCAGGCCTGCATGACTGTCTGCTCGAGTTTCCGTAGGGTGGATGCCGGGAGACATGGGTTACGGAAGTCAACGCCATCAAGGCGGTTGAAGTGCGACGCATAGCCGGTGATGGCGGCCGCCCTGATCATAAAGCGTTCCTCGTCACTGTCGTTGTCTGCAAACCGCAGTATCCCAGCATTGACGATGCCTTGCTTGGGGTCAAGCCCCTGCACGGCCTTCACCAGCCGGTGGGCAAAGGGCGACTCGTTTTCGGGCGGCTCAGTCAACGACACGCGCACCGTGTCGCCGACGCCGCACAGGAGCATCGCCCCGATGCCGGCGGCCGACTTCACGCGGGCCTCCGGACCGTTCCCTGCCTCCGTGATACCGATGTGCAGCGGGCAGTCGCCGCCTCGCTCTACCATGGCACGTTTAAGCAGCAGCGTGGCTTCGGTGGCAGTGCGCACGTTGCTGGACTTCATCGAGATTACCGTCTTGCGGAAGCCATGGCGATCGCAGATGTCAATCCATTCGAGTGCCGACTGCACCATGGCTTCGGGCGTGTTTCCGTAGCGGTTCACGATACGGTCGCAGAGCGAGCCGTGGTTGATGCCGATGCGCAGGGCGGTGCCATAGTCGGCACAGCGTTGCAGCAACGGTGCGGCACGCTGCTCCATCCGGTCCACTGCCTCCCGATAGGCGGAGTCGCTGAATTCTTGTTGGGAGAAATTGCGTTTGTCCACATAGTTGCCGGGGTTTATGCGCACCTTTTCGACTATGGCGGCCATCTCTTCCGCCACTTTGGGGTTAAAATGTACGTCGGCCACCAACGGGGTATCGATGCCCTCGCTGCGCAGGCGGCTTTTGATCTCGCGCATGGCGGCGACCTCTTTCAGCGAGGGCACCGTTATGCGTACCAACTGCGCCCCCGACGCCACCATTCGGCGGCATTGCGCCACCGTGGCCTCCACATCGTTGGTGTCGGTGTTGGTCATCGACTGCACCACCACCGGGGCGGCGCCGCCGACAGCCACATTGCCGATATTGAAACCGTTCTTGCTGTTCATCAGAATAGGCTATTGCTGTCCGTCGTTATGGGCAAATCCCTGTGCGCGGAGTTCCACTTGCCGGTTGTCGCCCGTGATGAGATGGTAACCCGCAGATTGTTCCTTGATATAGCCGATGATGGAGACATTGTCCACATTTTTCAGTTTTTCGTAGTCTGCCTGTTTCACCGTAAACATCAGTTCATAATCGTCACCGCCGTTGAGTGCCGCCACCGTATGCACGATGTCGAGGTCTTTCAGTGTCGTGAAGGTCAGTTCGGTCATCGGCAACTTTTCCTCAAAGAGGTCGCAGCCTTTGGCGGAGGCGCGGCAGATCTGCATGGCTGCGGCAGCGATGCCGTCGCCGATGCTGGTCATGGTGGTAGGGATGATATCCTCGCGGCGGAGGGCTTCCACTATATCTATGCGGGGTTCGGGCTTGAGTTGGCGGCGCAGCAGATAGTCCTTGCCCGTGAAGTCGGGCTGCATGTCGGGGTTCACCTCAAAAACCTTCTTTTCGCGTTGCAGCAGGAGCAGGCCGGCGTAGGCGGCGGCAAAGTCGCCGGAGACACAGACCAGTTCGTTTTCGGACGCGCCCTTCCGTGTGGCGAGGTGGGCGGGGTCGCACTCCCCTATTGCGGTCACCGCGATCACCAGGTCGCGTGGGGAAGTGGAGAGGTCGAGGGCGGCCACGTCGGCGTGAACCGTATCGCAGCAGGCGGCCATGCCGTCCAGGATCTCGTTGACCGCCTTAAGGTCAAAGCGTCCCGACACTGAGATGTTCACCAGCAGCTGTGTGGGCACGGCATTCATGCCCAGCACGTCGGAAAAGGCGATGGCGGCCACCTTGTAGCCCAGATGCCGCAGCGGCACGTAGGTAAGGTCAAAGTGTACGTTTTCGAGGAAAACCTTGGTGGAGGCGGCCACGTTCTCATCGGCGGGACTCATCACGGCGGCATCGTCGCCGATGCCGACGGCGGTAGAGGCGTTCTCGACAGGGAAATATTTTGACAGTTCGGCGATAAGGTCATACTTGCCGAAACGGGGCTGGTTGTTCGGTTGTTTCTGTTCTTCCATCTTTAATGATATGAGGGGGCAAAAGTACATTTTTTTTGTATTTTTGCTCCGTTCAAAAACACACCGAGACGTGCAGATATTCAAGGCAGACCTACATACACATACCCTTCTCTCGCCTTGCGGAGACCTGGAGATGACCCCTGACAACATCATAGCATGCGCCTTGTCGCAGGGCATCGACATCATCGCCATTACCGACCACAACTCCACGCGCCATTGCCGTCTGGCGGAACACTACTCCCACAACCGCGACATCTTCGTGCTTTGCGGCGCCGAGATCACCACCAAAGAGGAGGCGCACTGTCTCGCCTATATGCCCGACCACGCTTCGCTTGACCGTCTGCAGGCGTACCTGGAGCAGCATCTGCCCGACATTCCCAACGACCCCGACCGCTTTGGCGACCAAGTGCAGATAGACGAGGACTTCAACATCATCTATGAAGAGCCCAGGCTGCTCACCGCCGCCATCGACCAGTCGGTGAACCAGGTGGCCGACTTCGTGCATGCGGCCGGAGGGCTGTTCGTGCCTGCACACATCGACAAACTGACCACCAGTCTTGTCAGCCAACTCGGGTTCATCCCTTTCGACCTTGAATATGACGCCGTGGAACTGTCGGAGCGCGGCAATGCCGACACAATCCTGCAATCACACAAATACCTGAAAGGAAAGAGCTTCATGCGCAGTTCTGATGCACACATCCCCGACCGGGTGGGAATCGCACCCTGCTATATGGAACTGGAGACCCGCAGTTTTGAAGAGATCCGAAAAGCATTCAGGCAGGAAGAGGGACGGAGGGTGCTGCTCACAATGCCTGTACAATCATAAATCATCAAGACTATTAACTTAATAAACATAACACAATGACCATCAAAGAACTTGTCGAGAAAATGAACTTTGCCGTCTTCTGCGGCGAAGAGAACTTAGGGACTGAAATCAAGGGCGGCTACGTATCTGACCTGCTGAGCGATGTCATGGGGTTTGCCCATGAGGGGGACGCATGGGTCACGCTGCAGACCCACAAGAACGTCATCGCCATAGCCTCGCTCAAAGAACTGGCCTGCGTCATACTGGTCAAGGGAAACAAGCCGGACGACGATATGCTGGAGCAGGCCAGAGAAGAGGGCATTCCCGTGCTGGGAACCGGGGAGCAGACCTTTGAGACGACGGGGAAACTGTACGGACTGCTGAACCAATAGCCGCGCCATGAAAGACCTCTCCATGCACATCATGGACATCCTGCAGAACTCCACCCGTGCGGGAGCCACCGTCATCACACTGGAAGTGACAGCAGACAGCAATGCCGACACCTTGACGATAGTCTTCAAGGACAACGGCTGCGGCATGAACGAAGAGACCGTGCGGAATGTCATCGACCCGTTTTTCACCACCCGCACCACCCGAAAAGTGGGGCTCGGACTGCCGTTGCTCAAGCAGAACACAGAAATGACCGGCGGAAGCCTCGACATCCGGTCGAAAGTCGGCGGAGGCACGACCGTCACCGCCGTGTTCGGACTCAGCCATCTGGACAGGCCGCCGTTGGGCGACCTTGCCGGCACCATGGCGCTGACCATTTCCGCATACCCTGACATCCGCTTCATCTTCCGCTACAGGCGCGACGGGGAAATCGACTACACGCTCGACACCGACGACGTACACGAAGCCCTCGGGGGCGTCCCCATAAACGACCCTGACATCATCGAAGCCCTGAAAGAAATGATACAAGAAAACATTCAATGAAAGGGATGATAAAAAATGTATCTTTGCCCGCTTTTTCCGGAAGGGGGAAAGCATTGTTTTCGATAAACGGACTAAAACCAACTTTTATAGAAAAACATGTTTGCTATCACTTCCGTTGACGATTTGGTCAACACGGCAAGAAAAGTCAAGACAGAGGGCAAAAGCATCGGGCTGGTGCCGACGATGGGTGCTCTGCACGAGGGTCATCTGTCGCTCATCCGAAGGGCAAGAAAAGAAAACGACATCGTAATCGTCTCCATATTCGTGAATCCCGTGCAGTTCAACAATCCTGAAGACTTGCAGAAATATCCCCGCACGCCGGAAAAGGACCTTGACTTGATACGTGCGTACGCCGACTATGCCTTCATACCGGAAGCCGAAGAAGTTTTCCCGGAGAGGCCCGCCGAGGAGTACCATTTCGGCCAGGTGGAGCAAGTCATGGAGGGGGCTGCCCGTCCGGGGCATTTCAACGGCGTAGGCATCATCGTGCGCCGGCTGTTAGACTGGACCTGCCCCGACCGCGCCTATTTCGGCGAAAAGGACTACCAGCAGATTGCGGTGATAAGGGAACTGGTGCGGCAATGCGGCATCGGGGCGCAGATTGTGCCGTGCCCTATCGTGCGTGAGGCAAACGGGCTGGCCATGAGTTCGCGCAACCAGCGGCTCACCGCAGAGCAGTTCGAGACCGCCGCCAACATCTACCGCATCCTCAAAGCCTCGTGCGAACAGAAAGACGTTCCGCAGATCAAGGCGTTCGTAGAGCAGGAAATCGCCAAAGTACCCGGGTTCACGCTCGAGTACTTTGAGGTGGCCGATGACCGGACGCTCCGGCCCGTGCAGACACTCTCCGACGCGCCCGGCATCATAGGATTCATCACAGTCCATATAGGCGGCGTAAGACTCATCGACAATATTCGTTATCGTTAAAACCGGTAAAATGACCATAGAACTTTTAAAATCGAAGATCCACAAAGTAACCGTAACGGAAGCCAACCTCAACTATGTAGGCAGCATCACCATCGACGAGACGCTGATGGAGGCCGCCAACCTGATTGAGAACGAGAAAGTGCAGGTACTGAACGTAAACAACGGAGAGCGACTGGAAACATACGTCATCAAAGGGGCGAAAGACTCCGGCGTGATCTGCCTCAACGGGCCCGCCGCCCGGAAGGCTTGCGTAGGAGACGTTGTCGTCATCATCTCCTACTGCTCGATGGACTTTGAAGAGGCCAGGCATTTCAAGCCGTGGATCGTCTTTCCGGACAAGGAAAACAAGCTCCGCTGAAAGAAAGGAAGAAAGACTAACAACATCAAGCATCCATAAATATATAATATGTATAAACTCATACTCATACGACACGGACAAAGCGAATGGAATCTGTCGAACCGGTTCACGGGGTGGACGGATGTGGACCTCACCCCTCAAGGCGAGGAAGAGGCACGGCAGGCCGGCAGGACACTGCGGGAAGGCGGTTTTGACATCCGCTACACCTACACCTCCTATCTGAAGAGGGCCATCAAGACGCTCAACCTCGTGCTGGAGGAGATGGATCGAATGTGGCTGCCGGTAGAAAAGACCTGGCGGCTCAACGAGAAGCACTACGGCGTGCTGCAAGGACAGAACAAACAGGAGGCCGTGGAGAAATACGGCAAGGAGCAAGTGATGCTTTGGCGGCGCAGCTATGACGTGGCGCCCGCTCCCATTCCGGACGACGACCCGCGCCACCCCAAGTACGACATCCGCTATCAGGGCATCAAGAACCGCTCTGCCCGTCCCGGCACCGAATCGCTTTCAGACGCCACCCGCCGCATCATACCCCTCTGGAACGCCAGCATCGTCGAAAAACTGCACCAGTACAGACAGGTGCTCATCGTCGCCCACGGAAACAGCATCCGCGGCATCATCAAATTCATGAAAAACCTCTCCAATGAAGAGATCGTCAAACTCAACATCCCGACCGGGACCCCCTATCTGATGGAACTTGACGAGGACATGCAAATACTGAAAGACGAATACATCGGCATCTCCGAAGAGGAACTCAAAGCCAAGGAAGCGGTGGTGGCAAACCAGACGAAATAGCAAAAAAATCGCCGGAATTGCGAATTATAAGTTTTTTTTCTATCTTTGCGCCGCTCAAAAAAGCGAAAAAAGAGAATCACTTATTGTAATAACTTAAAACAACAGTTTTTATGAAGAAAAAAGTAAGAAACGTAATTATCATTGGTGCTGCGGGAAGGGATTTCCACAATTTCAACACCTTTTTCCGTCACAACAAGAACTACAACGTGGTTGCCTTTACCGCAGAACAGATTCCCGGAATCGACGACCGTAAATACCCGAAAGAACTGGCCGGCGAAGACCTCTATCCGAACGGTATCCAGATCTATCCCGAATCCAGACTTGCTGAACTGATCAAGGAATTTGACGTTGACGACTGCGTTTTCGCATACAGCGACAAACCGTACGCATACGTCATGGGGGTCAGCGCTATCGTGAACGCCGCAGGCGCCAACTTCTGGCTGATGGGACCCAAAGACACGATGGTAGAGTCAAAGAAACCCGTCATCGCTGTGGGTGCAACCCGTACCGGCTGCGGCAAGTCACAGACTTCCCGCCGTATCATCGAATACCTTGTCGAAATGGGCTTCAGAGTAGTGGCCGTCCGTCATCCTATGCCTTACGACCCGGATCTGAACAAACAGAAAGTTCAGCGTTTCGCCTGCGTTGAGGACCTGAAGAAACACAACTGCACCATCGAGGAAATGGAAGAGTACGAACCGCACGTAGTGACGAAACGCAACGTCATCTATGCCGGCGTTGACTATGAGGCCATCCTCCGCGAAGCAGAGGTCGATCCTGACGGCTGCGACATCGTATTGTGGGACGGAGGCAACAACGACTTCCCGTTCTACAAGCCCGACCTGACCATCGGAGTCGCCGACCCGTTGCGTCCGGGCGCAGAGGTGGAATACTATCCCGGCGAAGTGGTCGCCCGCATGTCTGATGTCATCGTCATCAACAAGATTGACTCCGCATCTCTTGAAAACATCAACACGGTTCGCGCCAACATCGCCAGAATCAACCCGAAAGCCATGGTCATCGACGCCGCTTCCGTGCTGACCGTTGACAAGCCGGAACTGCTCAAGGGCAAACGCGTGCTCGTCGTTGAAGACGGCCCGACATTGACCCACGGCGAAATGGACAAGGGCGCAGGTACCGTCGCCGCCCAGAAATACGGCGCATCTGAACTCATCGACCCGAGACCTTACACCGTAGGCGAGATTACCACCACATTCGAAAGATACCCCAAAATCGGCACCCTGCTCCCGGCCATGGGCTACGGCGAGCAACAGATGAAAGACCTTGAGAAGACCATAGCCAACACCCCGTGCGACGCCGTGGTCATCGGCACGCCCATCGACCTGCCGCGCTTCATCAAGATCAAACAGCCGGTTGTGAAAGTCGGTTATGAACTGCAGGAGATCGGAACCCCGACACTGAAGGAGGTCCTCGACGATTTCGTTGCAAAACACAACCTCAAACCCAAAAGAAGAAAAAAATAATCTTGTTCTCCATTGAATCTGATAAGCGTGCCTGTTTTGCAGGTACGCTTTTTTTTTTATTTTTGCGCGTTTTTAAAATCATTCAACTTCAAAAGAACAACACAATGAAAAAATTATTCACCCTGATTGTCGCCTTGACAGCCTTTTCTTTACAGGCCCAGACTTTCCAACTTTATTATAACTCTCAGACACTGAACAACAACGACACCATCTACCGTAATGTTCAAATAGATGAGACCGACGAGTTCTTCATCGAATATGCCAACATTTCCGAAAATGACATCTATCTGCAAGTGGAGCGCACCGACATGACGTCCATACCGGACGAGGAGAACACATTCTGCGTTGGAGGCACCTGCTACATCGGCACGCAATCACGCCCGTTCTTCGTGACAGCCGGCTCCCACATCACCCACAGCGACTCTTCCGTGTTCCATGCCAACTACTCCACCCCGTCAAACGGACAGGCCCTGAAGAAATTCTGTTTTTCGGACACGGAAAACAACGAAAGCATATCTTTCTTTGTTTCTTACTATACCGGCACGGGCATTGCGCAAGCCGATGCTGCCCGCCTCCAGGTGCAGGCCCATCCGAACCCTGCGCATAACCGCGTCACGGTGAGATATACGGCAACGGACAAGGGGAACTGCCACATTGTCATCAAAGACCTGGTAGGGCGTGAAGTTTTCCGTTGTCCTGCCGGCAATGAAGGCGCCGTGTCCGTTGACCTATCCGACATTATGGCCGGCATCTATCTCTACGGCATCGAACTGGACGGTAAAACGAGCGCGACCAAGAAACTGGTGGTCAAATAACCCTCCGTCTTGAGTTCCCTGTTCAACAGCCACGTTCTTGCCGTGCGTGAATACTGCGCCGAACTGGCCGCCAAGCCCGACAACCCTCGGATCATCCTGTTTTGCGCACTGCTGTTCGTCCTGGCTGTCACCACGACCGTGTTCCGCCGCAAACTGCTGGTGCTCTTCCGTTCGCTCTATACCAAGCGCTTCTACTCGCTTCTGATACGGGAAAGCAAAGTGCTGCAGGAATACATCTTTCCCGTAATGCTGGGGCTTGACTTGGCTGCCCTATCCTACGGAATATGGCTGATATTGGAACATGGCGGCTCACGGCTGCTGGAAATCGCCGGGCCATACGGCACCTTCGTCATACTGCTCCTCGCACTGCTGCTGTTATACCTGTTCCAGATGCTGGCAAACCGCATCTACGCGTCGCTTTTCGACCATTCCAAAGAGCTGCAGGCGTTAAACATCTACAAGTTCATCTTCGCGACCAATGCCGGCCTGCTCCTATTCCCGTTCCTGTTTGTCTGCGGATGCCTCGGCACCATCACCGTATTGTACGGATACCTCGCCGTGCTTGCCGTGCTGGTGATACTTTTCCTGTACCGGCTGTTGAAAATAAATCCAAGGGGCATAAATTTGTTCCACTTTTTTCTCTACTTTTGCACGCTTGAAATCTTACCGAATTTAGTATTCGCCAAATTCCTTGCAACATACTGACAGTCAAAAAGATATTAAGGTGTACTTCCTATAAAGAAAAAGAGAGAAAATGAAAATCAAGAACATACTGATATCCCAAAATGAGCCTGCCGACTTCGAGAAATCGCCTTACGCCGAACTGAAGCGAAAATACAGCATCAACATCGATTTCTACAAATTCTTCAAGATAGAGAGCATCTCCGCGCTGGAATTCCGGCAGTCGAAAATCAACATTTTAGAGCATCAGGCCATCATCTTTTCCAGCAAGAACACGATTGACCATTTCTTCACTCTCTGCAAGAACATGAGGATAGAGATGCCCGAGACCACCAAATACTTCTGCCAGACCGAAGCGGTGGCCTTCTACCTACAGAAATACATTCAGTTCCGTAAACGCAAGATTTTCTCCCCGAAAGAGAACACGCCGGCCAGTTTTAACGAGATCCTGCTGAAGAACAAGGCCTTGAACATGCTCATCCCGTGCGGTCCGGACGGCCCGCTGCAGTCACTGCTTGACTATATGGACGCGCACGCCATCAAGCACCACGAGGCGTTGGTGTTCACGACAACCCCGGCAGACCTTGCCCACAACATAGACATCAGCAAATATGACATGATTGTGATGTTCAGTCCTAACGGCGTCAAGTCGCTGCAGTCGAATTTCCCCGACTTTGTGCAGGGGGATGTAGCCTTTGCCGCCCTCGGCTCGTCGGTAGTCTCCGCGCTGGAGGCCGCAGGATGGACCACGCAAGTAGTCGCCCCCACCAAAGAATTCCCGTCCATCACAGATGCGCTGGATGCTTTCCTGAAAGAGTATGCGACCCGCAGGAGATAAGGCCGGATTTCCAAAACGCGAACGCCTGAAGTCGTCGCTTCAGATACAACGTGTTCTCGCCGGCAAGAGTTCTGTTTTTGTATATCCCATAAAATGCTATTACACACAAGGTGACGAAGAAGAACATGTCGGCGGCGCACCCGGTGAGCCCCACCGCATAGCGCTCATCGTGCCCAAACGCCGCTTTACCAAGGCGGTACACCGCAACCGCCTCAAACGTCTCATGCGCGAGGCTTATCGTCTCAACAAGCATCTCCTTGCAGGTCACGCCGCCCCTTTGCAGATGTGCTGGATCTTCGTCGGTTCCGGTCTGCCTGATTTTTCCGCCATACAGCAGTCGGCTGTTGACATCCTGAAAAAACTGGACACGCAAGCCGGGCAACAGTCATGAAAAAAATGCTGAACTGCCTTTCAAAAGGTTTGGCGGCCGTCATGATCGCCCTCATCAAACTATATCAGTACACCCTCTCCCCACTCATCGGCAAGTCGTGCCGGTACACGCCCACCTGTTCTGTCTATGGACTTGAGGCCATACGCAAACACGGACCGCTCAAAGGGGGATGGCTCACCCTTAAGAGAGTGCTCTCATGCAACCCGTGGGGAGGAAGCGGATACGACCCCGTGCCATAAAAATCAGGGATGTTTTGTGCATTACGTTTAAATACTTATATTTGCAACTTCTTTTCAAAGTGAAATGCAGTGTATGTTAACTTATTGGCAATAAATAAATTACACCTATGAAAATCTCTTATAAGTGGCTGAAAGACCTGCTCTCTTTCGATGTTTCCGCCGATGAAGTGAGCCGTTGTCTGACCAACTGCGGTTTGGAAGTTGAGGGCATCGAAACGTTTGACACCGTACGTGGGGGGCTCAGGGGGCTGGTCATCGGCGAAGTGCTGACCTGCGAGCCGCATCCCAACTCCGACCATCTGCATGTCACCACCGTGAATGTCGGTCAAGGCGACCCGTTGCACATCGTATGCGGTGCCGCCAATGTTGCGGCCGGCCAAAAAGTGGTGGTCGCCACCATCGGCGCCACGCTGTACAGCGGCGACGAGTCGTTCACCATCAAGAAGTCGAAACTGCGCGGCGAACTCTCCGAGGGCATGATTTGCGCTGAAGACGAAATCGGGCTCGGCTCCTCGCACGACGGCATCATGGTGTTGGACCTGGCCGCTGTTCCGGGCACGCCGGCCGCCGAGTACTTCAACGTTGAATCGGACACCATTTTCGAGATAGGGCTGACGCCCAACCGGTGCGACGCCATCTGCCACACCGGCGTGGCCATCGACCTTTACGCCGCACTGGTACAGGCCGGCCACGACTGTTCTCCGCTCATACTGCCCACGGCCCCTGAGGTGAAATCCATTGCGAACGTGCGCTTCAGCATCGACGTGACGGTAGAGAACGCGAAAGACTGCCCGCGCTACTCCTGGATGGTCCTCGACAACGTGACCGTCGCCGAGTCTCCCCTGTGGCTTCAGAACAGGCTGCGCGCGCTGGGCATCCGTCCGATCAACAACGTCGTGGACATCACCCAATTCATCATGCTCGAACTGGGGCAGCCTATGCACGCCTTTGACGCCGACAAGATCCAAGGCAACAAAGTCATCGTCAAGAACCTGCCAGAAGGCACGTCCTTCGTCACACTTGACGGAAACGAACTGAAACTCAATGCAGAAGACCTTATGATCTGCAACGAGAAAGAGGGCATGTGCATCGCCGGCGTTTACGGCGGGCTCAACTCCGGCATCACCGGCAAGACAACCCGCGTTTTCCTCGAAAGCGCCTATTTCAACCCCGTATCCATACGCAGGACATCCAAACGTCATGCCTTGAAGACCGATGCCTCGTTCCGTTACGAGCGCGGCTGCAACCCCGACATCACCATTTACGCACTCAAGCGTGCCGCCGACCTTATGGTCAGGTTTGCCGGCGCAGTACCCATCTCTGACATCACCGACCTTTACCCCTACAAGATAGAACCCGCCCAAATCACGCTGACTTACGACCAAATCAACAAGGTGGCAGGGCAAGAGATTGAACGGCAGACCGTCACCAAGATCCTCACCATGCTCGGTATGGAGATCCAGAATACCGGGGGTGACCGGCTGCTGGTGAAAGTGCCGTTGAGCAAAGCCGACGTCACACGCCCCATCGACCTGATAGAGGAGATACTGCGCATCTACGGCTACAACCGCATAGGCATCTCCGACATCCTGTCGTACAAAATGCCGACCGTCCGGGACACCATAAACGCCCATGCCCTGCAACTCACCATCTCCACCTATCTGGCCGACAACGGCTTTTTTGAAGTCATGAACAATTCGCTCACCAAGTCGGATTATGCGACACAGTTCGGCTTCATCGATGAGACGCAGAGCGTAAAGTTGCTGAACCCGCTCAGCAACGAACTGAACGTAATGCGGCAGAGTCTGCTGTTCGGCGGCATGGAGAACATCGTACGCAACACCAACAACAAGAACGCAGACCTCCGCCTGTTCGAGTTCGGGAAAACCTATTGGCTTGACACAGCCGCCGCCCTTGAAGATGACGTGACCGTCCGCTACCGCGAGAAAGAGGAGTTCGTGATGTTTGTGACCGGCAAAGACGGCGACGACACCTGGAACCACAAGGCCGCCGACCTCGACCTTTTCCACCTCCGGAAAACAGTTGAAAATCTACTGCTGAAGGTCAACTTCCCTACCGAGAAGATGACGCTCGCCACCGAGGGGGAACCGAGAATGTTCTCCGACTTCGTCTCGTACCGCTATGGGGACGAAGAGATAGCCGTGGCCGGGCAACTGTCGGCAGCGGTGCTGAAATACTTCGACCTCAAAAAGCCCGTCTATTATGCCGAGTTCAACCTCGCCGCCATCGAAAAGGTTGTCGCCGGGCAAACCATACGGTACAAAGGCATCAACGTCTATCCTGCGGTCAAGAGAGACCTTGCGTTAGTGGTGGACCGCGACGTGACCTTCGAGACCCTGAAGCGCATCGGGTTGAAATACGGTTCAAAACTGGTGAAACGAATCTCGTTGTTTGACGTCTTCGAGGGCGAGAAAATCGGCGAGGGCAAAAAGTCTTATGCGCTGAACTTTGTCTTGCAGAACCCCGACAAGACCTTGACGGAAGAGGAGATCAGCAAATTGATGAAGAAACTCATTGCCGCCTACGAACGTGAGGCCGGCGCCATTCTGCGGTAGCGGGACAACAGATTTGACATGCTGGTTTTCAACGGATTTGAAGAGAATATAGCCTTGACGAAACCTGTCGTAGCCGTCGGTTCCTTTGACGGGGTCCATCTGGGGCATCAGCGTCTGCTCGAATGTCTCTGCGACACAGCCCGCAAGATTGGCGGGCAGAGCGTCGTAGTCACTTTCCATCCGCACCCCCGTCAAGTGCTGCATCCCGGCAGCGGCTTTTTCACCATCAACACCCTGGGGGAGAACCTCCAAAGACTGGACGTCGCCGGCATCGAAGCTGCCATTGTTGTGCCGTTCACGCCGGCATTCTCGAAACTCACCTACGTGGAATTCCTGGAGCAATACCTGGTCGGCCGGCTCCAAGTCCATTCGCTCCTTATGGGGCCACACCACACCTTGGGACATGGCGGCGGAGGACATATACACGACATCGAAACGGTCTGCCGCAAACATGGCGTCAACGTCGTTGCAATACCCGAATTCCAATCCAAAGACATTGAAGTAAGATCGTGCCGGATACGCGAGCTCATCTCGCAACGCCAATTCGACAAGGCCGACGAACTGCTCGGCTACCATTATAGCCCCCAAGACTTCCGCAAAGGAAACGAATGACAAAACGGCGGATTTTTAAATCGTAAACAAAAGAAACACAACATATACATATTCATCATAACACTATGAGTAAGAACCTGATTATTGTCGAGTCTCCTGCCAAGGCCAAGACCATCCAGAAATTCATAGGCAATGACTTTGATGTCATTTCAAGCAAAGGTCACATCCGTGACCTGCCGCAGAAAGACCTCGGCATCGACATCACGAAAAAATTCGAGCCCAACTACATCGTGCTCAGCGACAAGAAAGCGCTCATCAACGACATAAAGAAGAAGGCCGACGCTGCCGACACCGTGTGGTTGGCGACGGATGACGACCGCGAGGGAGAGGCCATATCATGGCATCTGCTGCAAGTCACGGGCATTGACCCGGCGAAAGTGAAGCGAATCGTTTTCCACGAAATCACGAAGAACGCCATCTCGCAGGCATTGGCAAATCCGCGCGATCTGAACATTGACCTTGTAAATGCCCAGCAGGCACGGCGCGTGCTGGACCGTCTTGTTGGCTTTGAGCTGTCGCCCGTACTGTGGCGCAAGGTCAAGCCGCAACTGTCGGCGGGGCGCGTACAGTCGGTAGCCGTAAAACTCATAGTGGAGCGCGAGCACGAGATCGAGCGTTTCCAGACCTCCTCTTCTTACCGCATCGAAGGACTGTTCCATCCCTTGCGTGACCGCAAAGTGGAACTGAAAGCGGAACTCAACAAGCGGTTCAACGACCAGAGCGCCGCCTCGGAGTTTCTGAATGCCTGCAAGAGCGCCGAGTTCAGGATCAGTGCCATAGAGAAGAATCCGGGCAAGAAAAGCCCCGCCCCGCCGTTCACCACCTCGACGCTGCAGCAAGAGGCGTCGCGCAAACTCGGCTACTCGGTGAGCAAGACCATGGTGGTGGCGCAGCAACTCTACGAGGCCGGTTACATCACCTATATGAGAACCGACTCCGTGAACCTTTCAAACCTGGCCCTCGCCTCGGCAAGGGACACCATCGCAAACCTTTACGGAGAGGAATACGTTCATACACATAACTATATCACCAAAACCAAAGGTGCACAGGAGGCACACGAGGCCATCCGTCCCACCGACATCTCCCGCCAGTCGATACCCGGTGACGTCTTCTCCAAACACCTCTACGAACTGATTTGGAAACGGACCATCGCCTCGCAGATGAGCGATGCCATAATTGAAAAGACCATCATCACCATTCCCGTCTCCAACAGGGAAGAGAAGTTCGTCGCTTCGGGCGAGGTCATCATGTTCCCGGGCTTCCTGAAAGTTTACAACGAATCGAAAGACGAGGAGAGCGAAGAGACCAAAGGTATGCTCCCGCACATGGAACTGGACGAGCAGTTGAACTATTCCGTCATCACGGCCACCCAGCGTTACACCCAGCCGCCCGCACGCTATACGGAAGCCAGTCTTGTGAAAAAGCTGGAAGAACTGGGCATCGGGCGTCCCTCTACATATGCGCCCACCATCACCACAATCCAGAAAAGAGGCTATGTAGAGAAAGCCACCCGCCCGGGAAGCGAACGCCCCTACCAGTGTCTCGTCTTGAAGAAAGACACCCTGACCGAAGAGACAAAAAAAGAGAAATTCGGCTATGAGAAAGACAAAATCTTCCCTACCAATGTAGGCATCGTCGTGGACGAATACCTGCAGCAGAACTTCGAGAACATCATGGACTACGGCTTCACCGCCGACGTGGAAAAACAGTTTGACGAGATTGCCGACGGCAAAGAAAACTGGCAGGACATGATACAGCGTTTCTACGGCAACTTCCACGAATCCATCGACCATGCCCTGAACTTCTCCAAGAAGGCCAATGGCGAGCGTTTTCTGGGCTACGACCCCAAGACCAACGCCAAGGTGTTCGCCAAACTGGGCAAGTTCGGGCCCATGGTACAGATCGGCGAGGACTATGCGGACGAGAAAACGCGCTATGCCCGTCTCGCACCCAACCAGTTCCTTGAGACCATCACACTTGACGAAGCCCTTGAACTGTTCAAGCTGCCTCGTGACCTCGGGAAGTGGGAAGACCACGAAGTGGTCGTCGGTGCCGGCAGATTCGGTCCGTACATCCGCTACAACAACGCTTTCGTATCCATCCCTAAAGGCGAAGACCCGCTTGAAATCACCATGGAGCGGTGCATCGAACTCATCAAGGCCAAACAGCAGAAAGACGCCGACAGAGCGCCGCGGCTCTTAGGGCAACTCGACGGCAAGGACATCTTCGTCACGGTTGGACGTTTCGGCCCATACCTGAAATACGACGGCAAGAACGTGACACTTGCCAAAGGCACCGACATACAAACCCTCACGTTAGAACAGGCGATAGAGAGTATGCAGGAAGCGCCCAACAAAAACGTGCTCCTTTCCTTTGACGAAGACCCACAACTCAAAGTGATGAACGGACGCTACGGCGCCTATATCACCAACGGTGCCGACAACTACAGGATTCCCAAAGGGCGAGTGGCGGAAAGCCTCACCTACCAAGACTGTCTGGACATCATCGCCACGACCGCCCCTACCGCAAAAAAAAGAACCGTCAGAAGAAAAGCGTAGCCATGTACCTTTCACTCTATTTCGACCCCGTTGACATCGCTACGCTCGGCCTTCTCGAGGAGGAACAAGACAACGACAGGCTGCTCTCGTACATTCTTCAGTACAATCCGGCCGCATCCCTTGACATCGACGAGGCTCAAATAGCGATTCTTGGCGTGCCCGAAGCCCGGAACAGCTGGCAGAACAGTTCCTGTGCGCTCGCACCGGACGAAATCAGGCGGCAGTTCTATCAACTCTATGCCTGGAACGCACCCGTCCGCATCATCGACTTGGGCAACGTCCGCATTGGCAAAACCGTTGACGACACCTACGAAATAGTCTCCGCCATCTGTGCCCATCTGTTGGAACACAACGTCATACCGCTCATACTAGGTGGAAGCAACGACTTGGCGTTCGCCAACTACCGCGCCTACGAGAAAATAGAACGCGTCACCAACCTGGTTGCAGTGGACTCCCGCTTTGACCTCGGCGACGAGCATTCGCCGATACGCTCCGACCGCTACCTGAACAAGATCGTCTTGCAACAGCCCAACTTCCTGCTCAACTATGCCAACATCGGATACCAGACCTATATGAACAGCCCCTCCGTCATCAAGCTTATGGACGACCTGTTCTTTGAGACCTACCGTGTCGGCGCCATGCGCAAAAACATTGAAGACGTGGAACCCATTGTGCGCAATGCCGACATGATCACCTTTGACATATCGGCGGTGCGCCGCCCCGACGCACCCGGTTGCCCACACGCATCCTCCAACGGATTCTACGGCGAAGAAATCTGCCAGATAGCCAAATACGCCGGACTGAGCGACAAACTCTCCTCGTTCGGCATCTACGAGTACGACCCTACCCTGGACTATTGCAACCAGACCTCGCAACTGATAGCGCACATCCTCTGGTACTTCATCGAGGGATTCATCAACCGCCCCAATGACAGCAACTTCAGAGAGAAAGACAACTACCGCCAATACAGCATTGCCGTGTCCGGCGCATTGGAAGACCTTGTATTCTTCTGCAGCAAAAAAACCGGACGCTGGTGGATGGCCGTGCCTATGATCAGCAAAGACAAAGACACCAAACAGACCTGCTATTTGCCCTGCACCAAACACGACTACTTGATAGCCTGCAACGACCAAGTGCCCGGCAGATGGTGGCGCGCCTTCAACAAACTTAATCAATAAAAAAAATCATCATGAAACCCAACCACTTTTTCGTGACGTTACTACTTTTAAGCATCTCTGTCACCGCACTTCAGGCCCAAGATGAAAAGAGCGCGGCGAAAACCGCTATGGAAACCAAAGTGAAATCGGCAGAAATCACCGACAGCGTGAAACATTGGCGCTTTACGGGCATGGTGGGGCTCAATGCCTCGCAAACCCAATTCTGGAACTGGGCCGCCGGCGGCAACAACAATGTCACGGGCGTGGTCTATGCCAACTTGACCCTGTCATACAAAAAAGACAACATCGCCTGGGACAGCAACCTCGACACGGAACTCGGAGAACTATACTCCTCTGACCTGACCCCCAGTTGGCGAAAGTCGAACGACAAACTCTACCTCACCTCCAAGTTCGGCTACAAACTGGCCACGTCCTGGTATCTTTCCGTCCTGGGCAGCCACAAGACCCAATACGCACCCGGCTATGAGTACGCCAACAACGATGCCGGCGACAAGACGCTGATATCCAAATGGGCTTCCCCCTCCTACACGGACCTTTCCCTCGGTCTCGACTTCATGCCCAATGATATCTTCTCCGTCTATGTCTCCCCGCTGGCCGGACGTCTTACCTACTGCCGCGACTCCATTCTGCGCGACCGCTACGGCCTGCCCGAAAAAGAAAACATTATGGGCGACCTGTACCGCCCCGCCGGGAGCGCCGCACTCGGTCTCAGCATCAAAGGAAGCGTGAACTACACCCGGATCAAGAACCTGAAAATCATCTCCACCGTCACGCTTTTCACCCCCTATACCTCTAAAAAACAGCATTTCGGCAACTTTGACATAGACTGGGACCTCGCCATATCCTATAATTTCCTGAAATGCTTGAGCGTAAGCCTGATGACCTCAATGAAATACTACGACCAGGTGATGATTGCCGGCAAGCCCGGTCCCGACGGCACACCCGGCGAACCTAAAGCCCGCGTGCAGTTCAAGGAGGTTGTCGGTCTCGGCATAGGATACAGTTTCTAACCCCCCTGAGATCCCCATTCACACACAGACATGAAAAAAAACGACCTCATTGCCCTCTGCATAGTCATTCTTTTCCTGCTCCCTTTCTTTGTCAGCAAGCAGGTTTATGAAACGTTCTGCTCGCTGACGCAACGCTTTCCCTTGTGGATGGCATTCCTGAAATTCGGCATCCTGGCCACGTTCGGAGAGATGATCGGGCTGAGGATAAAGAAAGGTTACTATTGCAGCAAAGAATTCGGCGTATTCCCGAAATTCATCGTCTGGGGCTTGCTTGGCATGTGGATAGCCCTGGCCATGAGCGTGTTCAGAGTCGGCATCCCCACGTTTATGGAAAAGGCCGCCTGCTTTGCCGGCGTGAAAGAGGCCATGTTCGGCAACTTCTGCCTTCTGAAACTGGCGGGTGCGTTCTGCATCAGCCTGATGATGAACTCCTCGTTCGCACCGGTCTTTATGACCATCCACAAAATCAGCGACATGCACATCGCCTCCTACAACGGCAGTGCGCGTTGCCTGCTTCGTCCGGTTCATATTGGCGAGCATATCCGCAACCTGGACTGGGACACACAATGGAACTTCGTGTTCAAGAAAACGATACCTCTCTTCTGGGTTCCGGCACACACCTTGACATTCTGTCTGCCCGGCGACTTTCAGGTGCTCTTTGCCGCCCTGTGCGGAGTGGCACTCGGCCTGTTCCTTTCCATCGCCGCGATGAAGAAAAAGTGACCGCTTGACACAACACCCTTTTTACTGAGCCGTTCAAGTTAATCTTCTATCGGCAGTGCTTCGTCTTTTCGGATGTCACGGAAGTCCGGATAAGGTCTTGACCGTTGTAAAACTTTACCGTATCGCCCTTGACATAAACGCTGTCATATTCCAGCTCATCGCCATTGCCAGGGTAATACTTGATGGACATCATCGTGTCTCTTTTCTGGTAATCGTTGCGCAAAACGCCAGGCGAACCAAACAGGGTCTGTAAGGCTACTATAATAGCCAAAACCATCACAGTCACCCATAAAAGGGCTTGAGTAGTCTTCGCAGTTTTCATACCTAAGCCCCCTTCACAATAGAGGTGATTTCAAAATGGTTCATGCCTGATGCCGTAATCTGCTCCCCAAACGGTACAACACCTAATAATGTTAAATGTAATAGCATTTTTTTCATATTCATAATCGTTTGACAACATCATAATGACGAACCAGCATGCATTCTTGTTGCATCATTCAGACAGAAATACATTTTGCGTGTATTTTCCCGTTTTCAGTTTCAATTGAATGACAAAAAAGAAGCGAGGCGGAAACGACCTGATAGCCATTTCCGCCTCGCGATATTAGAACTTTAGTCTGCTAATCACTGTTTGTTCTGCGCATTAGGGCACTTGTGTTGGCATTTGTGCTCGCCGTTGGCAGCGCCTTGGCACTTGTGTTCCGTTGTGGTTGTGGCAGCCTTACTGCCCGTCACCTTGTTGGCATCCTGACACTTGTGCTGGCATTTGTGACCATCCTTGTTGGCGGCGCCTTGGCACTTAAGTTCCGTGGTGGCGGTTTTGGCATCGTGACCGCAGGAGCCGGCGTTGCGGCAGCAAGCGGGAAGTTTGGCGCGTGCATCGGCGTCAGCCTTCACATTGTCGGCATCGTAACCCAGTTTGCTGATCTGCTGGCGCAGTTGGGCGGCATCGGTCTTCTTTGCATTGTAAGTGATGGTCAGCTGTCCGTTCGTCTTGTCGTAAGTGTAATCCGCAACGCCTTTGAAGAAAGGCACATTGTCTTTGAAGCGGTCAGTACATTTCTGGCAATTGAGGGAAGCGTTCGTCTTGATGACAACCGTCTGGTTCTGGGCGTAAGTGCCCAGCGTTGCTACTGCCATTAAGGCAAATAAGATGATTTTTTTCATTTGTATTGAGTTTTAAATTTTCTTTTCGTGAAAAACGCGGCAAAAATACAAAATTATTGCTGACTGACAGAACGCCGAAAAGGGAGGAGCACCTGATAGTGAACCGGGGCGTGTCACAGACGGGAGTTTCGTGGAGTCGCCCCGGCAGCGCAACTCCCACGAGGAGAGCAAGGCGATAAAGGAAGGACACGGCGATGAGTTGTGGACGGGTGACGCGGGGAGGGGAACAGACGCAGGCATGGGTGAAACATGTGTTCGGGTATTGCGAGCAGAGCCTGCGCGGGATGTACAGCCGGGCGGTGGGCTTTGCACGGAATGCGGCCCGAAACACCCTGACGAACCTGGTTTACAACGTGTGCCGCTATGAACAGGTTAAAACGGCTTGGACTGAATTGACAATTTAATATATTGACATACAACATTTTACCCCACCAGAAATTTTTTAAAACGGATGAAAAATCAACAGGAAAACACTATATTTGCCGCACCGATTCGTTTGGATTTGACCAAGGGATTCTTCCAGATTCAAATAATCGCTATACATGTTTTCCGCAAGGCTGGATAAGTAAATAAATAGACAAAACAAAAACCTTAAAAATGAAACAAATGAAAAAAACTACCCCCACCACCCGGCTGGCTTTCTCATAAGCCTGTAGTTTATGTAAATTACGAGCATCTGGACGCCGACGCAGGCGATGCCAAGTACCTTTCAATAGGAAGTGCATCTTGGAATAACGATGATTTCTCCGCCAAGGTATGGCGTTGGGCTTCAGAAGGTGAACGTTGGTCACGGCAGAGCGAAGAGTTACCCTTATGGAGAGTTATCGATTTGGCCACACTACTTGTGGCAACAATCCAAGAAAAGAAGACCAGTCTTTCAGAGATTGTCACAAACGGGGAAGGTTATGAAAGTCTCAGGCGTTATCTTCGAGACAACATGTCCATCCTTAAGCCAAAGTTGTCAGATCTCCAGAGTCTTTTCAGTTCATCCGACATCAGCGAGCATCCCAACATCTTCTCTTTTGCCACTTCGGAATTAAGTCAGGACGCTATGATTGCCTGGCTGATCGCATGGGCAGATGAGAAATATGAATCTATTGATTCTGAAATGCACCGGATATCCAAAGATTTCCTCCTGATGATTCTTGGCAAGAACGAGGACTTTGAAATAAGACAAGTCAACGTCTATAAGCAATGGCAGAGCATTGATGTCTTGGTGGAAGTCAACGACAACACCGTCCTAGTCATTGAGGACAAGACAAATACATCCCACCACGACAAGCAACTGCAACGATACAGGGAGGTAGTGGAGGAGGAGTACCACGGCATGAACAAAGACCTCTGCTATGCCTATGTCAAGACGGGCAACGAGCCCCTATCCAAATTCAGGGAGATTGAGGAACTCGGATACCGCACGATTAACCGTTCAGACATGCTGAAGTGCCTGAGCGCTTATTCCGGAAACAATGACATTATGCTCCATTACCGCCTACATCTTCAGACAATCGAAGAAGAGACGATGAAATACAAGGCTCTTCCCGTTAAGGAATGGGGATGGAACGCATGGGAAGGATTCTACATGGAACTTGAGAGCAGGCTTGACATCGACTGCTGGGAATATGTTTCAAACCCAAATGGCGGATTTCTTGGAGCCTGGTGGCATTTCTCAGAAATAAAAGACGGAACAATGTACCTCCAGTTCGAGCAAGGAAAACTCTGTTTCAAGATCGGCCATGACGGCGACAGAGACCCTTCCGAAGTCAGGGACGAACAACACAAGAAACTAATGAAACTTGCCGATGGGAGATTTCCTGAAATACATCGCCCCAACAGATTCGGAACCGGTAACTATATGACCATCGCCGTTGTTGACGAAATAGACGTATTCGGAGAAGGACGGGTAAACTTCGAAGCCCTTACCACCAAACTGAAGACATATCAGTCGCTGATTGATGAATGCTGTACCAATCAGCAACCATAGAGGTATTTATCTGATACACTTTGATTTAGTAATGTGGTCGAATACCGAATAGGGGAAGAATAGCGGAGCGGAAACATTCCTCATTCCCGAAAAATTTCCGCTCCGCATCGCGGGGGATGCTTTTCCGAGC
>CAVEXN010000029.1:0-28350 GCA_963620035.1 Oscillospiraceae bacterium | reverse complement strand
TTCAACCATCGCTTTCTTTTCTGATTCTTTCATGTCTTCTTTTTTTTTCTTCAGGACTTCTGTTTCCATCGCTCCTCCCGCCCCCCTCCGAACCCTGCGAAGTCCCTTGGACAGGACCGGAGGGGGAACAGGCGCGGCAAATGTAACGTTTTCCCGTCAATCCAGTGCCCTTTACGGCTCTTTTTTCGGGGGGGGGCAACTTGTTGCATGCCAAGGCGTTGAACCGACAGCCCGCCACAAGAACCGCATCCGGCACGGCGGCGCCTCACGGGTGTTCCCCTCTGCTTCCGGAGCAATGCAAGGCGAACTTGCCTTTTTTTGACCGGCAGCTGCCTGTGCGGGTCTGGCTCAGGCGTCTCGTGGAACCCATCCGAACGTTCGTTCGCCCAATATAACCGGTTTTATGCCACAAATCTCAGTTTTCCGCCACAAATCATCCTTTTATGCGGCACATTCCGGTTTTCTGTCCTTTCTTTTTTTTAATTGTCTTTTTCAACCTATAATTTTTGTTTCTTCGCGCCTTAAAAAAATAAAAGAATAATTATGCTTTTGAAAATTGCAGTTTTAGCCAAGCAGGTGCCCGACACGCAAAATGTCGGCAAAGATGCCATGCTGCCCAACGGCACCATCAACAGAGCCGCCCTGCCTACGGTGTTCAACCCCGAAGACCTGAATGCGCTGGAGATGGCGCTGTCGGTGAAAGACCGGCTCAAGGACGTGGAGGTCAGTGTCATCACAATGGGGCCGGCCCGCGCCGCCGACATCATCCGCGAAGCCCTGTACCGCGGCGCTGACAGCGGTTATGTAGTCAGCGACCGTCGTTTTGCCGGCTCCGACACCTTGGCCACCTCCTACGCCCTCTCGATGGCCGTGCGCAAGCTGGGCAATGTTGACCTTATCTTCTGCGGCAGGCAGGCCATTGACGGCGACACCGCCCAAGTGGGTCCGCAAATTGCCGAGAAACTCGACTTTCCACAGATTACCTACGCCGAGTCCATAGAGGCCGTATCCGCCGATTCTATCACCGTGAAACGGAGGCTGGAGAACGGCTATGAGACGGTGATGACCGCGCTGCCGGCGTTGGTCACCGTTTCAGGCTCCGCCGCCCCTTGCCGTTTCAGACACGCACATCTCACCGTCAGGTTCAAGAATGCCCGTTCCGCTTCGGAAACCCGCGAACGCAACCTCGAGCCCGTGCCCGGAAACAGGGCATACCTCAACATCACAGAGTGGAACTGCGACGACCTGGAGACTGACAGCAACCGCCTCGGACTGACCGGTTCCCCTACCCGCGTGAAAGGCATTGAGAATGTGGTGCTTGCCAAGAAAGAGAGCATAGCCGTGCCCGCCACGGACGAGGGTCTGTTGCAACTGACCAGCACCCTGATGGATGCCCACATCTTGGGATAGCAGTCGCCCATACCGCCTTATAACATAATAACTTATAGTACCAAAAACAACAAGACAAACAGTTTTTCAATGAATAATATCATCGTATATTGTGAAATCAATGAAGCCCACAGGGTGGCGGATGTCAGTCTCGAACTATGCTCCAAAGCGAGGAAACTGGCCGACACATTAGGTGTGGAAGTAGAAGCGGCTGTTTTGTGCGACAAGGTCGAAGGCCTTGAAGAACAGCTCTATCCGTATGGTGTGGACACGATTTTCCACGCCTGCGACGAGCGGTTGTTCCCATTCAGCACGCTGCCTCATTTCAGCATAATGGCTAAACTTTTTGAAGAGCAGAAGCCGCAGATCGCCCTTTTCGGCGCCACCTGTACAGGGCGCGACCTTGCCCCGCGTCTGGCCTCCCGCATGCGCTGCGGCCTCACCGCCGACTGCACCAGCCTCGAGATTGCCGACTATGCCGACAACCGGCAGAACAAAATCTACCCGGACATCCTGCATCAGATCCGTCCCGCCTTTGGCGGCAACATCATAGCCACCATTGTCAACCCCGACACTCGTCCGCAGATGGCCACGGTGCGCGAAGGTGTCATGAAAAAAGAGCGCGTGGAAAACCGGACAGGCAAACTGGTCATACTGCCCGTCGAGAAATACCTCGCCGCCGAGGATTTCCGCGTTAGCATTGTGGAACGGAAGATTGAAACGAAGAAAATCAACATCAAGAATGCGCAAATCATCGTGGCTGGCGGCTACGGCGTGGGTTCCAAGGAGAACTTCGGGCTGCTGCACCGCTATGCCGAACTGATCGGCGGCGAAGTAGGCGCCACCCGCGCAGCCGTGGACGCAGGATTTGCAGAACCCGAGAGGCAAATCGGACAGACCGGCGTCACCGTGCGCCCGAAACTGTACATTGCTTGCGGCATTTCCGGAGCCGTACAGCACCGCGCCGGCATGGAAGAGTCGGCCAAGATCATATCCATCAACACTGACCCCAGCGCCCCCATCTGCGCAATCGCCGACTATAACATCACGGGCGACGTGATGGAAGTGCTTCCGAAATTGATCAACAGTTATATTGCTAACCAGAAATAAAGAACAGGAAAATGTCAAATTACTATATAGACAACGATAATCTCAAGTTCCACCTCAACCACCCGGCTATGGGCCGCATCGTGGAACTGAAAGAGCGCGGCTATGCCGAAAGCGAACATTGCCAGGATGCCCCGTCATGCTATGACGAGGCTATGGAGAACTACGGCAAGGTGATGGAAATCATCGGCGAGATTGCCGGCGAGGTGATTGCCAACAATGCCGAGTCGGTGGACCAGGAAGGTCCCCGCATCGAGAACAACGCCATAGTCTATGCAAAAGGCACACAGCAGAACCACGAAGCACTGCGTGATGCCGGACTGTACGGTATGTCGCTGCCCCGCAAATATGACGGTCTCAATTTCCCTTACGTGCCCTACGTGATGGCTGCCGAAATCGTGTCTCGAGCCGATGCCGGGTTCGCAAACATCTGGGGGCTGCAAGACTGTGCCGAAACGATTCTTGAGTTCGGCAGCGAAGAGCAGAAAACACAATACCTTCCTCTGATATACAAGGGTTACACCTGCTCTATGGACCTGACCGAGCCGGATGCAGGCTCCGACCTTCAGTCGGTGCGCCTGAAAGCCACTTTTGATGAAACGGCCAACTGCTGGCGGCTGAACGGTGTAAAAAGGTTCATCACCAACGGCGACGCTGACATCAAGTTGGTGCTGGCACGCTCGGAAGCGGACACGGAAGATGCCCGCGGCCTCTCCTACTTTCTCTACGACCGTAAAGACAAGGCCGTAACCATCAGACGGATAGAAAACAAACTGGGCATCAAGGGTTCGCCTACCGCAGAGTTGGTGTTCAACAACGCTCCGGCCCAGATTGTCGGGAACCGCAAGTTCGGGCTTATCAAGTATGTGATGTCGCTGATGAACGGCGCACGTTTGGGAGTCGGAGCTCAATCGGTGGGTCTGGCAGAAGCAGCCTGCCGCGAAGCGTTCAGCTATGCCCATGAGCGCGAGCAGTTCGGGAAACCTATCGCCGAGTTTCCGCAAGTTTATGAGATGCTCGCCGATATGCGGGCCAAGACCGACGCCATACGCTCGCTGCTTTACGAGACCGCACGTTTTGTAGATGTCAGCAAGGCCTTGGAACAGATTTCAAAAGAGCGTACACTGACCTCAGAAGAGCGCAGCGAACTCAAAAAGAGCCAGAAATACGCTGATATGTTCACGCCGCTGCTGAAACTCTTTTCCAGCGAATATGCCAACCGCATCGCATACGACTGCATTCAGATTCATGGCGGTTCCGGCTTCATGAAAGAGTACGCCTGCGAAAGGTTGTACCGCGATGCCCGCATCCTCTCCATCTACGAAGGCACCTCGCAGTTGCAAGTAGTGGCCGCCATCCGCGGCATCGGAAGCGAGACATTCATGAACCGCATCCGCGAATATGAGGAGATGCCGCTGGATGCCGGACTCGAACCGCTGCGCAACGAACTGAAAGCCATGACGGGACGCTATCTCGAAATGCAGAAGACCGCCGCCGGGTTCCAAGGCGAAGCATACGACTTCAACGCACGCCGCCTGGTGGAATCCGTAGGATACGTCATAATGGGCCACCTCCTCCTGACCGATGCCGGAAGAGACGGGAGATACCTGAACTCTTGCAAACTGATGATTCAGACAGGCAAATGCGAAATAGCCAAAAACCTGGAGTTCATCCGCAATTTCAGCGAGGAGATGTTGCTTTCATACAAAGCTGAAAACTAATCGGACTTCTCGTTATGCTGATCCGACCTTGCCAAGATATCGATTATCGAACTGATATAGGTTTTGGAAACGGGCACCGACTTGGCCAAGTCGGTGAACTCAAGCACCAGAATGCCTTTCAGTTTTCTGACAATCTTGACCTTGTGCATGTTCACCAGATAGAAACGGTGGCATCGGACCAGCCCGGCGGAAGCATACTCCTCCTCCACGTTCTTGAGCGTATTCCGTAAAAGATATTGGCAGACCTCATCATTGTTGAGATAATGAATCTTGACATAATTGTCTGCCGACTCCAGATAGAGCAGGTCTTCGTTCTTGATGGAAATAGCGAACTTTCCGCTTTTGTCATGAAAATTCGTAATGCCGGTGACTGGGTTCCCGGCATTATTATTCTTCATCGTATAGTATTGCAGTTCGCGTTCTTTTTCTTTCAGCATAAAGCCCATCACGGAAATCACATAGGGGATAGCGAGGATGCCCACGACACTGGCACTGATACGGACCAGCAAATCCAGGAATTTGATATCGTGTTCCGTATTGACGAAATAAGAAAAAAAAGCAAGTGAAAGAGAAAGAAAGAAAATCTCTGCTATCAGCCACAATATCAGGTAGTCAATATCCACGTGTCTTCTGCGCAGTACGCGGTACAGCAGAAAACGGCTTGCAATAAGAATCACGAAACCGATGGCCACGACCACGGCCGTGTAGGACATCAACGACAGTCGAGAATCAGGCAAGGAGAAGAATCTCATAACCCCGATAGGTTTATATATAAGAATGAACAACGTGGAAAAGACGGCGACAGAGCAGATAAACTGAATTATCCTTTTTTTGTTCGTCAAAAATTCAGGGGTCTTCATCTCTGTTTTTCTGTTTCAATATCCAGGCGGCAAAAATACAAAAAAAGAGGGCGGAAATGCAAAATGAATTGCCCGCCCACTATCCGCAATTTCGCCAACAATAAGGAACTTCCGCCACATTATAATGATTATCAATCACTTTCAGGCGCTTGAAAAAACTATTATTTGTTGTTTTGCACGCCAAAAAATATTTTGTTGTTTTGCTTGCTAAATAATTTTAAGTTATATGAAAATCATAGGAACAGGAAGTGCCTTGCCGCAGAAAGTCATCAGCAACGAAATGCTTTCGCAGATTTTGGACACCAACGACGAGTGGATCGCCACGCGCACGGGCATACACGAGAGGCGCATAATATCAAATGAGAACCTTATTGACCTTGCCGTCAAGTCGTGCAAGTCGGCGATAGCCGATGCCGGCATTGAGCCGTCGGAACTGGACTTCATCATTTGCTCAAACGTGGCGAACAACTTCATCACGCCGGCCATGAGTTGCATCGTGCAAGGTGAGATTGGCGCCACGTGTCCCTGCATTGACTTGAACGGGGCCTGTGCGGGTTTCATCTACGCCCTGCAGATTGCCGAGTCGTTTCTCCAGACCAAGAAAGCCGACCGTATCCTGATTGTGTGTGCCGAGGAGCCCACCAAATTCTGCAACTGGCACGAGCGCGACACCTCCGTGCTTTTCGGCGACGGCGCCGGTGCGGTAGTGCTGACGCACGGCAACGAACTGAAGTCAATCCGGCTCACCACCTCCTCGAAATACGACGTGCTCTACTACCGCCGCAAGATGGAGAAGACCCCTTACGACGAAGACACGGAAGCCTACAACCCGCTGGTGATGAAAGGACGCGACGTGTTCAAGATGGCAGTCAAGGCCTCTACCAAAGACGTGCAGGTTGTACTTGACGAAGCCCATGTCGATGTTAAAGACGTGAACTGGTTCCTGCTGCATCAGGCCAATGCCCGCATCATAGAATCGATAAAGCACAACATCGGGGCAGAAAACGGACAGTTTCCCCTCAATCTTGACCGTTACGGCAACACTTCGTCGGCCAGCATCCCCATCCTCATTGACGAGCTGTACAAAAACGGGGAGGTCAAGACGGGTGACATCCTCGTGCTGAGCGCTTTCGGTGCAGGTTTCGTATCTGGGGCGTGTGTGATGCAGCGCGCATAACATCAAAAGAGAAAAACAACTTTTACAATAACAATTTTCAAATACTGAAGAATGAGAAGAGTAGTGATTACAGGCATGGGCATCATATCCCCTGTCGGAAAAGACCTTCCGTCTTATTGGGACAACCTGACGAAAGGGGTCTGCGGCATACGCGAGATCACCCGTATCCCCACCGACGACCTGCCCGTGAAGATCGGCGGCGAGGTCGCAGACTTCAAGGCTGAAGACTATGGCGTGCAGAAAGACATTGCGCGCCGTTCTGACCGCTATGCGCAGTTTGCCCTGGCCGCGGCACAGCAGGCCATGACAGACAGCCAACTGACCATAGAACCTGAAAGGCTGGGCGTTTACATCGGCTCCGGCGTGGGCGGCATACAGACTTTCCACAGCGAGCACACCAGAATGCTTGCTGAGGGTCCGGGACGTGTTTCGCCCTTGTTCATACCTATGATGATATCCAACATCGCGGCGGGCAACATCGCCATCGTTCACCATGCGGAGGGACCTTGCCTTCCCATAGTCACGGCCTGCGCCACCGGCACGCACTCCATAGGCGAAGCCTTCCACTGCATCCGCAACGGCTATGCCGACGCCATCATCGCCGGCGGTGCGGAAGCGGCCATTACCCCTATCGCTATCGGAGGGTTCTACAACTGCAAGGCCCTGACCCGCGAGAGCGACCCGCAAAGTGCCTCGCTCCCGTTTGACAAGCGCAGGCAAGGCTTCGTCATCGGAGAAGGTTCCGGCGTGGTAATCCTTGAAGCGTACGAACATGCAGTGGCGCGCCACGCCAAGGTCTATGCGGAGGTTGTCGGCTTCGGCAACACCTGCGATGCCTACCACTACACCGCCCCGCGCCCTGACGGCAAGTGCGCCGCCAAAGCCATGGAACTGGCCCTGAAAGAGGCCGGCTACGACAGCAGCCGCGACTCGCTGTACGTCAACGCGCATGGTACCGGCACCCCGCTGAACGACAAGTCGGAAACACAAGCCATCAAAATATCCCTCGGCGCGACCGATGCCTACAAAGTGCCCGTCAGCTCCAACAAGTCGATGCTCGGCCACATGCTCGGCGCTGCCGGCGGCGCGGAACTGGTTGCCACGGCGCTCACCCTCTACAACGGAGTCATCCCGCCTACCATCAACCTCAATGAGCCAGACCCCGACTGCGACCTCGACTATGTGCCCAACACGGCACGCCGCGCCGATGTCAACATCGCCATCTCCAACTCTTTCGGGTTCGGCGGTCAGAACAGTTGCGTGGTGCTACGGAAATTTGAACAATAACATTACCATTCATCAACCGGAATTCATATTTTAACACTATTGACAATGAACAGAGAAGAAATAAAACAATATCTGCCGCACCGCGAGCCGATGCTGCTCGTGGATGAGGTCAAACTGGAAGGCGAATACGTACATGCCACCTACCGCGTACGCGGTGACGAGTTCTTCCTTCAGGGACACTTTCCTGGCTTCCCCGTGGTCCCCGGCGTAATCCTTTGCGAAATCATGGCACAGTCGTGCTGCCTCCTCATAAAAGAAGAACTTATCGGACGAACGCCTTTCTACGGCGGCTTCGACAACGTAAGGTTCAAGAAACAAGCCCGTCCCGGCGACTTGCTGGAAATAAAGGCCAAAATAACGCAAAGGCGCGGCCTGATGTTCTTCATCGAAGCCTCGATGACCATCGGCGGGCAACTCTGCACCAAAGGGAATCTTACTTTCGTGCTGGTGGACAACGACAATCTTCAATTTTCAAAATAACAATCTTAAATAGCGACTATTATGAATCTTTTAGAGAATAAAACCGCGCTGATCACCGGAGCGGCACAAGGCATCGGCAAGTGCATCGCCACCCTTTTCGCACAGAACGGTGCCAACATCATCTTCACCGACCTCCGCGACGACGAACGCAGCCAAAGCACCCTCGAGGAACTCAAGCAATACGGCACCGAGGTCTCTTTCTTCGCCGCCGACGCCACCTCTTTCGACGAGGCATCAAACGTGGTGACAGAAGCGCTGAAAATCTACGGCACTATCGACATCCTGGTCAACAATGCAGGCATCACACGCGACTGTCTGCTCCTGCGCATGTCGCCGGGCGACTGGGATGCCGTCATCAACACAAACCTCAAGTCAGTGTATAATTACACCAAGGCCTTGACGCCGGCGATGATGAAACAGCGCAACGGGTCCATCATCAACATCAGTTCCATCGTCGGAATCAACGGGAATGCCGGGCAGAGCAACTATTCGGCCTCAAAAGCCGGCATCATCGGCTTCACCAAATCGATGACCAAGGAAATAGGCTCGCGGAACATCCGCTGCAACGCCGTGGCCCCGGGCTACATCGAGACCGACATGACGCGGAAACTTGACGAGGAAGTGCGCGAAGCATGGATCCGGAACATCCCCCTCCGCCGGGGCGGCACACCGCTTGACGTGGCCCGCACCGCGCTTTTCCTCGCCTCCGACCTGGCAGGGTACATCAGCGGTCAGGTCATCTGCTGCGACGGCGGATTGAGCCTCTGACAGCACCTCTTCAGCCTTTAATTCATAAATCAAATAATAAAAACAGAAAAGAAAATGGAAAACATCGCAGAAAAGACCAAAGAGATCATCGCCAACAAACTCAGCATTGATGCCGATGCCATCACGCCCGACAAGAGTTTTGTGAACGACCTTGGCGCAGACTCCCTTGACACTGTAGAAATCATCATGGAGTTGGAAAACAACTTCGGCATCAGCATCGCCGAAAGCGACGCCGAAAAGATCAAGACTGTAGGGGACGCCATCACATACCTCGAGAACGCCCTCAACAAAACGGCCTAAAGCATGAAGAACGCTTACGTTTTCCCCGGACAGGGAGCGCAGTTCTCCGGCATGGGCAAAGCGCTGTACGACCAACATCCTGTTGCGCGGGAGCATTTCGCCCTCGCCGACAAGATCTTAGGCTACTCATTGTCTGAAGTGATGTTTGACGGCACTGAAGAGGAACTCAAGAAGACCGACATCACACAGCCGGCGGTGTTCCTGCACTCCTACATCTCCTACCTGTGCCGGGGCAACGACATCGAACCGGACATGGTGGCCGGGCATTCGTTAGGGGAATATACTGCCTTGGCCGTCAACAGGGCACTGTCGTTCGACGATGCCTTGCGTCTAGTCGAAAAGCGTGCCGTTGCCATGCAGGAAGCCTGCCGCATCGCACCGTCAGGTATGGCCGTAGTGCTGAAATTTGATGCGGAAGCCATTGAGAAAGTGTGCAACAGCATAACCGACGAGACCGTTGTGGCCGCCAATTTCAACAGCCCTTTGCAGACGGTCATCTCGGGCACGTTGCCGGGGCTGGAGAAAGCCGCGCAACTGCTGAAAGAAGCCGGCGCCAAGCATGTCAAGATGCTGAACGTGGGCGGGGCTTTCCACTCCCCGCTGATGCAGCCCGCACAGGAAGAACTTGCCGCAGCCATACATCAGTGCGAGTTTCACGTGCCCGCCTGCCCCATCTACCAGAACGTGTCGGCAAGTCCCTCATCAGACCCTGACGTCATCAAAGACAACCTGCTGCGTCAACTTACCGCTCCGGTGCTGTGGACACAGACCGTGCGCAACATGATTGCCGACTGCGCCGCCAACTTTGTAGAGTTCGGTCCCGGCGAGACGTTGCAGAATCTCATCAAGCGCATCGACGCCACGGTTACGGCCTCCTCGTGCGGCGAAGTGAAGCCCGCATAAGTGTACTGCACTGCGTCTGAAATCTCCACGGAGAAACCGGACAACTGTCCGGTTTCTCCTTTTTTATCGGATTCGCTAATGAGGAATGACATCAGGGCGGGCTACTGATTGCAACTTTTATACTATATTTGCACGCTTCAACAAAAAACGCAGTCTTGTTCTAATGGTTTGCAGATCAAAAACATACATAATGTCCTTGCTGCCGGCGTTCCTGTTTGCCGCCAGCGTGCTGCATGCACAAGAGAACAGCCCGACGCACCGCACCATCGATTCGGCCATGGCCATATCGCCCGCCTATATGCCCGTCTATAGCACGCAACTGCCGGGTACTTTCTTCTACCCCGTCACCTACGGACTGATAGACACCACCACTTTCTCCCATTCCAACTTCAACCCGCTGCTCTCGACCCGGAACATTTACCAGACCTTGGGCATCAACGCTCAAGCACACAAGAGTATGGTTTTCGACTACCGGAAAGGGCCCGGATTCACGATGATCCGTTTACCCTACCCGCTCCTGTTCAAGGAACAGTCGGATTTGCGTTTCTACAATGCAGAGACCTCCTACACGAGGCTCGCCTACACCTACGGGCTCGAGTCGGAGCACAATTTCACAGCGACCCATGCACAGAAAATCAAGAACTGCGACCTTGTCGTAGACATGTTCGCATACGGCAATGGAGGCTATTTCATCCACCAGGAATCGAATATGCTGGTATTGGACGGCATCTTCCGCTACACCTCCCCGAAGAAAGTGTATGGTATTTCGCTCTCCTACATTCTGAATCACGGCAAGCTTTCTGAAAACGGCGGTTTGAAAAACCAATACGATTTTGCCGCCATCGGGGCCGGCGACACCAACATCATCAACAAGCTGAACGGCTTTGAGGTGCTGTTTGACCGCGCAACCTCGACCATCAACACCCACGACGTTCTGTTTCAACAATATGTAAGCATCCGCAACAAGAAAGACCACTATTTCGGCACATTCACGCACTCATTCCAGTTCAAACACGCCAAAAGTGTCTTTTACGACTATAACTTGAACAACGACTTTTACCGGAACCAATACTACATCAACACAGACACCACGCACGACACGCTGCAGTATTACAACGTCATCAACACCTTGCAGTGGTCCAACTACGAACCATTCGCCAGTGTCAGTGACCGCAACAACTTTCTCCGTTTTGCCGCCGGCGCAAGGTTGGAGTTCGTCAATGCGTACGAACCCCGTCTCTTCAGCACCTCTATGGCGTTGTTTGCGCGCACCCGCATCCGGCTTTTCAAGTTCTGGGATCTGCACGGCAGCATCTCATACGCCTTTTTCGGCTACAACCATCTGGATGCCATCGCCAATGCCGCCGCCACCTTTGCCATCAACCGCAAACATCGCCACTATATCGGCCTCGAAGCCGACTTCTACCGGGTGGCGCCCGACTATTTCTACACCTGCTACTTCGGGAACAACAATCATTGGGAAAACCATTGGAAAAAGCAGAACAACCTGAAACTAAGTGCGTTCTATACCATCTTTGACTGCAAGGCGAGTTTCAGTTACTTCATGATGGGGCAATACCTCTACATTGACGACAGCTTTAATCCCGCACTAAGTGACAAGACGGTCAATGTGGTACAACTCAACCTGACGGCCCCGCTGCACCTCAAGCATTTTTCGATTGAAGCAAACGTCTCGCTGCAGCATTCCACACATGCCTCCATCGCCGTGCCGCTGTTCGCCGGAAAACTCAAGACCGCCGGTCGCTTCCGCATATTCAAAAACCGTATGCATATCGAAATCGGCGGCGACCTGATGTACAACACACGCTTCTATGCCGACGGATACAATCCCATCATCCACCAGTTTTACCGCCAGACCGATACGAAAACCGGCAATTTCGTCTATTTTGACCTGAACCTCACCTTCAAAATCGAGAGAATCTCATTCTTCATCAGAGGCGGAAACCTGCTGGCAGGGTTTGTCGGATACAACTATCTGACCACACCATCCTACCCTATGCAAGGGCAGAATCTCCAATTAGGCATTGTTTGGAAATTCTATGATTGACACATTGAAAAAAAACTGAATATAAGCTATGGACTATCGGACTGAACAAGACACGCTTGGCGAAACAAAGGTTGAACACGACAAACTCTGGGGGGCGCAGACACAGCGGGCCAAAGAGAATTTCAAAATCGGGAAAAAGAAGATGCCCGTTGAGATCGTCTACGGCATTGTCACCGCAAAGAAAGCGGCGGCCTGCGCCAACTGTGACCTTGGCGTGCTGTCTGCCGACAAGCGCGACCTCATAGTCCAAGCAAGCGACGAGATCCTCGCCGGCCTTTGGGACGACCAGTTCCCGCTGCACGTCTGGCAGACCGGATCGGGCACACAGACCAACATGAACGTCAACGAGGTGATCGCGCATCGTGCGCAGCAACTCCACGGCGGCGTCCTTTCAGACAGGCCCCTCTATCTCTCGCCCAACGATGACGTGAACAAGTCGCAGTCCACCAATGACATCTTCCCTACGGGCATGCGCATCGCAGTCGCCAAGATGTTGTTCGAGCACACCATACCTGCCTTAGAACGACTTATGGCGACATACACCGCCAAGATTGAGGAATTTTCAAACATCCGTAAAACCGGGCGCACACACCTTATGGACGCCACGCCGCTCACTTTAGGCGAGGAACTTTCGGGGCATCAGTCGCAAGTGGCGCATGGGCTTTCAGCCATACGGCACTGTCTTCCTCATCTGATGGAACTCCCCATCGGAGGCACCGCCGTAGGCAACGGCATCAACGCCCCCGACGGGTACGACCGCCTCGCCCTGCAATACATCTGCAAATTCACGGGATTGGACTTCACCAATGCACCCAACAAATTCGAGGCTATGGCCTCCCACGACTCCATGGCAGAGATGTCGGGGGCACTCAAGCGTCTGGCCTTGTCGCTGATGAAGATCGCCAACGACTTCAGGCTGCTCAACTCCGGACCGCGCTGCGGCTTGGGCGAGGTTGTTTTGCCCGCCAACGAGCCCGGCTCTTCCATCATGCCCGGCAAGGTGAACCCCACACAATGTGAAGCACTCTCCATGGTATGCTGCCAAGTCATCGGCAACGACGTTGCCATCAGCGCCGGCGCCATGCAGGGACATCTGCAGCTAAATGTATTCATGCCGCTCATCGGGCGTAACCTGCTGCAGTCGGCCCGTCTGCTCGGCGATGTCGTAGACTCTTTCAACGACCACTGTCTCAAAGGCATAAAGCCTAATATGGAACGTATATCTATGCATTTGCAGAACTCGCTGATGTCAGTGACGAAACTGAATCCGCACATAGGGTACTACAATTCCGCCAAAATCGCACAGCATGCCTTGGCGCACGGCCTGACGCTGAAAGAGGCCGCCACCGAACTCAAACTGGTGAGCCCCGAGGACTTTGACCGCTGGATGACTTTCTAAAACCAGCACCGACATGCTTTTCATACTCATCATACTCACCGCATCGCTTGCCCCCGTCTTATTCCTGATGCTATTCATTTACAGGAAAGACAGGTACCGAAAAGAGCCGTTCGGCCTTTTGGCGAAAGCATTCGTCGGCGGCATATTGGCTGCATTGATGGACATTGTGCTGCTCTCGCTGTTCGGGACCGGCAACTTGCCTTACGGGGCAAGCGGTTTCAGGCAAGCCCTTCATCAAGCATTCTGTCAGGCAGCGCTGCCCGAAGAATTCTGCAAACTGTTCTTCCTTTACCTTTTTGTATGGAAAAGCCGGGATTTCAACGAATATTATGACGGCATCGAATACGCAGCTTTCGTCGGACTGGGGTTCGCAGGACTTGAAAACGTCACTTACGTGATAAAATACGGGTTGTCCGTGGCCGTAGGACGTGCGTTTTTTGCTGTTCCGGCGCATTTCTTTTTCGCCATCAGCATGGGCTTCTTCTTCTCTTTCGCCAAATTCAGGCCTTGGAAAAAACACTATTATCTTCTTCTCGCCTATATCGTACCCGTTTTGCTGCATGGGGTTTACGACTTCATCCTCATGTACAAAGAAATCATCCAATCCACCCACATACTGACAGCGGCTTTCCTGAATCTGGTCTTTTATGTCTTCTTTTTCTTCATCTGGAAGCAGGCTCAAAAAAAGATCCGACAGTTGGCAGGACGCTAAAAAAACCATTCATTCATCATAAAAAACATCACATCTCAGACAAAAAAATGGACGACATACTCAATTTAGACAATATCGAAGCACTATTCCCTGCCGCTCTCTCGGAGAGCCAGAAAGCGAAAGCCAAGACTCTTTTCTACAAGAAAATGTCATTGGAAGCCCATCTCTTCTACGGCGGCAAGATGCAGACCTTACCCAAAGCACCCATTTACGGGTTCAACTGGTTCAACGTCTGGTACACGCCTGGGGTATCGGCCGTTTCGACCACCGTGCGTGACCGCAACGACCAATCGTTCTATCTGAGCAACCGCTCTAATCTGGTGGCCGTAGTCAGTGACAGCACCCGGGTGTTGGGCGACGGCGACTGCACGCCGCCGGGCGGTCTCGGCGTCATGGAGGGCAAAGCCATGCTGATGAAATACCTCGGTGGGGTGGATGCGGTACCGCTCTGCATAGACAGCCGTGACGGGAGCGGGGTACACCAAGCCGACAAACTCATCGACTTTGTGAAAATGGTGCAGCACAGTTTCGGAGCCATCAATCTCGAAGACATCTCGCAGCCAAACTGTTACCGCGTATTGGACACCTTGCGTGAAGTCTGCGACATACCTGTATGGCACGATGATGCTCAAGGCACGGCCTGCGTGACGCTGGCGGGCGTGGTCAATGCCCTGAAAGTGACAGGCAAGCACATTTCAAACGTAAAGATCGTGCTGTATGGTGCCGGTTCCGCCAATACAACCATCGCGCGGTTTCTGATTGCTGACGGGGCCAAGCCCGAAAACATCATCATGTTTGACGCGAACGGCGCATTGCACCGAAACAGGAACGACTACAGGGACAATGCCGACTTCTACCGGCAGTGGGAGTTGTGCTGCACCACCAATCCGCATTGCATAGAGACGCAGGAGGAGGCTTTCAGAGATGCGGACGTGCTCATCGCCCTTTCCAAACCGGGTCCCGACACCATCAAGCCGGAGTGGATAACCTTGATGGCCGAAAAATCCATCGTCTTCACCTGCGCCAACCCGGTGCCCGAGATATACCCGTACCAGGCCAAAGAGGCGGGTGCGTACATCGTGGCCACCGGACGTGGTGACTTCCCCAACCAGGTCAACAACTCCATCTGTTTCCCCTCCATCCTGAAAGGCACGTTGTTGGTATCCTCGCGCAGAATCACCGACACTATGGCCATCCGGGCGGCACACTCCATCGCAGCATATGCCGAAAAGAAAGGCATCTCCGCCGACTGCATCATGCCGACTATGATGGACAGCGACCTTTTCCCGCATGTGGCCTCCGATGTGGCCATGCAAGCCATCCAAGAAGGCGTGGCCCGCAAACAGCGCACCGCCGGCGAGGTTTATGCCATAGCCAAGCACGACATTGAAGAGACGCACGCCATTGTAAGTCATTTTGAAGAACACGGAATCATCCGCCGCTTCCCGGAAGAGACAATCCGCAGAATCGTCCAACAGGTCTGCACAGAATTATGAAAAAGCGCATCATCATCTCGCTGTTCTTCGTCATCGGCGTCACCTCCATTCTGTTGGTGCTTTCCATCTTCAAACTATACACAGAAGCCGAAAAAGTGCAGCGGAGCATTTTCGTGAACGAAGTGTTGACGGCCGGAGACGAGACTGTTGAGATAATCGATGCCCTCATCAAGAACGACACGGCAGCGGTGGCAAGCATTGATACCGTCAACAACCCCTTGCCGGACACTACAGCTGTCGTTTCCGTGCAGCGATCGCGCCGCTTTCTGCTCGACAGCATCGAATATCAGCCCATCGGCATCATCCAGACCATCACTTTCCTGAAAGAGAACAATTCGCGCGTCGTGGCCAACGACACAGAGTTCTTCAGCAAGGCCTACCGCGACTTGTTCCCGGTCAACAACGACCCCTGGTCCATCAAAGAGGGCAAGAGCGGCGCCAACCAACTGCTTCCCGGCCTTGACGCCAACCTTGTGCAGATGGACAGTTCAGCGGCTGTGCTGCTCGAGAACTGCGGTCTGGAAAAGATCATCCGGAAGTGTTTGCTGGACGAGAACATCAACGCACGGTTCGACTTTGCCATCTACAATGCATTCACCACCGACTTTGTCATAATGCCGCGTTTTACCGGCATAGAGACCATGCTGCACAGCGAGTATGTGTTCCGGCTCAAGTACAACGACAAGATAACCTCGCCCAACTATCTCATCCTCTACTTCCCCGCCGAACGCGGCATCTTCCTGCAACGTATGGGAACCATTGTCGGTCTTATCATCTGCCTGCTCATCGTCACTTTCTCTGTCACCATAGTTTCCCTGTATGCCCTTTACCGGCATAAAAAACTGTCGGAAGTCACCAACGAGTTCATCAACAACATGACGCACGAGTTCAAGACGCCGATCTCCACCATCTCGCTCTCCTGTGAAGCCTTGTCGGACCCGAGCCTCCACAACGATGCCGTCATGCGGGAGACCTACATCAACATCATCCGGGACGAGAACGACAGGCTGAAGAACATGGTAACCAACATCTTGCAGATAGCGCAACTGAAGAAAGGGCAAATCAAGATGAATTTGGAGTTGCTCGACATGCACGAAATCATCCACAAGGTAGCCGACAGCATTGCCTTGCAGATAACTTCCGCCAACGGCGTTCTCAATCTGGCGCTCAATGCCGATGAGTACAGGCTGTTCGGCGACCGCAGCCATCTTGAGAATGTCATCATCAACCTGGTGGAAAACGGGATCAAGTACTCGAACGGAAAGCCGGAGATACTCATCAACACCCAATCGGACAAGAAACACTTTATGGTTTCGGTATCGGACAAGGGAATTGGCATTCCCAAGAAAGCCATCGCCAACATCTTCGACAACTTCTACCGTGTGCCTAAGGGCAACGTACACGACGTAAAAGGATATGGCCTTGGATTAGGATACGTCAAGAAAATCGTATCCCTTCACCAAGGCCATATTGAAGTTCAAAGCGAAGAGGGGAAAGGAAGCACCTTTATGGTTTACCTACCCTTCAAGAATGCGCATTAGCGACGGCTACATCACGAGTTTGAAGCCGATGCCGTGAACGTTGATGATCTGCACCTCGGGGTCGCTTTTCAGATACTTGCGCAACTTGGTGATATACACATCCATGTTCCGCGCATTGTAGTAACTGTCGTCGCCCCAGATCTTCTTCAGTGCATATCCGCGTTCCAGCACATCGTTTCTGTTGTCGAGCAGCATCTGGAGGAGTTCTGCCTCGCGGGTGGTGATTTTCTTCTCCTCGCCGTCAATCGTCAGTATCTGCCGTTTTTTGTCGAACGTGATACTGCTGCCCATCCGCACAATCTCGTCAACGGGTTCTTGGTTCGCCGTGCGGCGGAGCAGTGCCTGGATGCGTGCCAGCAGCACGTCTATTGAGAACGGCTTGGTAATGTAGTCATCGCCGCCTATCGACAAGCCCTTGATCATGTCTTCTTGAAGATTCTTTGCCGTCAGGAAGATAATGGGTATTTTCTTGTCTAGTTTTCTGATTTCCTGTGCCAGCGTAAAGCCATCCATCAAAGGCATCATCACATCAATGACACAGATGTCGAAAGTTCCTGTACAGAACTTCTCGTAAGCGATTTCGCCGTTGTTTGCGTGCGTCACTTCAAATCCCTTGCCCGTAAGGTAGGCTGTGAGCACCTTGCCGAGGTTCACATCGTCTTCTGCGAACAAAATTTTAACAGGTTCCATAATCGTTTTTATTTAAGCTTGTTGATAACGGCATTGTGGGCGCGATTATTATCCTCTGAACGGGAAAGTCCTTCCCGGAAAGATAGCCTGAGACCCGAGCATCTCCTCGATTCTCATCAGTTGGTTGTATTTGCAGATCCTGTCGGTGCGGCTTGCCGAGCCCGTCTTGATTTGGCCGGTGCCGAGCGCCACGGCAAGGTCAGCGATGGTCGTGTCTTCGGTCTCGCCGGAGCGGTGCGACATGACTGCCGTATAGCGGTTGCGCTGTGCCAACGATACAGCCTGTATGGTTTCCGTCAGCGTGCCGATCTGGTTCACCTTGATGAGGATGGAGTTGGCCACGCCTTTCTCAAGTCCTTGGGACAGACGCTTCACGTTGGTCACAAACAAGTCGTCGCCCACCAACTGGATCTTGCCGCCGATTGAATCCGTCAGGAGCTTCCAGCCGTCCCAGTCATCTTCGGCCATACCGTCTTCGATAGAAACGATCGGGTACTTTTCGGTCCATTTTTTCCAATAGTCGGCCATCTGTTGCGGAGTGAACTCCTCACCGGTTGACCATTTCAGTTTATAGATTTTCTTCTCGGTGTCATAGAACTCGGATGCGGCCGGGTCGAGGGCGATGCAGACCTCGTCGTAAGGTTTGTATCCGGCATTCTCTATAGCCTGGAGGATAACCTCGACAGCCTCCTCGTTGGACTTGAGGTCGGGGGCAAATCCGCCCTCGTCGCCCACGTTGGTAGAATAGCCTTTGCCTTTCAGCACCTTCTTCAGGTTGTGGAAAATCTCAGAGCCCATTCTGACAGCCTCGCGGAACGTGGGCGCACCAATAGGCATAATCATAAATTCCTGAAAGTCAACACAATTATCGGCATGAGAACCTCCATTGAGGATATTCATCATCGGAACGGGCAGAACGGTAGCGTTGCAGCCGCCCACATAGCGGAAAAGGTCTTGACCGGTCTCCTGCGCGGCGGCCTTGGCGGCGGCAAGTGAGATGCCGAGGATGGCGTTGGCTCCCATATCGCCTTTGTTGTCCGTGCCGTCGATGGCAATCATGCGCGCGTCGATTTCAGCCTGGTCGCTGACCTCCATGCCCTCGATCTGTTCAGCCATCACATTGTTCACATTCTGAACGGCTTTCAAGACGCCCTTGCCCATAAAACGCTCGGGCTGTCCGTCTCTGAGTTCTACAGCCTCATGCACGCCCGTGGAGGCGCCGGAGGGGACAGCTGCGCGCCCCATGGCACCGGCTGCGGTATAAACATCCACTTCAACCGTGGGATTTCCCCTCGAATCAAGGATTTCACGTCCTAATACTTTAACAATCTGACTCATAATCTTTTTGCTTTTATTTTTTTAACGTGCAAAAATAAGAAAATGCAGCAAATCCTGTCCTTGTCCCTTTGAGACATTATTGAAAAAAAACGTTAAAAAAGGTCAAGGCGGCGGATGAGTCTCAACAGTCCCGTCGGCAAGAGCGACACAATGAAAATCAAAACATGGTTAAGGATGCCGGGGGTGACCTGCGCCTTTCCCCGGAAGAGGGCGTGCAACCCTTTGCGGGCCAGTTTTTCAGGGGTTTCGATGTAGCCGAGCAGGAGACCGGCCTTTGTGGCCTTTCGTCCGAGCGAATACAAACCCGTGTCCACCGCACCGGGGCGCACTGCCGTGACATAGACGCCTTGATGGTAAACCTCGACATGGAGGCTGCGTGAAAAGTTTTTGAGGAAACTCTTGGTGGCGCTGTAGAGTGCCAGCCGCTGCACGGCTATTTCAGAGGTGATGGAACTCATGTTCAGGATATAGCCTTTGTGCCGGCTCACCATATCCCGGGCAAAAAAGTAGGCGAGCATCGCCGGTGTCAGCACATGCAAGTTGATGGTCATCTCGTTGAATGAGGAGGATTCTTCCAGAAAATCGCAGTCGTGATAAACGCCGGCATTGTTGACAAGCACCTCTACTTCTATTTGGTGTTCCTTACACCAGCCGTACAATTCTTCCGCCGCCCCGGCAATGCCTAGGTCGAGGCAGAGGGCCTTGACCTCGACGGGATACTCTTGTGCCAATTGCTGTTGTTTTCGCGCAATGGCTTCAGCCTCATTGCTGACAATCAAAAGGTTGTAGCCTTTCTGAGCCAACTGGTGAGCATACTGGCAGCCGATGCCCGAACTTGCGCCTGTAACCAGCGCGTATGGTCTGTCTGCTTTCATCGTGCCCATATTCAATTTAAACGGGGCAAAGATAGCATTTGTGTTCTGTTTCCATAAATTGCAAGGTTATTTGTTTATGTACTCCAGTATCTGCTCTGCATGTATTTTTGTCTTGATTTCCTTGGGAGTAAAGATTTTCTCAATCACGCCCTCCTCGTTCACGAGATAGGTGGTGCGGAGGATGCCGATGGTCTTGCGGCCGCAAGCCACCTTCTCGCCCCAACAGCCAAGTTCCTGCAGGAGCGTGGTCTCCGTATCGGCGACAAGGGGGAACTCCAGTCCATTGGCTTGGGCAAACTTTTTCTGGAGATCCCGTTTGTCCTTGCTGATGCCAACAATCTCATAGCCGGCAGCGGCCAACTCTTCCTTATGTGCTTGCAAAGAACAAGCCTCGGCGGTGCATCCGCCGGTATTTGCCTTGGGATAACTGTAAAGCACAATCTTGCGGCCACGATAGTCGCTTGCCTTGATTTCACGTCCGTCCTGGTCTGTGCCCAGGACCTCCGGTATTCTGTCCCCTACATTCATAATCGTTATCCTTTCCACAATCCGTGGAGATTGCAATACTCTCGGGCTGTCACCTCCTTGGCATCGGCGTTTGTCAAGAATATAGCCTCCGGCTTCTCGCCCGGCTTCAGTTCATGACGAAGCACATCGGTAGGAGTAAGCAACTCTATCCACTGGATATAATGTTCCGGGAGCATCGGATGTTCCACGCTTCCCACTTTCACGCGATAGCCACCCTCTACAGGTTCGATGAATGGCACGTGCTTCTCTTTGGCACCGTCTGTGGTGTTCTCATTCATCAGTTTCATCGGTTGACCGCAACAACTGAGTTCAGCCCCCGGATTAACTACTTCCACCACATTGCCGCATACGGTGCAACGGTAGATTTCTCTATTCTTTGTCATAGTGTTTCTGTTTTATAATTATTGATTGTTGTTGTTTTCTGTATCAGACCAAAACCGCAGTTGTAGTATTCATTCGCAAGTATGTTGCAAAAAAACGCTTTGTTCCGTCACGCTCCAAGTAGTATCAGGCCATAGATCAGTAATCGCGTTTCTTTCAAGGTGAACATTTCTCCCTCCTCTGGCATAGGGAATTGTTAGCGGCTTTTTTATCAGTCCTTGAGGCAACGGACCGAATGCCCTTAGCTCTTGTAGTAGTCGCTGCTGGCCACGTTGGCGTAGTAGTAGGCAAAGAATGTTCATAAATTGTTTAATTAGGGATTGGGAATTAGGAATTGCCGGAGATGTGTATGCCGGGTGATGCAAAATTTGCGTCCCGAAGCGGAATCCGGGTCTTCGGTGCGAAAAGATGAAACGGCATGGTTTTCCGCAAATGGGAAAACGATGGGTTGTATATGAAAAACAATAAGTTACGGAAATACTCCATCATTTTGTATTGTTCATCTTTTTGAAAGTACAAACATAACACTTTTTTTCAACATTTCAAAACTGATAAAAAAATGTCAGAAAGCAATGGCTCATTCATAATCCCTCCGCAGGTACGCAAATAATCTTTTGTACATCAATGGATTATTTTTGGAAATCCACTTGGCGGTTGTTCCGTCTGGCAATTCTATATCCACTTTGTTTTTATCTGCACTTGCCTTATTTTAGCCAATTCAATTATGCTTATGACAATTTCACCAGTCCTGTTGGTTCACCTACGCCCACCATATACACCAACTGTCTTGCACGGGTAATTGCTACATAAAGCAACGAACGCTTAGAGGAAAGATATTCCTTTTGTGCGGACTTGTCCATTCCTGAGAACGGATAGGTGGCCGTTACTTTTGAAGGGATATTGCGTTCGTTGATACCTGCCAGTATGACAACACGGAATTCAAGGCCCTTCAGTGAATGCAACGTGCAAAGGTTTATACCGTTTGTATTACCTTGCTTTTGTGCACCTTTGAGGATTCTGTAGTCGGTACCGTCATGATGCAGCCGGCTCTGAATATCTTTCAGAAGATTCATATTGGGAGCAGCAATGCATATTTCAGACAACTTGATGTTTGAATTCTGACATTCCTTAATCCACTCCATCACCTGCTCAACTTCGGCATTTGCATCGTCCACAATCTGATACTGTGGAATTTCTCCTTCATGTATGAGCGACACATAGCCATTCATATTTTCCTTACCGCCATCCATATCGTCATAGTCAATGCCTTTCACGATGCTCACGGCGACACGTTTGATGGGCTCTGTGGTGCGATAATTGATTTTCAATTTCCGGCTTCTTACACCACGCACGTTAATACCGGCTGCACCGAAATTGATTTTCTTTCCAGTATAGATTCGTTGTATCGGGTCGCCAGCAAGGAACAGGTCATTCCGGCCCTCAGCCACAAGTGCGCGGAGGAATTTCAGTTCCGGATTGGAGAAATCCTGAAACTCATCAGCAATCACGTTTGTGTAGGGATGAATATTATTCTCTTTCAGAAAGTTGGTAGTCTCGTTAAACAGTTCCAAACGGTCAACGACCTTTCTCTCCTGTTTCAAGGCGACATACTTCTCCACAAGTTTCCATATCTCAATACGTTGCTTGCGGCTCAATGCCTTTGTGCGACCAACACGTGGCTGCAGCATATACTGCTTCACGTCCTTGTTGCCAAAGTAGACAATGACATCGATGTATTCGTCATAGAGGAACTGCTCGTCAAATTCCGTAACCTCTGTCTCCAACACCTCGCGCCACAGTTTCAGAGATTCCTCATCACCGCTGTAATCAAGCACCTTGTATCCTTCCTTCACCTTATACCTTTCAGCAGTGTCCAGCAGAACACGGTCAATGTTCTTCAGCGTATATTTCTGCTTTGATATACCTAGTTTCTCTATAGATTCGGCAAGGTTCTCACTCAATGTGCGCGTATAGGTCGTAAACAGCACGTTGACTCCTGGAGTTTCGCACAGATGCTTCAGACGGTGAATAGCCGCGATGGTCTTGCCCGTACCGGCACCGCCGCTTACTTTCATTGTTCCTTTATAATCGGCATACACCAATTTGCGCTGTGACGGATGCAGGAATATCTGCCATTTGTCCATGCCCTGTTCGATAATACGCTGCAGGGCATTATCGTCGGTAAGTTCCACAAAGCGGCGTTTATTGTTGTCGCTGAGCAACTTATCTGTGTTGCCATGTGCCTGTCCTTCTTCAATTTCAGCTATGATGGTGTCAATGCTCTCGCCGTCCATGATGTTGAAGATGTTCTCATACGCATCTTCGGGCAGTACCGCCTCCAATGCGTCAAGGTCGTCGAGCGTTTGTATGGCCAGCACTTTGGCTATACATTCCTGTGGCACACCTATCTTCAGCAATTTCTCTTGTGAGACATCTGCAAAGAATGGTGAAACAACAGCATTGGTACTTGGCACGACAACCTCCTCCGTTTTTTCCTCAACGGTTATAATCTGGCAGGCATGTGTGTTTTCATTCCATGCAAAACGCTTGTTTATACCCCAACGATATGCCTTTTCGTGGTCTGCCACATAGAGCAGCCAGTAGTTGTCGCCGTCAAGCACCCCCACTACAGCCCGATAGTTGTCGTCTATTCTTGCAGTTCTGAGCGAAGAGTCCTTAAACTGCGCAATCGGCTCGAAATGAATACCGTTAGTTGTATTGTCTTCCCGAAACTTACGTTGGAAAGCAACTACCTTGTCCTGTATCTTCTTAGGAAGTTTGAAGATAGCGTCAAAACATGTATCTGAAAAAAACAGTCTCATAGTTTATGCTCGTTTTATTATTTCAATATTGAATTCTTCTTTTGTTATAACCTTGTATCCTTTCTCCTCAAACACTTTCTTGTCGTTTTCGGAAACTGGATTAATGGCAATCAGAGGGTTGTCTATCAACAAATCGGCACATGCTATCACCTCATTGTCGTCGTCAGTCAGTTCGCATATACCGTCATGGCTGAATGGAACATCATGGTCCAGCAGCATGTCCACGATATCCTCCATGCCAGGATATAACATTTTTATCTCGTCGCGGTCAAGTAGCTCTTCCGTGATGTCGGTCTGCTCTTCGGCAGTATTCGTATTAAAGAGCTGCAGAAGGTTATATCTTCTCCAGAACCCAACCCACTCGTCTTTGTCTGCCCCCCGTAGTCCCTTGGTTATTTCCAAGTCATATCTGATGCCGTTGGAAAAAGCACGTTCCACCTCTTCGTCCGTAGAGTCGTCTGTAAGTTGTTCGTCGCAACTGTCATTCACCTCCACATGCCCTTTATACATCGTGCCGCCATAACTCAAGAAATTGTCCGTCTCGCATATTGTACTAAAGCACATTTCTTTGATGGCACCCATCTGCGGATTTTTGAGGATCTCAGCCAGTCTGGTGACGGAATTCATGCCTATCTCGTCCTCCTTTTCCCCCTCAAACAGTTGTATATCCTCCCAAGTCAGCGTCCAGGAGAACATTCTCTGTGGCTGCGCTTCCTTTATACCTTCGCGTTTCTCCAAATCCGCATAGAAGCGCATGTTGGGGTCGGCAGCATGATAGGCGTAACCATCAAGATAAACGGCAAGCCAAGGAATCCTTGCTCTGTCTGCAATCTCCTCGCCGTCAATGCGTGCGTATGTACACATAATCTGGAAGTCGGGAATAGTCACCTTCTTTACCCCGTATGCCACAGTCAGCTCAAACTGCGGTTTGATATGGTACGTCAGTTCCGTATCAGTCTCCACATCTTCCATGTGTAGTCTGTAGTAGTACGAGGTGGCATCTGGCTTCTTTTCAAAACTCCAGCCATTATTGCCGGCCAGCGTCTGCATGGCGCGTACGAACTTCAGTTCCAGTTCGCTGTCTTCAGCAGCACCGTTAGTGGCTATTGTACCTACCGAACCCGATATGCTTTCCCATGACTTGGCTCCACCAACAAGTTTTTCAAAGAGATGTTCGGCCTGTTCACGACTGAATTCGGCTCTGTTGTATTGGTTGCCGTAAGTCATGATGCAATGATAACAACCGTCCTTGCCTTCCAGTTGGCAAGTGCAGTCCTTTATCTTTTCGTAGGCAAACTGTATCATTTTCGAGAACTCCTCCGTGTTGTAGAGTTTTGCCAGATAGCCCGTACCGCCGGGAATCGTGTCATACATCACCAAGTAATAGTCCTTCTTGCCCGTTGCCTGGTTCATCTCCGAATACGAATCCATTCTGATATGTTCCGGTGAAGAATGGTAATATTCCTTCATGCCGAGTTCTATACCAGCCTTGAACATCTCCACCGCAGCCTTGGCATCCATAATCTGTATGGGCAGAAGTATCTTGATGGCTTCGGTTTGCATGTGACGGTATAGGTAAAGTTTCTCAAACACTTCACCTTGAGTGTCATCAGCAAAAGTTACATCCTTATGGTTGCAGAACTTGTAATGTTGTTCCACTGGCTTATGCTCCTTGGTCTGTTTCGCCAGAAGCGGAGTCGATTTACCGCAGTATCTGCAGGTCACAAAACCGTTTTCGGGTATCTGCCCGTCGTTGTTCACTTCCACCTTGCCGCCCGTCTGCATCTGCATGCCATAGTTGGTTTCGTACAAATCCATGTTGTTGCAGAATTCAATGCCGAACCCTATGCTCTTCATCGCACACGAAGAGACGATACCCTTGTGATGGAACATGAAGTGTTTCTTCACGATATATTGTTCCTTCACTCTCTCCTCGTTGGCATCATCGAGCACGGCATCAGCCTTCATCATTGCGCTGCGGGCATTGGTGAATTTGAGATAGTTGTGGGTGTTGATTCCCCACGAAGGGTCACCGCATTTAGGGCAACCGGCCGTTGCAAACTCTGCCGTACCTTTCTCTGCCACGCAGTCGCATTTCGAGCAATAGCGCATGGTGATGAGATTGTCTTTCCAGTCGAACGTCGGTATGCCGCTTACTTCGAGTTGCAACTTCTGTGTACAGAACTTGTTGCCAGGTGCCAGTTCCCTGATGCCTTGCGTTGCCGACCTTGTAAGCTCTATCACCTTCGGTTCTGCCACATTGTCTTTCTTGTCTTCCTTCTCCCGACTGGAGTATACACTGGCTTCCAGCTTTACGCCGGTTTCGGGAAAGGCATAATTAGGCAGCAGTCCGCTGTTGGTCATATATTCTATGACGTTTTCCCCCTGGATGGTTGCGTATTGCTTTTTGCATACTTTTATCAAGTCCTTCAAAGCCTCCTTTGCCGGGTCGTTGGGCTGCAGTCTCGGCTCCTTTTCCTTGTATTCTTTCAGTTCGTCTATCAGTCCATACAGACGGTCGGTAAGCGATTGGAATTCCTTGATGACTGTCTGATAGAACGATTCATCATCGAGCATCGCCGCCAGCTGCTTCAATGTGGGCTGCGTCTTTTCGTCATATTGCTCTGCAAAATGCGACTTCAGCGAGTTCTTGTTGTCCTTGACGAAGGCAATGATTCTGTTGATGACAAACGTCGGCGAAGACATGGCATCTTCTGTCAGTCGCAGGTCCCTCACATTGTCAGGAACACAGTTCCCGGTATTGGCAGACACCCACGTGTCGATGCAGTAGGCCAGGAAGTGGCGTCGCAATATGTCTTTGGCTTGCAGGAAGCATCCCGGGGTGTTCACCTCGCCTTCCATCATTTCTTCCGGGTAGGCAAAGTAGTACATGTCGTGCGGTTCTCCAGAATGGGCATAGTTCAGTACGAGAGCCGAACCCTCTTTACGTCCGGCACGTCCCACTCGTTGCAGAAAATTGCTGGGCTTAGGAGCAATGTTGGCATTGCCCATCACGTTCAAGTCACCTATGTCGATACCCATTTCCAGTGTGGAAGTGGCAGCAAGCACGTTGACCGAGTTAGAATGTGGGTGCAGCTTGAAGTCACGTTCCAACTGTTCTCTTTCTCCACGCTCCAACAGTCCCGTATGCTCATGGGCATAGACACGCGGCGATATGTTCCGGTTGTACACCTGCTGATAGTAGTTCAGTTCTGGTTTCGACTCTTCCGAGTAATTTCCCTGACACTTGTAGTTCAGGCATGGCGTGTCTTCGCTCCAATAGTCTTGGCGAGCTACGTAGAGCGTTGACTGGCAGTTGCAGCATTTGATGTGCTTCACATTCCGGCTCACCCAGATGTGGTCGGCATTAAGAGCATAGTTGCCACCGCCTTGAGGAGCATAGTTCACCAGTCCCACGCCTTCCATGGTTTTCAGAAGTGTGCGCATGAAGTCATTGAAAAGGGTGATGTTCTTTTCAATGGGCCAGTTGAAGCATCTCCAGAAATAGTTGCTGTACCAGTTGGGCTTTTCCCGTCTCAGCACGGTCATGTCGAGCATCTCTCCATTGCTGTTTTGAAAGGTGATGCCAAGCAACTTTGGGAAACGTACGCCGCCGCCGAATTTCCTGTTCAGAAAATGCCTGCCGTCAAAGTTCCAGTTCAAGGCCCACGAGGTCAGTTTCTCGTTCCTGTAACTATATAGGTAAGGATGTTCTACGGCACCGTGCTGTCTCATTCTTTGCATTACTCCGTAGACATAATGGCAAAAGCTGTTCTCGTCGCTGGCAATCTCCAGATTGTTTGCCAACAGCCATTCCTTCATCTTTTCGTAGACAAGGCGGATGTCCTCGCTTTTGAAGAAGGTGGCGGATGCTCCTGTCTTTTCAAGTGTTCTACCCAACTGTGACGTCAAGCCGAATTCGCTCACTATTTCCCAGTCCACACGGATGTCGAACTCCTTCTTGAACGATTCCATAAATCCGCTGCCCTCGCGATAGTTCTTGCGCAGGTCGATGTGCGTGGCAAGGTCGGCAGGCAGAAAGCGGTTGTAGTATTCCTCTTCTGTCAGGCGTTCTTTCCAATAGCGTTTGAAACCTTCCTGCAATTCTGTGATGCTCACAGGCTTGTCGAGCGTGTTGATATATTGTTGCATCGACTGTCGGAAGAGGAAACGGAATGTTCTTGCCTCATAGAAGGCAGCCTGGTGGGCGGCGTCCTGCACGCTGTTTGTGAAGACGAGCACCTTGCGGTCTTTTGCCTCGGCATGGTCAAAGTCGCTGGAGAGTACCTGACTCACGGCAACGCTCGACAGGGTGGATGTTCTGCCACCTATCTGACATATAGAATCGCTGTTGCATTCCGGACAGTTGGTGGCAAAGCGTTGGTTGCCATTCTTGTTGGAAGTGGTTCGGCTACAGACTCTTACTCTGAGCGTCTCTTCGTCACTGTTGTCAGCAATGCGCAAGTCTTTTGTACTTACATGATACGTTATGTTTGTTGCCGTCTCAT
>CAVEXN010000028.1:0-30137 GCA_963620035.1 Oscillospiraceae bacterium | reverse complement strand
CTGGTGAATTGGGCGGTCAGGAAAGAGGCGTAACGCCTGTTTCAGAATTTAGAACGTAGAGTTTAGAGTTTAGAGTTTAGAGTTTGGTTGAGAGAGTTCAGACGGCAATTGTTGAATTAGGAATCTTGCGTAGCACCTCTAAAATCTAAGTCCTAAAGTCTAAAATCTGTTTCGTGCGGTCGCCGTATTTTTCCATTTTCCGTTCACAGGTAAAGTTCGATGAGTGAGTCGGCAATGGTTTTGTCGGAGAAACGGGTGAGGTGCTTCATTCCGAGTGCTTTCATATGCTCCTGCAAGTTGCTGTCGCCCAGTATGCGCTCCATCTGAACGGCCAGTTCTTCGGCATTTGATGGCGACACATAGACACTCCCGGGACCGCCGCTCTCTTCAAGGCAGCTGCCGGCGGATGCAATAACCGGCACTCCGCTTGCCAAAGCTTCGATGATGGGGATGCCAAACCCCTCGAAAAGGGACGGATATACAAAAAGCGTGGCCGCCTGGTAGATGCACGCCAATTCGTCTGTCGAGATTGCAGACAGGATGGTGACACGATGCTCGAAATGGTGATGACGGATTATGTTGCGAAGCGTGTCAGCATATCCGGTCTCTACCCCTGCAATCACGATGGGCAAGTCAATATGCGCCCGTGCCGCCGCCTCGATGATCAGTTTCTGGTTCTTGCGTTCCTCAATTGCCCCCACATTAAGGATGAACTGCAACGGGAGATGGAATTTTTTTCGTACCAAGTCGATTTCTTCACTGCTTTTCTTTAAATAAAACAGCGGGTCGCACCCTTGGTAGATGACGGAGATTTTCTCTTCCGGCACGCTGGCAAGGTCGATGAGGTCGCGCTTGGTCTGCTCGCTCACGGCGACTATGGCATCGGCTATGCGGCAGCTGTGCAGGTATTTGAGCCTGTAAAGTTGTCGGTCAATCCACGGATATAGTCCCGGGTATTTCAGGAAGATGAGGTCATGCATAGTCACGATGCTCCTCACCTTGGTGCGTTCGATGCCTATAGGCAATTCGTGGCTCAACCCATGGAAGATGTCGGCATTGTCTCGGGCAGCCTCTTTCGGGATTGCGAATGTGCGCCACAAGGCAGGCATCTTCCGCCAACATGCACTTTGCGGGGTGACCACGTATGCTGTTGCCGGAATTTGAAAATTTACACGAGGGTCGGTTCCGGGAGTATAGAGCAGATATTGGTTTTCAGGATGAAGAGTTCCCAATATACGAATTATGTTACGGCTGTAATTGCCCAGTCCGCGGCGGTTGTAGAATGCTCTTTTAGCGTCAAACCCTATTATCATACGTTTGCAAAGAAGTGACAGAAGATGCTAAGGTTGTTCTGCATTAAGGTTCGGAGGTTTGATGTTCCGCCTCCTCTCCATTGTCAGTGATGAGGAGGTCGTCGATCCGGACTTTCGGCACGAAATGGATGCCGTTTTGCCGGTAGTATGCGTGGTTCTCGTCTGCAGTGATTTCCGTCAGCCGGATGTTTTCGATGCTTTTTCCGATGGCGATGACCAGCAGCGGCTCGTAAGGGAGATGTAGTTGCTCCGTCAGTCTGACTTTGTTGAATGCACCGATAATCAGTCCGTTCAGTCCAGTTTCGACTGCTTTAAGCAGGATGCTCTGAACGCAGATGCCCAGGTCGATATCGACCATCTTGTTTTCGGGCACTGTCGAACAGACGATGATGAACGCTTTGGGGGCAGTTCCCTCAAAAGGGAGATGTAGTTCCGGCAGACCGGCTCCCATTTTGACGTTGTGCAGCACGATGTCGGCACCGTTCTCTTGGGTTACCAGTTTGAAGCGCAGCGCCTGCTGGTTGCGGGCAGAGGGCACCTTGGTGCAAACGGCCGCCAGCCGTTTCAGCATCTCTCGGTTCACGCGAACCGAGGGGTCATATCCCCGGCAGCTCCTGTTTTTGAGCAGCAGTATGTCAAGCGGCTGTCCGGTGTTCTTTATGAAGCGCTTGCCCTTGCCGGAGCGCAACTCCTCGAATTTGCTTTCCAGATAATTGTCGGCCATCGTAGGCGTAGTGTTTTGCTATTCAACAGATACGGACTTGGCCAGGTTCCGCGGCTTATCCACATCGCAGCCGCGCAGCCGTGCCACATGATAGGCGAGCAGTTGAAGTGGCACGGAGGCCACCAGCGGCGAGAGGTATTCTTCGGTGCGTGGGACTTCGATGCAGTAGTCTGACATAGCCTTCACCGTAGTGTCACCCTCGGACACGATGGAGATGATGACCCCCTTGCGAGCTTTCACCTCCTGGATATTGCTTACCAGTTTGTCGTAGGTTTCCTGTGCTGTAGCCACGAATAATACGGGCATATTCTCATCCACAAGGGCGATGGGTCCGTGTTTCATTTCGGCGGCGGGGTAGCCTTCTGCATGAATGTAGGAGATTTCTTTGAGTTTCAATGCACCCTCAAGAGCAACGGGGTAGTTGATGCCGCGCCCCATATAGAGGATGTCGTTGCGGGTGGCCACGTACTCGGCCACGTTCAGGACCTGCCCGTCGCTTTTCAGTACGGCCTCGATTTTCTCGGGGATGGATTCCAGATCGCTGATTATCTGGTGGTAGCGGGAGAGGGCGATAGTGCCTTTCTTGCGGGCGAGGCTCAATGCCATGAGTGTCAGCACGGCAACCTGCGAGGTGAACGCCTTGGTGGATGCCACCCCGATCTCGGGACCGGCATGGGTGTAGGAGCCGGCCATCGTTTCGCGCGCTATCGTTGAGCCGACCACGTTGCAGATGCCGATGACGGTGGTCCCGCGCTTCTTGGCCAAGTCTATGGCGGCGATGGTGTCTGCCGTCTCGCCCGACTGCGACACGGCAATCAGCACGTCGTCTTCATTGAGGACGGGGTTGCGGTAGCGGAATTCGGAGGCGTATTCCACCTCGACGGGAATGCGCACGAGGTTCTCGATAAGGTATTCTGCCACCAGGCCGGCGTGCCACGATGTGCCGCATGCGGCGATGATGAAACGCCTTGCATTCAACATCTTGTGTTCGTATTCTATGATGCCGCCCAATGATACCACGTCTTTGAGCAGGTTTATGCGGCCGCGCATGCTGTCGCGCACGGCTTTGGGCTGCTCATAGATTTCTTTCAGCATATAGGTGTCAAAGCCGCCTTTCTCCATCTGCTCCAGACTCATCTCAAGTTGCTGGAACTTTGGGCGTTTCAGGAGATGTTCGGAGTCGTGGATGTTCCTGATTTCAAGTTTTCTGTCAGGGTTCACGATGGCCACGTCCCCGTCTTCGAGATAGACCACCTTTTGGGTGTATTCCACTATCGGGGTGCCGTCGGAGGCTATGAAGTACTCGTTCTTTCCTACGCCGATCAGCAGTGGGCTGCCTTTCTTTGCCACAATCAGTTCGTCAGGCGCGGTGGTCGATAGGATCGCGATGGCGTAAGTTCCTTCCACTTTTGTGAGGGCCAGCATCACAGCGTCTGCCAGAGGCAGCGACTCTTGCTGCTGCACATACTGGATGAAGTTCACCAGCACCTCGGTGTCGGTTTCGCTTTGGAACACATAGCCTATGGACTGCAGTTCTTTCTTGAGGCTGAGGTAGTTCTCGACGATGCCGTTGTGGATGAGCGCCAGCGTGCCGTCTTCTGATAGGTGCGGATGGGCGTTCTCCTCATTCGGTTCGCCGTGCGTGGCCCAACGGGTATGGGCGATGCCCGTATAGGCCGAGGTGTCTTTCGTGGCGCAATATTCGTCAAGCTCGGAGACTTTCCCCCTTTTCTTGTAGAGTACAATCTGATTGTTTTGCTGCAAAGCGACGCCGGCGCTGTCATAGCCGCGGTATTCCAGCCGTTTGAGTCCGTTGATAAGGATGGGGTAGGCATCCCTGCTGCCTGTGTAGGCTACTATTCCACACATGATTTCTGTTGTTTAGATGATTATTAGAGTGAAAAGGGCACGAAACCCTGCATATTGCGGTCAATAGGTTGTGTATGATAGTTCAAGTCGCAGCCTCCGGTCGTCGGTGCGCCCTGTGCCGCCGATAATCAGACGGTTGGCGCGGACACCGGCGCCCTTGACAACCAGATATACCGAATCTGCGTACCCCGTGTTGCCTAATATCAAGTCCTGCACATACTTGGTGATGCGGAACCGGTATTCTTTCTTGTCGGTGTCGTAGGTGCCGCCAAAATAGCTTGTGCTGCTGTAGTACTCGTCGTCGGGCAGATAAGCAGTTTTTCCTGTTGACTTGTCGATGCCTTGCAGGGAAAGCCCCGACGGCTGCACGAGATACTTCTCGTCAGGGTCAACGTTGCAGATCACCAACTCTGCCTTGTTGACGACAACCCTGTTGTTCAGCGACTTAAAAGCGTTTTGGATGTTCGGGAACCGGATGACGGTCTTGATGCCGCCAGAGGCCTGTGCGAATAGTGTCTTGTCTCCTACGCTTCTTTCCCCATTGAGTATTTCCTGCACGAAATCGGCATTGGTAGACTTTTCGTAGTCGTGCGTGAACCCCGTGAACCTGGCGCAGCTTTTGTCGCATGGGAAGGTGTATTTCGCCGCAGTGCCGTCATTATGATAATATAGTGTGATGCCCGTCAGCGAACTGGTCATACTGCTGTGCAAGATATAGCCTACAGAGCCCGTGTGTGATACGGAGGCAATGCAGAGCCCTTTCAGGATGTTCCGGAATGTCGCGGTACTGGTCATCTCCGACTGACTTGAAAGCAGGAAACGGCCGAATTCGTCCGACAGGCGGATGCGGAGATGCGCGTTGTAGATGCCGGTGTCAACCGTCACTTTCGTGTTCGGTTTTATGGAATAGCCGGCGAGACTGTAGTTGAGCGGTGTGCTTTCGTTGTAGGCTATGGTGCTGTTTTGGTAATAGCTGCCCGGTGACAGGTCTTCAGAGAGTTCATAAACCCGGATGCCCACTTTGGATGTCGTGTCTCCGTAATAGGAGGAGAGTTGAAGGGTCAGCACCACGGAATCCAGGACCGGGTTGTTCCCGAAGTTGACCGAAGTGCCGGACAGGGCGAACTGTGCATAGGTGGCGGCCTTCAAGGGACCAAAGACGGGGTCTTCAACCTCGCCGACCAGATTGGCGGTCAGTGCGGAGGTGTTGAGAGAGTCTTCACGTATCGAGTATGCTGTCACCGTAGCCGTGTCAGTGAAATCGGTGCCGACTTCATCAATCAGGTTGAGACCGATTGAGGTCACATCGTCAACGCATGACGACAAAAAGAGCGCGGCTGTGGCGACAAGGCTGAAGAGAAGGTGTTTTTTTTCCATGATGCCTTATTCGTTCTTCTGGGAAGCGGCGAGGATATGGTCGTAAAACTCATCGTACATATCAACATAATTGTCATCGTCAGGATGCTGGAACACGAATTTGCCCGACTGCTCCACGTAGGAGACGATCTTCTTCTTCATGTCTTTCGTGAGCGAAATGCCGTCGGAATAGTCCACGGCCAGTTGGGTGAGTTGTTCGTATCCGGGATTCCGGAAATGGGCAAGACATTCGGCAGGGATGCCCGTTAGTTTCAGCTTTTTGGCGAAACCGGCGGAGAACTTCTCCGGAAAATAGTCGGGCATGACGGTATAGACTATCTTGGAATCCTGGAAAAGGGGGTTGTCGCGGTAAATGGTCTTGATGAACAGCGGCACCAACGCCGAGATCCATCCGTTGCAGTGGATGATGTCAGGCTCCCACCCCAGTTTCCTGACCGTCTCAATCACGCCCTTGGCGTAAAAGATGGCACGGGAGTCGTTGTCGGGGTAGAAAACGCTCTCTTCGTCGTAATAAGGGGTCTTCCTTTTGAAGAAATCTTCACTGTCGATGAAGTAAATCTGCATCCTCACGTTCTGCAACGACGCCACCTTGATGATAAGCGGATGGTCGGTGTCTTCTATGATGATGTTCTGTCCTGACAGCCTGATGACCTCGTGGAGCATGTGCCTGTGCTCGTTCACGCAGCCGAATTTAGGCATGAATGTGCGGATTTCGTTCTCTCTTTCCTGTATCCCCTGCGGCAGATAACGGCATATTCCTGATATGTAATTCTCTGGAAAATAGGGAAATATCTCCGGCGTGACGTATAAAACTTTTTTCTGTGCCATGTCGTTAAATTTCAAGTGGTGCAAAGGTACAATTTTTTTTTGATTTTTATTTGGCGAATATCAAAAAAAGTGTATTTTTGCAACCGCAAAACAAGCCCAGGTGGTGGAATTGGTAGACACGCTACTTTGAGGGGGTAGTGGGAATAATCCCGTGCAAGTTCGACTCTTGTCCTGGGCACCGCAAAACGAGGAGACTGCTTTCAAGCGTCTCTTTTTTCGTCCCACGCACAAGCCTCCGGCTGATGTAAGACTTATGATTGAAGATGAATGATGGAACAACATGCGTAACGCATCTGAAGTCTGAAGTCTATAATATTTTCATATCTTTGCTTTTTCTCTGCAATAAGCGTGATGAAATACGAATATACTTGAAATTCAAACAATTAATCATTATTTAATAATCGTTTTATGGAAAATTTGGTACATTATGTTTGGGGTGCGTTCTTCGCATCCGTTGTGGCCTTGGGGTTCGCATTCCTGTTTTACCGCAAGATGCTGAAAGAAGACGAGGGCACGCCTACAATGCGCGAAATCGCTTCACATGTGAGAAAAGGCGCCATGGCTTATCTGAAACAGCAATACAAAGTGGTGACGATTGTCTTTGTCATCCTTGCCGCCCTGTTCTTTGTGATGTCCCTGTTCGAGCTGCAGAACAATTGGGTCTGGTTTGCATTCCTCACAGGCGGTTTCTTCTCAGGCCTGGCCGGCTTCTTAGGAATGAAAACGGCCACCTACGCCTCTGCCCGGACTGCCAACGGCGCCCGCCAGTCACTCAACAAAGGTTTGCAGGTCGCTTTCCGCAGCGGCGCCGTCATGGGACTGACCGTGGTAGGTCTCGCCCTGCTCGACATCTCTCTCTGGTTTTTGATTCTCAACCATTTCATCCCAGAACAGAACCATCTGGTCATCATCACCACTACAATGCTCACTTTCGGCATGGGTGCCTCTACTCAGGCACTCTTCGCACGCGTGGGCGGCGGCATCTATACCAAAGCCGCTGACGTGGGTGCTGACCTGGTGGGCAAGACGGAATACAACATTCCCGAAGACGACCCCAGAAACCCCGCAACCATTGCCGACAATGTGGGCGACAATGTGGGCGATGTGGCAGGCATGGGCGCCGACCTTTACGAGTCGTACGCCGGCTCTATCCTTTCTACCATGGCACTGGGCGCTGCCGCCTTTGCTTCGGTAAACGTGGAGATGCAGATGAAGTCTATCCTCGCACCGATAATGATCGCCGCCGTCGGTGTCATCCTCTCTATTATAGGCATTTACATGGTGCATACGACAGAGGACGCCAATATGAACAAACTGCTCAAAGCATTGAGTCGCGGCACCAATACTGCCGCTTTCCTGATTGCAGTGGCTACTTTTGCCGTCTTTGCCCTCGTTTTCGGCACCGAAACGTCGCTTTGGTGGAATGTCTCCCTGTCTGTCATTGTCGGCCTATTGGCGGGCGTGATTATCGGAAAATCTACCGAATACTATACTTCACAGTCGTTCAAACCTACCCGGAAGGTGGCCGAATCTTCCAAAACAGGTCCGGCTACGGTCATCATTTCAGGGCTTGGACTGGGCATGATCTCTACGGTTATCCCGGTGATTACGATAGGCGTGGCAATCATCTTGGCTTACTTGTGCGCCAACGGCTTCCAACTCGCGTTTACGGCGCATAATCTCTCGTTAGGTCTCTATGGAATCGGCATCGCCGCCGTCGGCATGCTTTCCACCCTCGGCATTACACTCGCCACCGACGCTTATGGTCCTATCGCTGACAATGCCGGCGGCAATGCCGAGATGAGCGGCCTCGACCCGGAAGTGCGCCAACGTACCGATGCCCTCGACGCCTTAGGCAACACCACGGCCGCTACAGGCAAGGGCTTTGCCATCGGTTCCGCGGCTCTCACGGCTTTGGCACTGTTGGCATCATACGTGGAGGAAATCAAAATCGCACTGGTACGCATGGGCACCGGAACGCTCGAAATCGGAGAACGTGTGGTTGAGACTTCCCAAGCCAGCCTGATCGACTTCATGGAATATTATAATGTAAGCCTCATCAATCCCCAGGTGCTGGTCGGTATATTCGTCGGGTCGATGATGGCGTTCCTTTTCTGCGGACTTACGATGAACGCCGTGGGACGTGCTGCCCAGAAGATGGTGGAGGAGGTGCGTCGCCAGTTCCGAGAAATCAAGGGCATCCTTACAGGAGAAGGCACGCCTGACTATGCGCGCTGCGTGGCCATTTCCACCAAAGGGGCTCAGCACGAGATGCTGTTGCCTTCATTGCTCGCCATTTTGGCACCTGTCATCATGGGACTTATTCTCGGTGTGGCCGGCGTGCTCGGTTTGTTGGTTGGCGGTCTGGGCTGCGGCTTCGTGCTGGCTTTGTTTATGGCCAACTCCGGCGGCGCCTGGGACAATGCCAAGAAGTTTGTGGAAGAGGGCAACTTTGGCGGCAAGGGCTCTGAAAGCCACAAGGCCACCGTCGTCGGCGACACGGTGGGCGACCCGTTCAAGGATACCGCCGGCCCGTCACTCAATATACTCATCAAACTGATGAGTATGGTCTCCATTGTGATGGCCGGACTTACCGTCTCTTGTCATCTGCTGTAATAAGTCGATACATAACAGAGAGGAGGGCAAGGGAACCATGGTTCCCTTGCCCTCCTCTCTGTATCCGGTCACTTCAGCGTGTTGACGGCCTGGGGTGTCCAGTTGAGCAGAAAACCGACCACTTTCTGCGTGTCGTAGCCCTTGTCCTTTTCAAGGTATGACGAGTTCTGGATGTGTATGGGCTTCCCTTTTTCGTCAAGTATCACAAATACCGGAAATCCGAAACGGGCAGGGTTGCCCAAATAGCGCATCGCCTCCGGATTCTTGTTGGCTCGCGACCAGTTGACGTGTATGTAAACGAAATTGTCGTGCAACACCTTTGCCACGGCAGTGTCCTTTTGGGCAAAGTCGGCAAACCGGAGACACCACGGACACCAGTTTCCGCCCACTTGGCAGAATACGTACTTGTTTTGGCTTTTTGCCTGTGCCGCAGCCTGCTTTATTGCCGCCATGGCATCTGCCGTTTCATCATAAATCGATTGCGGAGCGTCCGTTTGTCCGTTCACTGCTGTGACAAACATTAGGCTTGCCAACAAAAGGAGTATGCTGCATTTTTTCATCTTTCAGAACTTTTCGGTTTGACGGTGCAAAGATATCATTTTCAAGGAAAAGTCTATTTTTGCCGCCGAATACCAAATGGCATGGCGGGCATCTATCTCCATATTCCTTTCTGCAAGTCAAAATGCATCTATTGCGGCTTCTATTCCGTCAGTATGTCCGGAAGTCGTTCTGCCTATCTGAACGCCTTGAAAATGGAAATGCAGTTGCGTAAAGACTATCTGTCAGACATTTCGTATGATACGCTCTATTTTGGGGGCGGTACCCCGAGTTTGCTGGATGTCAATGAATTGGATGATGTCTTAAACAGCATTGCGTTTTTTTTTCCACTCTCTGCGGAGGCGGAGATTACACTTGAGGCGAACCCCGAACAGCTGTCTCCGCAGTATTGCAAAGATCTGAGGATGCTGGGCATCAACAGGTTGAGCATCGGCGTGCAGTCGTTTTGCGATGAGGCGCTGCATTTTATGGGGCGGCGGCACACGGCGGCAGAGGCGGCGGCGGCGGTGAACAATGCCGCCGCCGCCGGATTCGGCAACATTTCCGTTGACCTTATCTATGGCGTCTCTGAACGCAATGACCTCCATTGGGTCTCTGACATTGAAAAGGCTTTGTCGTTGCCCGTACATCATTTGTCATGTTACGCACTCACACCGGAAGAGAACTCGATACTTTACCGCCGTATCCGCAACCGCCGCCACGCCCCCGTTGACGATGACTTGGCCGCACGCCAGTATGAGGTGTTGTTGCAGACACTCGCCGGCACGCCAATGAACCATTACGAGGTCTCAAACTTTGCCCACCCTACATTTGAGTCAAAACACAACTCCTCTTATTGGAAGCACATCCCATACATAGGCCTCGGCTCTGCCGCCCACTCCTTTGACGGTAGTAGCCGCCAGTGGAATCCCGCAAACCTCGCACGCTATTTGAAAAACATGGAAGCCGGCATCGATTGTGAGGAACGGGAAACGCTGACCGAAGATGACCTTTTCAATGAGACGGTGCTCTTGCGTCTGCGCACTTGTCAGGGCATTGACCTTGACGAGGTGGGAAAAAGGTTCGGAACGACTCGCAAGAACAGGCTGTCAGACCGTTTCGGCAATCATTACCCGGCCCGTTATTTCGAGAAAAAAGAAAACCGGCTCCGGTTGACGGATGCCGGCCTGTGGTTCGCGGACGGCATTGCTGCCGACCTTTTTGTATGAACGGAACGTGCTTAAAAACGATAGCCGATGGTGACGGCGAAGTTGTAATAGGCTCGGGTTGGGCTTTTGACAATTTCAGGGTTGCCAGACGGGTCTGTCGTTGAAGGTTCGCCCTGTACCGGTCCTCCAAGTTGCGAGGAGAATCCGCCGACGCTGAAATCAACCGTCCCGTAAACGCGTTTCGGGAAGGTCATGCCTAAGCGGAACATGACACCGGCACCGAAATTGTCTTTTTTCCATTTGTATTCTTCCTTGTTTTTCTTGCCGGGCAATGTTGTCGTGTTGCACCGCAGGTCTAAGGCCAGTCCGGCTATGAAGTTCTTTTGCGACTCTTTGTTGTAGTTTTTGGCAACCACCATTTGAGGGCCGAACGTGATATGGAAAGGACCGCCAATGTCGTATTTAAGTCCTGCAAAACCGCCGGCGGCGATCTTGTCCAACGGAATGGAAAAGTCGAAGCCGATGCCCAGGCCCGGGTAGAATACGGATTTCTTAGTGGCGATTTCAAAGTTGGCATTGGCGTTGACGCCCCATACGGTCCTCCCGTTTGTCGGCACACTTTCCGCTTCGGGCTCTTTGGTCTTTGCCTTTACCTCTTTGGCGTCGCCCAGGGTCCAGCGTACTTTTCCCTTGTAGGCGGCGGGCACGTAGCAGGTGAGGTTCTGCCAGCGTTTCATCAGTTCCTGCGCCATGGTCTCAAACTGGCTCTCAAGTTGGCTGAAGTCTGACAGCAAGAACGGTTCTTCGGAGGCGAGTCCTTTGAACACTGCCTTATATAATTTGTTGTCCTCCGACACGTCGTTGCCCTTGATTGCGATGATGTAGCTCTTGAGTTCCTTGCCGCCAACCAGCTTGTTCACCACATTGTCTCGCACGTATTGGAAATAGGGGTTGTCGAGACCTTTGTCGGGGATGCCGATGCGTTCGTCGGCGGAGTGGTTGTCATAGCCGTCGGTGAATGAAACCATACAGGAATAATCGTATTTCTCGCGGTCTTCCTGGTCCAACGAGGAAACGTAAGTGCCGATCAGGTCGGAGCCTTTGTGCATGGCATAATAGAGCGAAGTGTTGTTGTAGAGGGTGAGCCCATGGATGAAGTCCAGCATCTCGTTGCGTGTCTGGGCGGTAAGCGGCTGGATGTCAAGTATCATCTTGTCTGTGTTTTTCATTGTGTTGAATCCCATAATGCCCAACCGCACGTTGCCGTTAGGGGAGGCGTTGTAAAGGATGTCGATGAACTTGACGGCGGCATTCTGCAGTTTGGCAAAGTTGGCCTCCCCGAGCGAAGTGCTGCAGTCGAGGATCAGCATCACCACCATCAGCCCGTCCGACTTGAAGTTCTGCCGGGCGTCTTTCACCTCGCTGTCGCGCTGCCAGCTGTAGTCCTTGCCGTCCGACTGCCACTTCCAGAACTTCAGCCCCTCGCCGAATCCGCCGGGATAGTCTGTGTTGGCTTTCTCAAAGGTGAACGATATGGACTCGTCACCCTCAACCTGCCCTATAATCGTCTTGGCAGAATCGAACGTGATGCCGCGCGAAGTGACGTTGCTCAAGGTATAGACAAACTGGTTTTGGCTGCCTCTCGTGATGTTGAAGTCCCCCTCAATGTAGTATTTGGCATGGTCTGCCTGCGCAGATGCCGCAACAGACAGAAACGCCGCAGCCATTAGACAAAGTAACTTTTTCATAATTGCTTGTTTTTTGTCAAACTATAAAATCTCAGCAAATATTGTGATGATCCGACATTTTTGCTAATGATATGCAAAAGTACCTATAAACCCCTTGTCTTTTGAATTCTCCACCTCATTTTATCAACCGTCGATTTTGAATAACTGATATTCTGTTTTTTTGTATCTTCGCCATCATTTTTAATATAATGTTGTAGAGATGAAACAAAAATCATTACCCCTTGTTTTGCTGGCTTGCACGCTTATGCTGGCAGGTTGCGGCAAGAAGATGCCTGTCACCATAATTCCGCAGCCGGTTGAATATGTTGCAAAAAACGGATGCTTCACTATTGACCGTGAGACGTACCTCTGCTTTGACGAGTTGGCGCTGCAGTCGCCGGGCTTAACGTCGCTTATCAACGACACCTACCGCGGCTTTTTCGGGACCAAGCCTAACATGGGCGACATGACCGTACGCCGCCGCAATTGCATTCTGTTCTCTGTCAATGATAAAAGAGACGAAAGGCTGGGCGACGAAGGGTACGGAATTGTGGTGAAGAAAGGCCGAGTCACGGCCACTGCCAATACAACGGCCGGGCTTTATTATGCTTTTTGCACTCTGCTGCAGATGACCGCTCCGGATTTGCTGGCAGACAACGAAACATACCGGATACCCTGTTGTAGGATTACAGACTATCCGCGGTTCGCCTATCGAGGAACGCATCTCGACGTGTCGCGGCATTTCTTCACCGTTGATTTCGTCAAAAAGTACATCAACATGATTTCTTCCTATAAGATAAACCGTCTGCATTGGCATCTGACGGACGACCACGGATGGCGCATACGGATTGACAAGTACCCGAAACTGACGGAGATAGGCGCTTGGCGTCCGCAACGCAATGAGTGGAGCACTTCCAATCCGCCCAGACCTGATGAGCCCATGACTTACGGCGGCTTTTATACCAAGGAGCAGGTGCGGGATATTGTGGACTATGCCGCCGCCAGAAATGTGGAGATTATCCCTGAAATTGAACTCCCGGGACACTGCAGCGCCGTTCTGGCCTCATATCCGCAGCTTGCCTGCGACGACTATCCCTATATGGTGGCGGTTGGCCCCTACTGGCCGCCTAAAGCCATCGTGTGCGCCGGCAATGATGACGTGCTCAGGTTTTACAAGGATGTGCTGAAAGAGGTGTCCGATCTTTTCCCCGGCCGGTATGTCCACATTGGCGGAGACGAGGCCATGTCTGACAACTGGCAGAACTGCCCCAAATGCCAACTCAGGATTGCCGAAAAAGGACTTGACGGGGAGTTCGGACTGCAGCAGTGGATGATGAACGAGATGGAAAGCTATCTCAAACAGTTGGGAAAGAAAACGATAGTGTGGGATGATGTCGTGTCGGATGATATGACCAGCAAGTGTACCATTATGTGTTGGCAGGATACTTCCGTAGGGAAAACGGCCTTGATTCACGGCAATGATGTCATATTCTGCCCCGCCGACTATTGCTATTTCAACTTTTATCAGGACACGCCCGATAAAGAACCGTTGGCCATGTCCGGTCTTGTGAACTTGGAGAAGGCCTACCGGTTTGACCCTGAAACGAAAGGTTTGACCGAAGCGCAGACAAAACATATCCTCGGCGGACAATGCAATTTGTGGACGGAATACATCAACACGCCTGAACAGGCGGAATACCAACTGTTTCCACGCTTGTGTGCCCTCTCCGAATGTGTTTGGAGCCCACGGGAGAAGAAAGATTGGAATGATTTTTCAAGGCGTGTGCAATATCACCAAAAACTCTTGAAAAAGAAAGGCATTAACTGCCGGCAATAGAAATCTGCGTTTCTCATTCCTGAAACAGACGCAGAGAGAAGACCGGGCTTCTGTTTGGTGATTATCTGTTTGAGAGCGTGTCGGAGGCGTGGTTGTTCAAGTATTCGCGGTAATAACGGAACTGAAGTCCGGCAGTCCTTTTGCCAGACACCAGCGTGTCTTCGTTGTGGTCGATGGCCGAACTCCAGATAAACGTTCGTCGGCAACTGTTTCGAGAAGCCAGAAAACCGTATGCGTCATCCTTGCCTGAGGATACAAAGTTTGTGTATGAGCCCCGGCTTTGCACGATACTGCTGGTGGGGTTTGAAATGTCATAGTAGTTGGCGAAGATTTCGTTGGCTGCCCACGCCGTGAGCTGAATGCAGGAGAAACCGTCAATATAGCGGACTACCTCTTCATTTGGAGCAATGGACTGCGCTACAATGGTATAGAACGATATCGGCGTAAATCCGGTGTAGGAAACTTCTTCAGTGCCCGAGGAGCGGATAAAGACCGGGTTCAGTTTCCTGGAGATAGACTTGTGCGCCACTTCGCCGCTTTTCTTGTTCACTTCGATATAATAAAAAGTGAGGTACAGGTCATAAATGCCGGCATTGGCGGCCGCCTTGAACTTGATCGGCGTGTAGGTTTCGAGTGTCATGTTCCAGTTCTGCATCGGGTAGCGGAATGAGAAATCGCCGACCACGGTAGTCTCGGCATAAATCTCCTTGCCGCCGTTTACTCGCTTTATGACGAGGCGGTACTTGCTGTCTTCGTCCAAGAGCGAGTCTTTATAGCAATAGAGCAGTTGCTTCGGGGAGGCGAAATATCCTTGTTCTTTCGCTATGGTCGTTGTGGTGTCCAGTACGACACTGCGTACCAATGTGCCGTTCCCGTTGCGCACTTCCATCCTCACTTCCAGAGAGTCAACGGGATAGTAAATGTTGTCCCAGTTGCTTGCCTCTGTGTATGCGTTCTCGTCTGTGATGAAGCCCCGGTAGATTTTGAAGTAGTGTATGGAGTCGCTTTTGTTCATCATTCCGTATGAAACGGTGATGTCTTCGTACTCGGCGGTCAGGTCTATTTTGTCGTCGCATCCTGCAAAAAGCGTAGCCAGCAATGTCAGATATGCGGCGGTCAGGATGGTTCTGTGATGAATTCTCATTTTCATTTTTCGTTGTTGCGGTTAGTCGTATTTCGGAATGTCTCTGACCCACCTGGTGCCGATCATCGTGCCGTCGTTTTTGACTTTCGTGTTGCGGGTGAATTTCTCGTTGATGAAATAGACCAGGCGGCAAGAGAGCACGTGGTTGTGGAGTTTGTTGGTGCGTGTCTCCGTAATCTCGAAGGTGCCGTCGCTTTTGCTTCTGCCGGTCTGGAAAACCATCGTGCGTATCGGCACTATCGAGTATTCCCAACGCACATTGAGGGTTAGGTTCTTGTACAGTCGGACACCCGCCTCGGCCAGCACCGACCAGTCGTTGGTCTTGAACGTGCCGGTTGTCAGCGATGTGGTGCGGGTGAAGCCGTTGTAGATTTCCTTGGCCCTCACCAGACGGCTCCATGAGAAACCGGCGCCGATGAAGCACCCCGAGCGCATGTCTTCATAACGGAACATGACGGGCACCTGTATATAGTCGAGCGCCATCTTGCACTTTACTTTGCCGTTGAAAGGGACACTTCTGTCGATGTCTTCGTACATCGTCGGTGCATAGATGGTTGTGTCGAATGGCTTCTTGTTGAAAGAGGCAAACGAACCTTTCTGCACATAGAGCAGTTCTGCCGACACGGTCCAAGTCTGCTTGCGGTTGAGGGGGAGCATGACACCGGGGCCGGCATTCACGCCGACTTTGTAGAAGCCGTGAACATCATCGCCCTCGATTTGCGAAAAGTTGGCGCCGGCGGCCACGTATCCTACGAAACGCTGTGCGGTGCAGAGCGAGACTGACAGTGCCAATGCAAGCGCAATTACAAGTTTTTTCATGTATTGTTTTTTGAGCGGCGAAAATACAAAAAAAGGCACTCGCGAAGAGTGCCTTTCTGATAAAAATACTATGAGAAAAATCTATTTTCCTTCTTTTTCTAGATCTTCTTTCAGAGACTGGAGGATGTTGAGGTCGCCGAGTTTCGGCTTCTCGACATTGTTTTCGTTGATCTTGGCGATTTCCTTGGCTTGTCTTCTGGCCTCGTCATCCCTCTGTCTGTCTTCTTCGTCTCTCGATGCCTGCCACGTCTTGGTGTGGGACAGGTGGATTTTCTTGGACTCTTTGGAGAAATCGACGACCATGAAGTCGAGCACATCGTCAACTTTTGCCATAGACTTGTCCTCTTTGGTCAGATTGCGGTTGAAAGCGAAGCCCTCGATGCCGTAAGGAAGTGCAACTACGGCACCTTTGTCGTTCATAGACGTGATGGTGCCTTGATGGACGGAGCCGATAGTGAAAACAGTCTCGAATACGTCCCAAGGATTCTCTTCCAGTTGTTTGTGGCCGAGGCTGAGGCGGCGGTTGTCGGTATCGACTTCCAGCACCACAACATCGATAGGTTCGCCGATCTTTGTGAACTCTGCGGGATGTTTGATTTTCTTGGACCAGGAGAGGTCGGAGATGTGGATCAGTCCGTCCACGCCTTCTTCAAGCTCGACAAAGATTCCGAAGTTGGTGAAGTTGCGTACCGTTGCCGTGTGTTTGGAGCCGACAGGGTATTTGGTGAGGATGTCTGCCCAAGGATCCGGGATGAGCTGTTTGATGCCGAGTGACATCTTGCGCTCTTCGCGGTCGAGGGTGAGGATGACAGCCTCCACTTCGTCGCCGACTTTCAGGAAGTCGTGAGCGGTGCGGAGGTGCTGTGACCAGGACATTTCTGAAACATGGATCAGACCTTCCACGCCGGGGATGACCTCCACAAATGCGCCGTAGTCGGCAATGACGACAACTTTACCCTTGACCTTGTCGCCGACTTTGAGGTCGGGGTCGAGGTTGTCCCACGGATGTGGGGTGAGTTGCTTGAGACCCAGTGCGATGCGTTGTTTCTCTTCGTCGAAGTCGAGTATGACAACGTTGAGTTTCTGGTCGAGATGCACCACCTCTTCAGGGGAGTTGATGCGCCCCCAGGAAAGGTCGGTGATGTGGATCATGCCATCTACGCCGCCGAGGTCGATGAACGCGCCGTAGGAAGCTATGTTCTTGACGGTGCCTTCCAGGATTTGTCCCTTCTCGAGTTTGCTGATAATCTCGGCTTTCTGCGCCTCGATCTCTGCTTCAATCAGAGCCTTGTGTGATACAACCACGTTCTTGTAGTCGTGGTTGATCTTCACAACCTTGAACTCCATAGTCTTGTCCACATAGACGTCATAGTCGCGGATGGGCTTGACCTCGATCTGTGAGCCGGGCAAGAAGGCCTCAATGCCGAACACATCTACGATAAGACCGCCTTTGGTCTTGCCTTTGACGTATCCTTTGATGATTTCCTGATTGTCGTAAGCTTCGTTGACGCGTTTCCACGACTTCAGGATGAGGGCGCGCTTGTGTGACAACTGAAGCTGACCGTTGGCGTCCTCTTGGCTTTCCACATAAACCTCGATTTCGTCGCCGATCTTGAGGTCCGGGTTATAGCGGAGTTCCGAAGCGTTGATGACACCGTCTGACTTGAAGCCGATGTTCACGACAACCTCGCGGCTGTTGATGGATACGACTTTTCCCATAATGACGGCATTCTCATCCACAGACTTGAACGATTTGGTGTAAAGGTCTTCAAGTCTGGATTGCTCTTCGGAAGAATATTTGCTGCCGTCCTCGTCAATCTTGTCCCAATCGAAACTTTCAAGAGAACCGTAAGCGTTCTCAAACTCTCTCATTCTCCTGGGTTTCGGGGCTTCCGTGGTTTCTGCCCGAGGTGCGTCCATTTCCGTGTTCTCGACGGGAACTGCGTTTTCAGCCAGTGTGGCAACTTGTTCGGGAGCGTTCTGTAATTCTTCTGACATTATTCTATTGTCCTATACTTCAGGCTCGGACCAGAGCCTTTTTTAATTAATAAATGAGGTTAACTTTCTACAAATCAATCCGGAGAGCCTCTTCCTGATTGAATGTGCAAAAATACAAAAAAAATAAGATTTTCAAAATCAAAAAAAATGTTTTCAATATTGAAAAAAAGTGTATCTTTGCAGCCGTTAAACATTGCGGGGTAGAGCAGTGGTAGCTCGTCGGGCTCATAACCCGGAGGTCGCAGGTTCGAGTCCTGCCCCCGCTACTGAAAAAAGAGAGTCGGCATCTCGCCGACTCTCTTTTTTTTGCCCGGCCATTTCAGAACTTATTGCGTAGTTTATAGAATTCAGAAAGAGGGTGGAACAATGAGCGCAGCGCCCCTCAAGTCTTACATCCTAACTCATCATGTAATGTCTAATGTTTTTTACTACTCGATTTTAAAAAGAAGAAATGGAAAAAGTGAAGATTAGATTCAGAGCCTCTTCAGTTCCCTCAAAAGAGGGGACGCTGTACTTTCAGTTGACTTATGGCCACACGGTGTGGCAACTCAAAACCGGATACAAATTGTATCCGCATGAATGGAATGTCGCCACCGCACAAGTTGTCTTTCCCGAAGATGCAGACGAAGAACGACTGCTATATCTGACGTCTTTGAAAGAGACGCTGCATGGGAATGTCCAACAGTTCAAGGCGGTCGCTTTGCATTTAGCACAAAAAGCCATGGACTATTCCGTCGATGATGTGGTGGAACACTGTCTTTCGCATCCGGAGGACGGTTTTGTCTCCTTTGCTCGCAAACTTGCGGCAAGGCTGAAAGGGATGGGGAAATGCCGTACCGCCGAGCGTTACACCACGGTGCTGAACAGCTTCGTGCGCTTCCTCAGCACAGCGGACGTGCCAGTCCGGGACATCGACTCCGACTTGTTGGTCAGATACGAGAGCTTCCTTAAAGCCCGTGGACTGTGTCCTAATACAATATCTTATTATATGCGGGGACTGCGTGCCGTCTATAACCGGGCCGTCGAAGAGAAACGGACACTTCAGCGCACCCCGTTCAGACATGTATATACGGGCATCGACGAAACCGTAAAACGTGCATTGCCGCTCAATACGATCCGTCGGATCCGGAACCTTGACCTGGCTTCGCGCCCTACGGAGGATTTTGCCCGCGACATCTTTATGTTTTCGTTCTATACGCGGGGTATGTCGTTCGTGGACATGGCATTCCTCAAGAAAAAAGACTTGAAAAACGGCATCCTCTCGTACCGACGGCAGAAGACGGGGAAACAGATGTTCGTTAAATGGGAGAAGCAAATGCGCGAAATCGTAGAGAAGTACGACACCGGCAACTCGCCGTTTTTGCTCCCGATTGTAAAGGATCGGACTGCCGACATGCGACAGCAATACAAGAGTGCGGCGCACTTTGTAAATGAAAAATTGAAAATTATTGGGGAAAGGCTAAACCTCCATGTCCCATTGACCACATACGTGGCCCGGCACAGTTGGGCTTCTATCGCAAAGAACAGAAATGTGCCCGTTCCTGTCATCGGCGAGGCACTGGGACACGATTCGGAGAAAACCACGCGCATTTATCTCGCTTCGTTGGACACTTGCGCCGTTGATAACGCAAATAGTCAGATTCTCAAAGCATTACAATAAGATAATTTGAGGCGGAACATTTGCTTGAACAATTTCTTTTTAAAAGAAATCAAGAAAAATCCTTGAAAGCATAGGAAAACATTCTCTTTACAGGAGAAATAGACCGATTAAAAAGACTTGATAATCAAATTATTATTTTTATAAAGCCTTTTCATTTGCACGACATTATCATTTATTCTAAAAGTTTCATCCGTTATTTTGTAATTTTTGTTATTTTTGCAGCCGTTTATATTTCTCCTGTAAAGAGAAATCTTGAACTGTTGAGAACGAAATGTGAGAAAACAATAATCATTGTTGAAAACGTCTCCAACATGATAATAATAAAAAGGGGGGGTGAATATCCCAACTTTTAAAGGTTTTAATTGTAACTGCTTGGCATATAGTAAAATAAGTTGTTAAGCGGGAATAGAGGAATTTGCTTGTCGTGTAGTCATGTCCGATTTTGAGAACGAAAAACAGTCTTGCTGGTTTGTGTTGCGTGACTTGAAGCGCGCCAATGCCATGTGCCCGGCATACCGACAGCTACAAGACTTGCACTTTGAGGTTTTCACGCCTATGAAGGAGGAGTTGAAGATCCGTCGAGGGAAAAAAGTCCGTGAGCAAGTCCCCTTCATCCGCGACTTGCTCTTTGTACATGACAGTCGCGAAAACCTTGACCCTGTATTGGAGTTGTATCCTACCATCCAGTACCGTTTTCAGAAAGGTGGAGCCTACAGAAGCCCGATGGTGGTCCCAACCGCCGAAATGGAACGCTTCATCTATGCGGTAAGACAGACGGAACGCCCTAAATATTACCTTCCCGGCGAATTGACCCCCGACATGTACGGACGTGATATATGTATCCAGGGCGGTCCGATGGACGGCTTTACCGGAAAACTGCTGAAAGTGCGTGGCTCGAAAAAGAGAATCCTGATTGTCGAGATGCCCGGTTTGTTCTCTGCCGGGATTGAAGTGAGCCCGGAATTCATAAAGATATTATAATCAGAATATTTGACCGAAAATAGAATAATCGTTACCTGATAACTGTGAATAACTTAATTTTATGTATTACTGGATTGTTAACAGCGTACTGTCTTTTTTTCTTAGCGCTTTCTGTGCCGGTGTCATTATCCCGCAGATCCTGCTGGTGGCTTTCCGAAGGCGTCTGTTCGATCTTCCGGACGAACGTAAGATTCACCATTGCGCCGTGCCCAGGCTGGGCGGCTTCGCCTTTCTGCCGGTCATCTGTTTCTCATTCGCCCTGCAGCTCGGGGTCAGCATCATGTTAGGACACAAGGAGTTCTGTTCCGTAGTCGATGCCAATACAAAACCTTTGGCGTTCGCTTTCTGCTCCGGCATGGTGCTCTATATGGCCGGGCTTGCCGATGACCTGATCGGCATCCGCTACCGCGCCAAGTTCATCATCCAGATATTGAGCGGCGCAATGCTTATTCTGGGAGGCATTGTTATCAGCGAGCTGCATGGCGTTCTGGGCCTCTATGAAATTCCCTGCTGGTTTGCCTATCCGCTGACTCTCCTGCTTGTGGTGTTCATCATCAATGCCATCAACCTGATTGACGGACTCGACGGTCTGGCTTCGGGGGTCAGTTGCGTGGCGTGCCTCTTATACGGGATCTCTTTCATTGTGCTTCGCGAGTATATCTATGCAATAGTGGCATTGGCAACATTGGGGGTGCTGGCGTCATTCCTCTATTACAATGTCTTCGGAAAGGTAGAGCGTGGAAGGAAAATATTCATGGGCGACACGGGCAGCCTCACAATCGGACTGCTGCTCAGCGTCTTCTGCATCAAACTGACGATGTGTGCTTCAGAAGAGGTCATCGGAAACATCAACCCGATGGTGCTGGCCTTTACGCCGCTGATGATCCCATGCTGCGATGTGGTACGTGTCTATCTGCACCGCATACGGCACGGCAAGAACCCCTTTCTCCCCGACAAGAACCATATCCACCATAAACTGATGGCTATCGGAATCAAACAGTCAAGCGCACTGCTCATTATCCTCTCCGTCTCAACCCTGTTTGTCATATCCAATATCCTCCTATCACGCTGCATAAACGTGAACCTGATTGTGCTGGGCGATGTCCTGATATGGACCTTGGCAAATGTATGGCTCTCCAAAAGCATCCAGAAAATCCAAACGAAAAATACAACGAAACAGCAAACCCCTGACGAAACATGAAAGGCAGACCACTTTTTTGCTTATTGGCGATAGCTTTTGTGATGGGCTCATGCGCTACGCCTAAAGTCGCTTATTTCAAAGACGTTGCCCCCGGCACGGCGGAAAAGATCCTCTATCCGCTCGAGATACGGGTGCGCCCCGAAGACAAGATTTCAATCATGGTGAACAGCAAGGATCCCTTGCTGATGGACCTTTTCAACCTCCCTATTGTCTCCCGGCAAGTGGGCAACGCCGCCTCGATTGCCACCAGCCAGGGCATTTCGGGCTATACCATCAACCAGGACGGCGACATCGATTTCCCCGTATTGGGGCTCATCCATGTGGATGGGATGACCCGTCAAGAGATTTCAGCCTACATCAAAAACGAGTTGATGTCGAAGGACCTGGTCAAAGACCCTGTCGTGACAGTGGAGTTCATGAACCTGACCGTCTCTGTGCTGGGCGAGGTGGCACGTCCCGGCCGCTTCAACATCGACAAGGACAGACTGACGCTGCTGGAAGCCTTGAGCATGGCCGGCGACCTTACCGTGTATGGGAAACGCGACAATGTGCTGGTGCAGCGCGATGACAACGGGATTAAAACACTCTACAAGGTGGACCTCAACTCGGGCTACGACCTGTACCAATCCCCCGTCTATTATTTGCAGCAGAACGATATCGTATATGTGGAACCCAATGCGGTGAAGGCACGGCAGGCAACGGTCAACGGCAACAACGTCCGGTCGGTCTCTTTCTGGATGTCGCTGGCATCGCTCGTCGCCTCCATTACGGTGCTGTTCCTGAAATAGTTGTTCAACCCACATCGCTTATTATTATTGATTGAGATATGTCTGAAAACAAAAAGAGTGCCCAAGAAGACCGGCAGGATGATGCTTTGCAGATAACGGATTTGCTCTCCCTGTGTCTGGCCAAGTGGAGGTGGTTCGTGTTGTCTTTGATGATAATGCTCGGCATCGCCACCGCTTATCTGTTATGTACCCACCCCGTATATACCCGCTCGGCCTCCGTGCAGATAAAGGACGATACCAAAGGCAAGTCCGTATCTTCTGAGATTGAATCTTTCTCTGAACTTGGCCTTTTCAAGTCCAGTACCAATGTGAACAATGAGGTGATAGCGTTCCAGTCGCCCGCTTTGATGACCGAGGTGGTAAAACGGCTGAACCTTGATATGAACTATATGTTCCCGGGCACGTTCCACCGCAAGGTGGCTTACGGACTCTCGTTGCCCGTGACGGTGACCATGGACGGCCTCGCCGAGGAGGAGTCAGCCGGCTTTACGCTGAAAGTGCATCCCGACAAGACCGTCCAGCTGTCTGATTTTACCCATAACGGCAAAGACGTTGACGGCAAAGCGGTGAGAGGACGCCTGCACAAGGAGATTGTAACCCCGCTGGGGAATGTTACGGTCAGCATTACCCCCAATTATGAACATGGCAAGGAATATACGCTGTACGTGAGCAAATCGAGCCTCTACAAAGCCGTGAACGCCTGCCATTCGAATCTGACGGTGACCTTGAAAGAGAAGCAGGCTACGGTCATCGAGTTGTCGTACAAGGACAAGTCGATGCAACGGGCGGAAGATGTGCTGAACATGCTGATTTCCGTCTATAACGAGAACTGGGTGAAAGACAAGAACCAGATCGCCGTCAGCACCTCGATGTTCATCAACGAGCGTCTGGGAGTCATAGAGCGGGAACTCGGAAACGTGGATGAGGACATCTCTTCCTACAAGTCGGAGAACCTCTTGCCCGACGTGCAGGCAGCGTCCACGATGTACATGACCCAGAACAACGCCACCAACACCCGGATACAGGAACTGAACAACCAACTGTACATGAGCCGTTATATCAGGACGTACCTGACCAACGATGCCAACCGCACGCAGCTGCTTCCCGCCAACTCCGGCATCGAGAGCGCCGGCATTGAGGCGCAGATTTCCGAATACAACAGCCAGTTGCTGCAACGCAACAGGCTGGTGGCTAACAGCAGCGTGAAAAACCCGCTGGTGGTCGATATGGACGAGGCTCTGGTCTCTATGCGGGCGGCCATCATCAAGTCTATCGACAACCAGATCGTGACGCTCGAATCACAGATCGGAAGCCTGCAGCATACCGCGCAGATGACCACATCGCGTATTGCCGCCAACCCGACGCAAGCCAAATTCCTGCTCTCGGTCGAGCGACAGCAGAAAGTGAAGGAGGCCCTTTACCTTTTCCTTCTCCAGAAACGTGAGGAAAACGAACTGTCGCAGGCCTTTACCGCCTATAACACCCGCATTGTCAACCCACCTTACGGCAGTAGGGTCCCTACATCGCCTAATCGCAGGAATATTCTGCTTGTGGCCTTTGCCTTAGGACTGTTCGTCCCCGCCGCTGTCATATTCGCACGCGAGACGATGAACACCCGTGTGCGCGGACGCAAAGACCTGGAGGGCGTGACGATACCGCTCATCGGCGAGATTCCGCTGTATGTGAGGGAAAAGGAAGGCTTCCTGAAACGGAAACCAAAAGAGATGAAAACCGTAGTCGTCAAGGAGGGAAGCCGCGACATCATCAATGAGGCTTTCCGCGTGCTGCGTACCAACATCGAATTTATGACCAGCAAGGACAAGTCGCAGAATGTCTTTGTCGTCACCTCGTTCAACCCCCATAGCGGCAAGTCGTTCCTGTCAGTCAACATAGCCGTCAGCTTCGCTATCAAGGGCAAGAAGGTGCTGGTGATTGACGGAGACTTGCGCCATGCCTCGACCTCTGCTTACATCGGCTCGCCCACCCGTGGACTGAGCGATTACCTGTGCGGCCGTGTCGATGACCTGGAAGGCATCATCGTGACTGACACCGCCAACCCCAACCTCGATGTGCTGCCCGTCGGAACCATCCCGCCGAACCCTACCGAACTGCTGTTCGACGACCGCCTGAAACTGGCCATTCAAATGGTCCGGTCGCAATATGAATATGTGCTGATTGACTGCCCGCCTTTAGAACTGGTGGCCGACGCTCAAATCATTGAGAAACTCGCCGACAGAACCATAATCGTGGTTCGCGCCGGACTGTTCGAACGTAACATGTTGTCAGACCTTAATAATATCTATTCCGAAAAGAAGTACAAGAATATGTCGATGATACTCAATGGCACCCAAGGCGGCAGCGGTCACTATGGCTACCGCTATGGTTACCGTTATGGCTATCACTACGGCTACGGCTCCGGCTACTATTACGGGACCGACAAGAAGCGGGGGGGTAAATGGATGGTTGTCAAATAGTTGAATAATGTCGGAAATTAAGAATCCGGAATTGCGTTCATTTGAAATTGTAGTGTTTTCATGTGGCTGTTCCATAACGATGTATTGTTGAAAGACAGCGGTTTGCTTTCGGGCTTTACCGACTGCCATTCCCATATTCTGCCGGGGGTTGACGACGGGGTGGCGACGATGGACGAGACGCTTTCCCTCCTAGCCCGCTACGAGGAAACGGGGGTGGGCGAGGTGTGGCTCACGCCGCATATTATGGAAGACGTACCCAATGAAACGGCTTCGTTGCGGCTACGTTTCTCCCAACTCAAAGCAGAGTATCAGGGAAAGATTGCGCTGCATCTCTCTGCCGAGTATATGGTCGACAGTCTGTTCCGAGCCCTCCTCGCCGCCGGCGACTTGCTGCCGTGGGGCAAGGGGCAGAACAGGTTGCTGCTGGAGACCTCCTGCTTTGGCGCACCCGCCGGCTTGCGCGACCTCCTGCACGAGGTTTCCTCCATGGGATTCTATCCAATGCTTGCACACCCGGAACGGTACTTGTACATGTCAAAATCCGACTACCGGCAGTTGCTTGACATGGGCGTTGAGTTCCAGCTCAACCTCTTCTCCCTGCTGGGCATGTACGGCAAGGGGGCGAATCTTAAAGCTGAAATGTTGCTTAAGGAGGGTGCTTATACTTACATAGGCAGCGACTTGCACCGCCACGCCGCTCTGGAACATGCCCTGCAGCAGCGCATCGGCAAGAAAAACCTGCATCTGCTTGAGCAGATTTCAGAAAAACAGCGGCACAACGACTTGTAAGAGAAAGCTCGGGAGCCGTTATTTGGAGAGATGCAATACTTCACTCACTGTGTGCATATTTGTAATCCAAAATGCACTTGTTGAGTGAAAAATTATTATCTTTGCACAATTTTTAAAGCAAGAGAAAATGGTTGACGAGTCCTTATATGCCTATATGCGCTTGCAGAAGGAGTTGACAGTAAGCAGTTTTCATCGTTATCTTTACGATAGGGTGAACTGGTCGGCTCGTATGATAGCCATAACGGGAGCAAGGGGCGTGGGCAAGTCAACGATGGTATTGCAATACCTGAAAGAACAGGTTGCAGAGGGCGAGTCGCTCTATGTTTCCGCCGACCATACCTATTTCAGCACCCATTCTCTTGTTGAGGTTGCAGATGAATTCTCGAAAGAGGATGGCAAGGTCTTCGTCATTGACGAAATCCACAAGTACCCCGATTGGTCGCGCGAAATCAAGCAGATTTACGACACACATCCTGATATGCGCTTGGTTTTCACGGGTTCTTCCGTGCTTGACATTATGGATGGCGTCGCCGACTTGAGCCGAAGGGTTCTTCAATACACGATGTATGGACTCTCTTTCAGAGAATATCTGGAACTGTTTCATAAGATTGTCGTCTGCAAGTACCCGTTGGAGGAAATCCTGAACGGAAAAGCGCAGATAACCGGGGTTATACACCCGCTGCCCCTATTCCGGAAATACCTTGCAGAAGGCTATTATCCGTTTTCAATCGAGGGTGATTTTGCGAAGAGAATGCAAAATGTCATCATAAAGACGATTGAGTCTGATGTTGCACAATATGCCGGGTTGAAGGCATCTACGGCCAGAAAACTCAAGAAAATGCTCGCCGTGATTGCAACCTTGGCACCGTATAAACCTAACGCCGACAGCCTTGCCGTTGAAGTTGGCGTCAGCCGCAACAGCATCGCCGACTATCTCGCATTGCTCGAAAAGGCGCAGCTGATAGGGCAGTTGAGAGACGACACGGGGGGCATTCGTGGCTTGGGCAAGGTTGAAAAGGTGTATATCGACAACCCGAGTCTGATGACAGTTCTGGCAGGCAGCAATCCCGATACGGGAAATATGCGGGAAACGTTCTTCTACAACCAAATGCGGGTTGAACATGATGTGATTTCATCGCGCCGCTCTGATTTTGTCATCGGCAACTGCACTTTCGAACTGGGCGGCAAGGGCAAAAGGAAAAAGCAGATTGCCGAGATTCCGGATGCCTATATCGTCAAGGATGATATCGAATTTGCGCAAGGCAATGTTATTCCGCTTTGGGCGTTCGGACTTAATTATTGATTTTGATTACTTAAACGCTTTCAAGATGTTTCATAAGCATTCCCAAAATCGAACAGAAAAGAAGAGGGCATTCGTTATTACAACGCTTCTCATCGCATTGTTGACGTTCGACTGCGGTCGCCTTGTGGCACAGGAAGACTACGCTGCGAGCAGGGAAGTGCTGGTCGCGCGCGAACGTTTTCAGGACAACAAGTTCGGCATCTTCATCCATTGGGGCATTTATGCCATGATGTCAGACGGAGAATGGAATATGCAGGTGAACAACCGAAACCATAAGGAGTATGAGCACCTTGCGGCAGCGTTTTACCCTTCGCGGTTCTCTGCTGCCGAGTGGGTGTCGGCCATCAAAGCATCGGGGGCAAAGTACCTGACGGTAACCTCGCGCCATCACGACGGTTTCTCGATGTTCCACAGCGACGCCTCCGAATATAATATTGTGGACGCCACTCCGTTCAGGCGTGATGTGATCGCCGAACTTGCCGCGGAGTGCCACAGTCAGGGCATAGACCTGCATTTGTACTACTCGCATTTAGACTGGGGACGCGAAGATTATTGGCCTTTAGGTCGCACCGGTCACGGCACCGGCCGCACCGGTCATGGTGAGTGGGGCACATACGCCCGCTTCATGGAGCAGCAACTTACAGAACTGCTGACCAATTACGGACCAATCGGCTGCATCTGGTTTGACGGGGTTTGGGACAAAGACGAGTTTCCGCGCGAGAAGCAGCCTGAGCTTTGGGGGCTTTATGGCCAGTACGAACTCATCCACCGTCTGCAGCCCGGCTGTCTCGTAGGCAACAACCACCATCTGCTCCCGTTCGGAGGCGAGGATATCCAGATTTTCGAGCGAGACATTCCCGGACAGAACGAGGCTGGCTATTCCGGACAAGGAATCAGTAAGTTGCCGCTCGAGACCTGCCAGACCATGAACGGCTCTTGGGGCTATAGGATGTCTGACCTGGAGTATAAAAGCACGGAGGAACTGATCCGCTACCTTGTGCGCACGGCAGGGATGAACGCCAACCTGCTGCTCAATGTCGGTCCGCGTCCCGACGGCACACTGCCCGAACAGGCCTTGGAGCGACTGCGAGGTATTGGCGAATGGCTTGCAGAAAACGGCAAAAGCATCTATGGCACGCGCGGCGGTTTCATTGCACCGCAAGACTGGGGAGTGACCACCCAGAAAGGCAACGTGCTCTATGTGCATCTCCTCGACTTGCAGGACAACACCCTGACGCTTGCTTGCGGACAGCACAAACTCAGCAAAGCAACGTTCTTGGCCGATGGTGAGAAGGTCGCGTTCAAGCAGGCCAAAGACGGCACCGTCACGCTCACTTTCACCGCTCCGCCGCAAGGCACCGACTGCATCGTCGCACTCGAGTTCAAAGCAGACTTATAATTTATGACGTAAGGCTTTTTTAGTCCGTTGCCGAATACAAGGAGGGTGAAGAGCGCGAAATCGTGTTCGTAGGCGGTGAGCAGGGCTGTCCCGTAGAAAACTGCGGCGGCGTTTGGGGATACCGGAACCTGCTGTAGATTCTCTCCTGACACAAGGTTGGCAAGCGCCTCAACGCCGAGGAGAAAAGACTCCTCAAATGGTCAGGATTGAACAATAACTTCGCCCCGGAGTTCCTCGACAAGGCACTTGGCAAGAGAATCGTGGAAGACTACAGTATGTAGGAATGACAGATGTTAAAATGTTGAAAAAGAAACCCAATGATGCCGTTAAATATGGAATGTAAAGACTGGAATCCTTTTGAACAATTAGGTATTAGACCAAAAGTACTGCTAATAGGTCATGACCCTAGGCTTCAGAGATCTGCTACCATAGCAGATTATGCACTTTTCAGCGATTATTATTTTAAGTTTAAGAGTGAACCACTGAATGAATCAGACAGACGTAAGTACGGATTGGCAAAAATGAGTTTTGAACAGGTTCTGGATATAACGGGAAATAGATATAACCGTGAAGATATTTATGTGACAAACTTATGCAATCAGGCTTTGGAACGTCCAAAAAAACGAACTGTTTTGATTCCGGAAAGAGAAGCAGAAACAGGGGTTAAACGGCTAAAGAAGATTGTGGAACAGTTCGATTCAATAGAATATGTTTTTCCGATGTCGCAGCAGGTCAATTATTGGCTTCAATACTTTGAATTATATCGGACAGAAACGGACTTTTTAGCCAATGCGAAACCAAAACAAAAAGGCATAGACAGCATTCCCCCCTATTACGAAGCGATTAATAAAAATGCAAAACCTTTCCTTGAAATATGTGGAAAGGTATATGATTTAGGCAAAGGGCAAAAACTCATCCCTATTTTGCATACGAAGACATACTGTCAATTGAAAGAGATGAGGGCTTACGACTCTTGCTATAAGCAGATTAGGAATTATTTTGATTTGTAGGTAAACGTTGAGCATCCTCAATGCTCTGCTATCTCGTGGTCGCACCTTGCGCCGTGGTTGTCTGATGTGTTTGAGTGTTCCGTAAAAAATACAAAACACAATATTTAAAACAAAAACACATTCCTTCCTGCGTTCGAAGATGGCGGAAGCAGCATTCTTCGACATGGGATTTTTGAATTTGGAAAGAAATCCTTCATCATTCAAGTTGTCGAAATATTTCTCCAACAGCGGCAATAAGAAACAAATAATCCATAATCCTTAATACATACAATTATGGTAAATTTCCAAGACAAGGTGCTTCTCATCACCGGCGGCACCGGCTCATTCGGGAACGCCGTGCTTCGGCGGTTTCTCGATTCTGACATAAAAGAGATCCGCATTCTCTCACGCGACGAGAAGAAACAGGACGATATGCGTCACTTCCTTCAGGCCAACCGCTCTGAGGTGGCGCACAAGGTCAAGTTCTACATCGGCAATGTACGCAACCGCGAGTCGGTAGACTACGTCATGGCGGGAGTCGACTATGTGTTCTCCGCCGCCGCCCTCAAGCAGGTCCCGAGCTGCGAATTCTATC
>CAVEXN010000027.1:0-30249 GCA_963620035.1 Oscillospiraceae bacterium | reverse complement strand
TATGCAAAATTTGCATATTACTTTCTTCCGTGACTTCTTCCTCTTTGAAAGCATTGGCTATGTGCCTGGCAATAACAGACTGGTCTTTGCCAAACAACTCCGCCATCTGGCTCTGCGTGAGCCAGACGGTATCGTTCTCCAGTTTTACGTTCAGCTCGACATTGCCGTCTGCCGAGCGGTAGATTTCTATTTGGTTCTTTTCCATATGCAGTTGTCTTTATTCCTTATGCAGGATTGTGTCCAGTTCAGTGTAAATTTACCCTTCCGACTCACAGGGATGGATAGCAAAGTATGCATTGCCGTTAAGAATGGCCTGAAGGCCATGCACAATCGTTGGGTAACTTCACCCGGAACTCTGCAAGTGAGCCGAAAGAATATTACCTTTTCTTCTTGAGAAAGTTATCTTAATGTGCGACTACCATCGTGCGTGTTGACTGACGGCCTTTGGCATCGGTGACCCTCACAAAGTAAACACCATCAGGATATTGCACGGTATTGACTTGCAGGGTTGCGTTGTCGGCATCCGGGCATGTGCCGGCCATCATCAGTTGCCCCATTGCGGTGAAGATCTCCACCCTTTGCAAAGCCTGACATTCAACAAACACGACCTTGTCGGCAGGGTTAGGCCACAAACGTACCTGCGGTCCGTATTGGTCTGCTATGCCTACGTTGACGGTAACGACAGCCGTGTCAGCATTGCTGCAGCCGTACCCGTCGGTTCCGGTGACGCTATAGGCTGTGGTCTCTGTCGGCGCAACCGTCACTGCACTTGCCGTTTCTCCTGTTGACCACAGGTACGTGCTCGCACCCGAAGCGGACAGCACTGTTGATTCGCCTTGCTGCACATCAAGGTTACCCGAAATCGACACCTCGGGCAGGTCCAGCACAGTGAGCGTGAAACATACGGTCGAGTCACAGCCTGCGGCACTGTTCAGCCGCAACGTGTCGCGGTGTATGCCGACAGCCGGCCGTATCCATTCAAAGCCGTAGGCTGCATAGTCAGAACCGGAACAAACCGTATCACCCAGCACTGCATACGCTGACGCATTGACGGTGAGATGCAGGGTTGTTATGCTGTCGTAGGCGTTGTTGACGGTAACCGTATCCACATAGTCGCCGCTTGCGGTCAGCGTAGCGCCGTTCCAAACAAGGCTGTCGCACACGGCAAGTGTTTGCTCCGTCTGTACGGGCATCCCGTTGTGTACCACATTAGAGCGTGCGCCGGCATACGACACGTCGCGGGTTCTGCGTACACAACTGCCTTCCAACACCATCTCGATCTGGTAAAACAGTGCACCGTTCTGGTTGGTGTAGTCGGTATAGGAGGTCAGTGTGGCGGGCATTGTGGCTATCTGCTGCATGTTGTACGGCGTAGTGCCGCGATATAGTTTACAGGAAACGATCTCCGTCCCCTCGTAAGGTGTCCATATCAGGTTCCAGCTGTTCCCGACTCCCCGGTTGATGGTCAGGTGAACGGTCTTGTGCAGTTCGCTGAGCGGTGTCTCGCTTTGGCAGACATCCATAGCCGTTATTTTGTAGCGGTAGGCTCGCATCGTGGGGTCTGAAGTGGTATCTTCAAACACATTGGCCTCTGAAGATGCCACCACAGCCAACGGTTCGAACACATTGGCCCGGTCATTTTCGCGGTAAATCTTGTAGTACTGCACATCAGTGTCACCCATTTCCGCCCAGATCAGGAGATTGTGGCCGTTTTCGATGCCTACCATACAAATCGACGGCGTCCCCTCTATCAAGGCGCTCTCTCCCAACTGCAAAGGCGAAGAAACCGTCTCGCAACCATACGAGTCCGTGACGGTCACCCAATAATAGCCCGCAGACGTTACGTTTAACGTTGCGGATGTGTCGCCCGTTGACCAAACATAATTGCTGTATGGAGCCGTGAGCGACAAGGTGGCAGTTCCGCCTACACAAGAGATGATCTGCCCGCTGACAAGTACCTGTGGCACCGTATCAGGCACTATCGTCAAATGCAGCGTCACCACGCTGTCGCAGCCGTTCGCCGCCGGCAAGGTCTGCACATAATCTCCTGTCGTGTCGTACGTGATGCCGTTCCAAATGAAACTTTCTCCACAAGTTGCATGACTCCATTCATTCGTGACGTGACGGTTGATGGTCAGGTGCAGCGTCACAATGCTGTCGCAGCCGTTCGATGCCGTCAGCGTCTGCACATAGTCGCCGCCGGCGTCGTAGGTGACGCCGTTCCAAGTATAGTGCTCGCAGGCGGTATGGCTCCATTCATTGGCTACGTTGCGGTTGATGGTCAGGTGCAGCGTCACTATGCTGTCGCAGCCATTGGCCGCCGGCAAGGTCTGCACATAGTCGCCGCTAACATTATAGGAGACGCCGTTCCAAGTGTATTGCTCGCAGGCGGTATGGTACCACTCGTGAATGACAGTGCGGTTGATGGTCAGGTGCAGCGTCACCACGCTGTCGCAGCCGTTCGCCGCCGTCAGGGTCTGCACATAGTCGCCGCTGCCATGGTAGGTCTGGCCGTTCCAAGTATAGTGCTCGCAGGCAGTGTGGTACCACTCGGTGCGGACGGTGCTGGTTACCGTCAGGTGCAGCGTCACCACGCTGTCGCAGCCGTTCGCCGCCGTCAGCGTCTGCTCATAGTCGCCACTGGCGTTGTAGGTAATGCCGTTCCAGGTGTAACGCTCGCAGGCAGTATGATGCCATTCGTTCGTGACGTGATGGTTGATGGTCAAATGCAGCGTCACCACGCTGTCGCAGCCGTTCGATGCCGTCAGCGTCTGCACATAGTCGCCGCCGGCGTCGTAGGTGACGCCGTTCCAGATGTATTGCTCGCAGGCGGTTTCCGTCAACGTATTGTAGGATTTCGGAAGCACGGTCAACTGCAGGGTCACGGTGCTGTCGCAGCCTTCTGCCGAGCGCAGGAAGGCCTCATAGACACCCGTTTGTGTCAGTTGCCGTCCGTGGAACGTATAGGTATCTCCCTCGCAGATGCTGTCTGTGAGGTTGTGCTGATAGACTTCGCCGACCATAAGGCTGATGTTGGCGACGTAGTCCATACCGTTCTCGTAATAGGTAAAAGTATCCACAAAGAGACCGGCGGTTTCGGGATAGACATAATAGTCGCCGAAGAAGAAGTCGGAGCCGAGGCAGATGGTATCGTTGACGGTCTGGTAAGTGATGTCGCCGTACTCGTACGCACCGATGTCAATGCGTTGCTGTTTCACGCGCAGAGAGCCGGCAAGGTCAACTTCAGGGAGGTTCAGCGATGTGTTGACGGCATTGCCGGCATTGATGCAGACCGAGCCGGCAGAGAGCCGCCAGTCGCGGTTTTGCTGTGACGAGACGCCTGCCGAGTCGGTGGGGGCGGAAAAGCGCACATGGTTTGTGCCGGAACCCGTGTTGGAAGCCGCGAGGCTGATGTTGGCGGTGCCTTCGCATCCGCCTTCAACGGCGCAATAGGAGTAGGTGCCGCCACCCTCAATGTTGCCGGCATCCGAATTGTTCTTGTTCCCCCAGACGATGCAATTGGTGAACTCGCAGCCGTCAGTGCCGTAAACTCCGCCACTATAGTTCGTTGTCAGGCTCTTGTTGTTCACGACATTGCAGTTGATGAACTTTGCGCTTGACGTAGCATAGATTCCTGCGCCCCGTTGTTGCTTTGAATTGTTGGCCACATTGACATTGTAGAACAGTCCGCCTGAAGCATACACGCCGCCGCCGTTGTTGTTGGCAACCGTTGCATTTAAAACCGTAGAACTGTTGCTGTAAATGCCGTTCCCGTTGTTGTTGCTGCTGACACATTCTGACATCTTCGACGAATTAGCGAGGCTGAATCCGGCATAGTCTGATCCCGATCCGGCAGTTCCGTTGTTCTGTGCCATACAGTTGGACAATGCTGAAGCATTGGTTGCATTTACGCCATTCCAAGCGTTGCCTTCGAACAAGCAATCTTTCAGCCGGCAATTATTGGCATTGATTCCATTTCTTTTGTTCTGTCTGAATGTGCAATACAAGAAATCGCAATCGGTGGCGCTGTTGTGGTAATTGTCGGTGAAAAGAACATTCTTCATAGTCATCTTTCCCAACAGGGTCACGGAAGACACACCCTCATCCAACCAATATGAAGACACGCTGCCTCCGTTGCGCAGCGTAAAGCCGTCGAGCACGCCGCGCGTTGCCTCCTCAAAGGGATAACTTTGCGCCAGCAGGACGACAGAGCCTGCCGTGTCGATGACGGAGGCGTGTTGTGTAAAGTCACGCTGGGCCAGGTTGTAAGAGGTGGGCTCATTGCCGGCGAAGCCGCCATATACCGCCACGCCGGGCTGCAGGAATCCGGAAAGTTGATAGATGCCCTGTGCCACCCACACCTTTGCCGCGGGCTCGCAGCCGGCGGCCGTTTCCATTGCATAGGTCAGGTTTGAGGTTGCGTTGCCCCATGAAGATCCGTCCTGCAAGCCTGCACCGGCAGGCGTGACATAGATGATGTTGCTTTGCACCTGCGGTGTCAGTCCTTGCGGGAGGTGTGCCGACTCAAAAGCCCCTACATCTACCCTCTCCTGCTGAATGCGTGCATTTCCTTGCAAGTCAACATCGTCGGTCACTGCGCTGTTCGTGCCGGCATTGATACATGCGGAGCCGGCCGACAGCGACCAGTCGCCGATGGCATTGTTCACATCTGTCCCTGCCTCCGCAGTAGGGGCTGCAAACCGGGGATAGCCGAAGCCGGCACCGTCGTTCTCGGCGTTCAAGGTAATGGCGCCGCTGCAACCGCCATGCACGGCACAGCCTTGGGCTCTGAAACCGGCCGTACCGTAAATCTGATTGTCATTGTTGCCAACCTTATTGCCCCACACAATGGTGTTGTAGGCATTTACGTTACACCTATATATATACAATCCGCCGCCATTACTGGCTGCGGTGTTACGCACCACATTGCAGTTTACCATATCTACGTTTTGCCCTGCATATACGCCGCCGCCATTTGAGCCTGACACGTTGTTGCCGATATGGCAATTGGACATTTTCGTGTAACCATACACATACACGCCGCCGCCCGAGGTCCGGGCCACGTTGTTGCATACCGTACAACCTTTTACGACAATTGTGGCGTACCTGGCTGCATACAGACCGCCGCCATCGTTGGCACTGTTTTGGGTGATTTGGCAATCAAGCACCGTAGTCCCGTTTCCGCAATACAGGCCGCCGCCGTTCGATGGGGTGACATCGTTGCTGCCTTCATATACAACCGTGTTGTTCTGTATGATGCAACCCTGCACGGTGCCGCCGACATTGAAGAGGCCTATGCCATTGATTCCGCGCGATCTGCTCGCCGTGCCGGACACATTTATCCTGTTGTTCTTTATGGTGCAGTCTTTCAGCGTGCCGCCGACATTGTAAACTGCCACACCCTGTATATCATACGTGATGCTGGCCACAGAAGCGTTAGTTGCCATTATGTTACAATTGCTGAGGGTGCAGCCTTTCCTCATATAGACGGCACCGCCGGAAGAGATGCTGTCGTTTATCGTGCCGCCGCGGATAGTAAAGCCGTCGATGACTGTCTCCTTGCCGGATGCGAAATAAGCCTCCTGGCACAGCACTCTGCGGGCATTTGACCCGAACAAGACGGTCGGGTTGCCCACGATGTCTCGGTTGTCCAAGTTGAAGTCGGCGGGTTCATTGCCGGCAAAGCCGCCATAGACCTGCGCATTGGGCTTTATGACAAAACTGTTCTTGCTCGTCACGTTGCCCGGGTAGGTGCCGCGCTTGACATAAATGCAAGGTATTACGTCCGTAAAGGTGTTTGCCGTATCGAGAGCGGTCTGCAAGTCGGTGGCGTTCTGCCACGACGAGCCGTCACGAAGCCCAGCACCTGTGGTGGTGACATAGAAGATCTTGCGCACCTTCAGCGTAAGTGTTACCAAACTGTCGCAATTGTCGTCAACCACCCATCGGTGGGTGTAAACGCCCTGCCGGCTCAGGTCGGTGCCGTAAAAGTCATATGATGCCCCATCGGTGATATAGACCGTCGTGTCTCTGGAGAGCACACGAACTGATGAATCCGTGCAGAATTGTATGTTGTTTCTAACATAGTCTCCTGAAAAATAATACGAATTCTCCATATCAATGGGAGCGGTTGATGTTCTTTCCAACGCCATCAGCCTATTAGTGCAATGCATATCGAAGATAGATGTTCCGTTGTCGGTGCCGCTGTTGTTCAGCATCGCCACCACGACTGATTCTCCGGCATAGATGAACGGCACATTGAAGTTGATGGTCACCCAGCCGTTCGCAAGCGCCACTGCCCCCGTATAGACCTGCTGCAACTGTGACGGGCTCACCCAATCATTCAGTTCTGACAACGACACATTACCCAGATAGACCTCAACGGGCGACTTGACCTGGGCGGTGCCGTCATACTGGAACGACAAAGAGACAATCTGGGAATAGGAATCTATCCCCACCGCTCTGAAGTCTCTGGCGGTATAAAGCTGCTGCGTGTATGTGTATTTACTATCATAATAATGGCCCATCGGGAAAATCGTTGAAGTTGTGGATCCTGCACATGTGATACTGTCGCTCGTTTGCGTATAAAACTTATCGATTGTGCCGCACGACAGTGTCTCCGTCCCGTCCGACGACACAGTCACTAACACCCGGCATTTTGTCCAAAGGCTCTGTTCTGTTGCGCCGCAGTCGGCCTGCACATAGAAATCATAATAGCCGAACACCAGATGTGTTACTGTTACGGAACTAGTGTCTGTGTGCAACGTTGTGCCCGTGCCTTGCGCGAAGCCTTGCGGTCCGTACTCCACATTCCAACCATGGCTGTCGCCGGCATTCCAGTCGAGCCTTACCGCATGTCTCGACAATGACGTATAGCGCACCTGTTGCGGCTTGGGACATGACGGGGATATGCAGAATATGATGCTGTTCCTGACGTTTTCAACATATCCTGCGGAGTTGAGGGCCCGTTTCTCTGTTGTGTAATGACCATAAAAGGAGACGCAAGTGGCATAACTTCCGCTGTTTGCCGGTTTCTCCACGGCCATCACGATATTGTTGCCCGTATAGACGAATGCCGTATCGAAGAAAATGGTGTACTCGTATTTCTGCTCCGACGGCATCAACCTGACGGTGCCTCTCCAGACCTGCTGCATTGCCGACTTCGGGATTGAGTCGCCGGAGACGGAATAGGAAGAGCGAGCTGTATTGCCCAGATAGACGGTGACATTGTCAAACTGCTGTGCTTGGTCGCAGGAGACGGAACATTCAAAGCTGAGGGAAGCCAGCGACGAGCCCGCAACAATGCCGGCGGCGGCCAATTCTTCAGCCGTGAACAGTTGCTGGGACAGTCTGTACGAGGTATGGAAAGGATAATAGTCGATTGTGCGGCTGTCCTCCCCAATAGCGTCGAAACACTCCACGTATGGGTTCGTCTTAAAGTGCAGCGGGCCTACCGTATTGACACCGCCGCCGTTGCACTGATATGTCAGATAGGCCTCATACTCCGTGTCCGGCAGCAGGCCGTTCAATGCAATGGAAGTGCCATCGGCATCCAGAACCGTACCGCTGCCCCGGGTAAAGCCGCGCAGCCCGTATTCCAGTTGCCCTTGGCGGGGATTGTCCGCACCGGATGCGGCATTCAGCATATCCCACGACAAAGTTGCCGATGTTTCAGTCCGTTCCGTGCAGTCAAAATTGTAAACAACCGGAATGCAGCTTACTGTAGTTGCTTTCAGCAGAAAGCCATTGTTTTTCCACGAACCGTTATAAACTATCGTAACGGTATCCGAAGAGGAGAGATAGCTGCCCCCTGTGTTGTCGTCGTTGCTGAACAGCACCGTGCCGGCATCCTCCGTGCCGTCATATACGGTAAACCGCTGGGGATATGATTGTTCTGAAAACTCTATCATAATGCGTTCGCCGGCATTTTGCGGAGTAAGAATCATCGTGTTTAAGAAAACGTTGGAGTAATTATTGGTTTGATAAGCAGTGTTGTACCCTAACGTATGGGCTATATATGCCACAGAGTCCACTTTCATTTCTGTAGTGCCATGTATGTTACAGACAATCCTCCTTTCGGGCGAAGAAACGGGGTAGAGGTCAAACATGGCACAATGCTGATTGTTGAAAGTATAACCGGCCGCAGAAAGGTTGTCGAGCGTGAAATAGCCGTCACAATAACCTTGCCATCCCCAATTGATATGGAAATAGTCGGAAGCGTCATAGCCATCGCACACGAAGGCATGCCCTCCGGAAGAGCCTGAAGCACTGTAATACACAGGTCTGCCGAGATCTATTTCGCCTTTGAGCATAGAGATCCATAGAGAATCCATCCATCGAGCATCCGTATAGAAATTGCGCTCCGCCAATCCCGCATAAGGATTGAAGCCGAAATGGTTGATCATGGCCGCGCGCGCGGCGACATCGTAACCGTAGGTGGCGTTCGCTCCATAGTCTGCCGACAAGGCCACTCCCAGATGATACATCAGTTTGCTGACTTCGTCAATCTGTGCCTGCGGTGTATTGTAGTCCAGGGAATCCGGCATCAAGCTGTATTGGTAATTTGCCGCCCCGAAGTCAACGGACAGCGTGCCGTATTGCGACGGGGTGTAGGTGTGTTTCCCGAAGCCGTTTGCGGGACTTTCCCAATACTTGACAATCTGGGCCAATGCCGTGGCCACGCAGCCTGTCACCGCATGACCGGACTCGTCTTCCGGACAATACCGGTTAAAGTAGTAACCTTGTCCCCACTTGGTAGAAAGCAAGGGCGACACCGCCGTACGGCTGCCGTTCTGCTGGAAAACCTGCACATTCACCGTATCTGCCAGCAGGGCTTTCCATTCCGAACGCGTCTGGCGGTCGGCGGCACCTTGCTGTTGGCGCACGTTCTTGATTTGCCGTGACAATTCGTCAAGATACGCCACCATATTGGAAGGCAAGTTGCCCGGATCGAACGTTGCGTTGACGGAATAACCAAGTATCGGTCGCACCGCATCGTCTCCGGCCACTACGACAAAGCCGTTTTGCACAGCAAAGACGTAGAGCAACGGATCGGTATCATCCACATCTGCTTTGGAATAGGCAAGGCGGCAGCGGCTTTGCGGCGAAGAAGCCTGTTTGACCGCCGACAAGTAACTGACTGCCGCTTTTTGAGCCTGTCTGACATCAACGGGGTTTGCATTAGATGATGTGCAGATAAGCACAAAAAAAAGCAAAAAGGAGCATAATTTTCTCATATCGTTATGTTTATGTTCTTGATTATATTCTATTCAAAACAGAAGAAGTAATTATCTTAAAACGCAGCAAAGATAGCAATAAATGTCTCCCCCCCCCCCTTTTTTGCTATAATAATTGCAACATTTTGATTTACAATATTTTGTAATTATTATTTGTTAAAACAGACCTTTGGATGCGAATGCTTCATCCAATCCGGGCACCTTGCAGAGACAACCGTTCTCTTTCCGCAGGAGCATCCGACATTCATCAGAACATAATTGTCGGATGCTCCTGCACGAAGGCATAGTGCATACGGATGAGGTGTAACACTACCCATGCTGCAATGACGCTTTCACGAAATCCAGGAAAAGCGGGTGCGGGCGGTTGGGGCGCGATTTGAATTCAGGATGGAACTGGCAAGCAAGGAACCACGGATGGTCCTTGAGTTCCACCATCTCCACGATGCTCTCGTTGGGCGAGGTGCCGCAGATTACCATGCCGTTGGCTTCCAGCACATCACGGTAGTCGTTGTTGACCTCATAGCGGTGGCGGTGGCGTTCATTCACCATATCGCAGCCGTATGCCTGAAAGGCCTTGGTGCCTGGCTTGATGCGGCAAGGGTATCTGCCCAGGCGCAGCGTGCCGCCTAACATGCTGTACTCGTTCTGCCCGGGCAGGAAGTCGATGACCGGATAGGGCGTAGTGGTATCTATCTCCTTGGTATGGGCCTCCTTGAGACCGCACACATGCCGGGCGAACTCAATGATGGCGATCTGCATGCCCAGGCAAAGACCCAGGAACGGGACATTGTTCTCGCGGGCATAGCGGGCGGCGTTGATTTTGCCCTCGATGCCGCGCGTCCCGAAGCCGCCCGGGATAAGGATGCCTTTGACATCCTTCAACATGCTCTTGACGTTTCGTTCCGTTATCTCTTCGGCGGCAATCCAGGAGATGTGCAGTTTAGACTTGTTGAAGATGGCGGCGTGTTTGAGCGACTCCACAACGCTGATATAAGCGTCCTGCAGTTCAATGTACTTGCCCACGATGGCTATGTTCGTTTCCTGTTCCAGGTTGCGGCTTCGCTGCACCATGTCTTCCCAGTCTGAAAGGTTCTTCTCGCAACACTTGAGTTGCAGCCGCTTGATGACCTGCTCGGCAAGTCCCTCCTCTTCAAGCGCAAGCGGCACCTCGTAGAGCGAGGGGGCATTGTTGTTCTCGATGATGCAGTCGAGTTTGACATTGCAAAAGAGCGAGAGTTTCTCCTTTATCTCCTTGGTGAGCGGATGGTCGCAACGGCACACCAGGATATCCGGCTGGATGCCGAGACTGAGCAGTTCCTTTACGGAATGTTGTGCCGGTTTGGTTTTCAGTTCGTTGCTCGGGGTTATGAACGGTATGAGGGCCACATGGATATACATACAGTTCTTGGGGCCTTCTTCCGTCACGAACTGGCGCACGGCCTCCAGGAAAGGGAGGCTCTCATAGTCGCCCACCGTGCCGCCGATCTCCACAATGGCCACGTCAGCCCCGGCGGTGGTGGCGTTCATACGGATACGGTCCTTGATCTCGTTTGTGATGTGCGGGATCATCTGTATCGTGCTGCCGGCGTAAGAGCCGTTCCGTTCGTTCTCGATTACGGTGTAATAGACCTTTCCGGCCGTCACATTGCTGTGCTTGTTGAGATTCTCGTCAATGAAACGCTCGTAGTGCCCGATGTCGAGATCCGTTTCCGCGCCGTCTTCTGTCACAAAAACCTCACCATGCTGGTAGGGATTCATCGTGCCGGGGTCCACGTTGAGATAGGGATCCAGTTTCTGCATAGTCACCTTTACGCCCCTCGATTTCAGCAGTCGTCCAAGCGAGGCGGCCGTGATACCTTTCCCGAGTCCGGAAACGACACCGCCCATCACAAAAATGTATTTAGTTGCCATATTCTAATAGTTTTTGATTATCTGTATTATATTAACTTAAAAATGCCGCTTTCTGTATCATCATCTTTCTTCTGTAATGCCATGGTCACCTTTTCTTTACAACCCGTCATAAAAAACTCCTTTGTCTTCCGCCCTGCTATAAAGCCCCTGTCATCGCAGCCACCGCTATGCCCAGGTAATTGCCTGCCGCATAGCCCACAAGTCCTATCACGATACCGCTCAGCAACACGTTTCGGTTGCCCATTGCCTCCGCCACGGGCGGCACAAAAGGAGGGGAACAAAGCAGTCCTACATGTCCGACCGTGAACAAGTCGCCGTCCACCTTGAAAAGCCGGCATATTGCGACGTGTAAGACTATGGAGACCAGCATCACGAAAAGGATGTACCAAAGAATCGTCACCGTAGAGCGGTTGATTGCGGCGAGGCTGAATTGCGAGGCCACCACCACGCTGAATATAAGGATGAAAAACATGCCCAGTTCAAAAGATTTGGGCAAGTTTCTGACTTTCTTGCTGAAAGAGGCCAGCACGGCCAGTGTTGTCGCCGAGAGGATGACAATCAGTTCGTTCACCTTGCCGGCAATCAGGAGTGAGATGCCGGCCGATGTTGCCACAATGGCGGCGGCGAGGGCGAGGGACAGCAACATCTTCGGGAACACTCGCTTGCTCAACATGCCGCAATAGTTCTCGAAGCCGTCCCGGGGCATGGCTTCGGCGCTGCTTTCCGCACAGGCACCGCCGTTCTTGCAAGGCAGCAGTTTACGGAAAAGCTTGTAACCGCCGGCCACAATAAAGAGGATAAACGGGAACGTGACCATCTCCTCGAAAGTAAGCGTCACGACCATCAGGTCGGGATCCACCCGCAGCGCCATGCCCAGCGAGTTGAAATTCATGGTGCCGCCCGTATAGATGCCCGTCATCATAGCGGCAATCTTCCCGAACTGCGGAATATGGCTGTTGCGGAACAGAAGGTATCCTGCCGCCACCGCCACGACCACCGATGCCATGCCGCCCAGCAGCACCGTCATCGTCTTCGGCAGCGACTTGGCCCACAGGCGGAAATCGGAGCCGAACAGCATCAGCGGGACAGCGAGGGGAACAGTGATGTTCATAACGGTCTTCTGCCATTGCGCAAGCGCTTGGGCTCCGGCTTCCTGTCCCGTGGGCAGAAGCCCCGACAGTGCCATCAATATGCCGGCCGCGTATGCCATGACCACCGTGCCTACTCGCCTGGCCTGCTCAAATCTGCTGAACAGCAAAACAATAAGAACAGGAACAAGCACATATCCTGCAATTATGAAATAGGACATCACCATAAGACAGTCGTCAAGAAAAAAACATACGCTGCGCCATACGCAAGCAGCGTGCAAAAGTAGCAAAATCTTCAATATCATCTCGTGTTTTTTGTATCTTTGCCACCTTGAAAAAAAAACGCACTATGAACACAACCGTTCCTGTTTACTGCGATTTGATAGGCAAGAAGGTGGAGGTCCCTTACGGCACCACGCTGCTTGAGTTCATCCGGCAGTACGACATCAAACTGGAGAACCCGATTCTCGGCGCTTTGGTAAACAACACCGTCAAAGAGCTCTACTACCGGATACACAAACCGACGACCGTCGCCTTTTTCGATTACTATTCCACCTATGGGCGGGGGCTTTACATCCGTTCCTTGTATTTCCTGTTGTGCAAGGCCGTACACGACACCTTGCCGCTCAATGTAAAGCTCCGCATCCAACATTCCATCTCCGGTGGACGTTTCTGCACGCTCGAGAACCTCGACGGCCCCGTCACCGACGAACTTGTGGAGAATTTGCGCGACAACATGCTGAAGAGCGTTGCGCAAGACCTTCCCTTCGAACGCATCGCGCTGCCCACCCCGGACGCCGTGGAACTGTTCCGGCAGTTCGAGTTGGAAGACAAATACGACCTCTTCAAAAACCGCAACCGCATCTTCACCTCCGTTTACAAATTGGGCAACACCATAAACTATTACTACGGCTATATGGTGCCCTCCACCGCATACCTGACCTCCTTTGACCTTGTGCGCTACGAGAACGGCCTGCTTCTGAAACTCCCCTCTGCGCGCAACTTCAATGCCATACCGAAGACCCGGGCAATGCCCAAACTCTTCTCCGTCTATCAGATGCACAAAAAGTGGGTGGATGCGCTGGGCATACCCTACGTCAGCGATGTCAACCGCCTCATTTCGGAGGATTTGGTGCAGGCCACCGTGCTGGTATCCGAGGCTTTTCAGGAAAAAAGGATTTCAGCGGTGGCAGATGCCGTAAAGCGCAAAGGAGGTGTCAAGGCAGTCCTGATCTGCGGGCCGTCCAGTTCCGGCAAAACCACCACCTGCAAACGTCTCTCGGTGCAGTTGGGCGTGCTGGGATTCCATCCCGTGCAGATTTCTGTTGACAACTTTTTCGTGGAACGCGACCAGAACCCGCGCGACAAAGACGGGAACTTCGACTTTGAAGCGTTCGATGCCATCGACCTTGAACTGTTCAACAGAACCATCTCCGACCTCATCGCCGGGAAGCGTGTAGAGATGCCGACATTCGACTTCGCGCGTGGCGCCAAGGTGTGGACCGGCAAGTCTTTACAGTTAGACAAGCAGTCGGTGTTGGTTATCGAAGGCATTCACTGCCTGAACCCCAAGCTCACGAGTCTGCTGCCCGACGAGGTCAAATTCAAAATATTCGTTTCGGCGCTCACGTCCATTTCCATTGACCGCCAGAACCCGATACCCACCTCCGACAACCGCCTCATACGGAGGATTGTGCGCGACTACAACTACCGGGGCAACTCTGCCGTGGAGACGCTCCGCCGCTGGCGCAGTGTTAGAAACGGGGAAGAAAAGAACATATTCCCCTATCAGGAAGAGGCCGACGAGATGATCAACACCTCGCTCATCTTCGAGTTGGGGGCCTTGAAACCGTACGCCATCCCCATATTGCGCGAAGTTCCCGAAACCGCCGTCGAGTTTGCCGAAGCGTCGCGGCTTCTCAAGTTCCTTTCTTTCTTCAAGACCATTCCGGAATCCGCCATCATCGGGACCTCCATCCTGCGCGAGTTCGTAGGAGGCAGCAAATTCAAATACTGATGATTTCCCTTGTCGGTGCCGGGAACGTGGCGACCTGGATCGTCGAAAGGCTTTGCGATTCCGAAGAGTTCAGGGTCTCGCAGGTCTATAGCCGTCACCTGTGCAATGCCGAGCGCCTTGCCCGTCGTTGCGGTGCGGATGCCATTGACAGCCTTTCGGACCTGGACCCTGACAGCCGTGTCTTCCTGTTTGCTTTGAGCGACAACGCCTACCCTGCCGTCTTGGAGCAGGTCCCGTTCCGGATGCCGTTGGCGCTGCACACGGCGGGTTCGGTGTCGCAAGAGGTATTAGCCCCCTTTGCCGAACATTACGGCGTACTTTATCCGCTGCAGACCTTCACCAAGGCATTCGACACAGCGGGCCTTACCGTGCCGTTGTGCATGGAACTCGACCGGCTGGGAGAGCGTGCCGGCGAGGTGGAACGGCTCGGCGCGGCCTTGTCGCCACACTGCCACAAGATGGACGAAGAGCAGCGGAACCTGCTTCATCTGGCCGCCGTGTTCGCCTGCAACTTCGGCAATGCCATGTGCGGCATTGCCGACGACCTGCTGCGGGCCGGGAACCTGGACTTCCGGCTGCTGCTTCCGCTGTTGCAGCAAACGGTGGACAAACTGCGAGTCATGACACCGGCGGAGGCACAGACCGGTCCGGCACGGCGCGGCGACACTACAGTCATGGAAAAGCACATCGCCGCCATCGGAAACCCTCTGATACAAGACCTCTACCGCGGCATTTCGGAATACATTCGCCAGCAGCAAATATTTTCAGGAGGACCATTGACGGATTGAAAAAAAAACTACATTTGCACCGCTTCTCGCAAAGAAAAGAAAGTTAAAGTTATAAATTTAAAAACCAATACAATATGCAAAAAAAAGGCAACAAGTACGGCACACACCGCGTTATTGAGCCCAAAGGAGTACTCCCTCAGCCGGCTGATAAAATCGACAACAATATGGATGAAATCTACGACAACGAGATTCTCATCGATGTACAGACCCTGAATATCGACTCCGCTTCATTCACAGACATCGAGAACTTCTGCAACCACGACAAAGAGGCCATGAAGAAAGAAATCCTCTACAACGTTGAATTGCAGGGGAAGCACCGCAACAGGAGGACCGGTTCCGGCGGCATGCTGTTGGGTACTGTTGAAAAAATCGGCGACGCGCTGAAAGGAAAAATCGACCTCAAGGAAGGCGACAAGATCGCCACGCTGGTATCCTTGTCACTGACTCCGCTCCGCATCGACGAAATCCTCGAAATCCGCGCAGACGTCGACCAGGTTGACATCAAAGGCAAGGCCATCCTGTTTGAAAGCGGCATCTACGCCAAGATCCCGTCAGACCTTCCCGAGAAGCTCGCACTCTCTGCCCTTGATGTGGCCGGTGCCCCCGCCCAGACTGCAAAGCTCTGCAAGCCGGGAGACATTGTACTCATCATCGGCGCAGGCGGAAAGTCTGGCATGCTCTGCTGCTACGAAGCGAAAAAACGCGTCGGCGTCACCGGCAAGGTCATCGGCATGTGCCACAGCCAGAAATCAACCGAACGCCTCAAGAAACTCGGTTTCTGCGATGTCGTGTTCGCCGGCAACGCATCCGACCCTGTCGCCATGATGGAGAAGATCGAAGAACTGACCAACGGCCACATGGCTGACATCACCATCAACAACGTGAACATCCCGGATACGGAAATGACATCCGTCCTCTGCACCAAGAACGACGGCATCGTCTATTTCTTCTCTATGGCGACCTCCTTCACCAAGGCAGCCCTCGGCGCCGAAGGCGTGGGCAGCGACGTCACCATGATTATCGGAAACGGCTATACAAAAGGACATGCTGAGATTACGCTGCAGGAACTCCGCGAAAACGAAGACCTGCGCAAAATCTTCACGGAACTCTACGCATAGTCCATATAAATATAGTAGTAATAATTTTTGACGACAGGAAAGGGGAACTCACGTTCCCCTTTCCTGTTTTGTTTCATCCCGGGAAAAACCTTCAAAGGTATTTCTGTGTTTTCCACATGAACAGCAGGCTCAAGACTGCAATCAAGGAACAGGTCACGACGAGCATCGCGGACCCTTAGATGTCTGTGAACCTGATTTCATCCATAAAGATGCCTGAAAGGAGTGTCGACTCACTCTGAAAATTTTACGGGTTCATTGATTTGCTAACATTAGAAACAGATAGCACTCATTAAAAACAGATAGCACTGTAGCCGATTTTGAAACGACAGAGTAAAATTGTTGCTGTTGTATTTCAATGCTATAATATTTTTATATTTGCATAGTTATTATCAAACGATACGATTATGGACGCAAAAAACCTTTTCTGTTTTTTTTCTTACGGTTTGTTTTGTTCTGGTTGGGCAAGAACATGTTCATACTGACGAGCTCTCGGCTATATGTGCGTGTGCCGCAGTCGGGAGTAAAGTAATGCACTATATGGATCTGAATGAAAAGGTTCATCCGACTGCATTTATATAGGCATTGAATTACGCATTCAATTTTGCGTCAAAAACCGTTCGCAAGGCACGTAGGTATAAAAACGATTGAAGAAACATCATTGTGACTTCGTTTTTATGAAAGATAAATAATGAATCAAAAAAATACAGAAATGAAAAAGATAATTGTGGCCACATTAATACAATTATGCTGTCTGATGCTTGCAGGCATCTCTTGTTATGCGCAAGATTCCGGCAATGTCGGGAAACCGTCATTCGACAAGGTTCTTCATTCTTTTTCAGTCCAATACAACAACTGCATCCACTTTCCAGCACATTTTGATTACCATTGCGCCCCCCTCTCTCGGGTGGAAATCCATTCCATACTACGGAAACGAATACTCGTTGGGGTATGAACTGATTTCCAAGTCTGGATTTGGATTTGGTTTAGATGTCACAAAAGGGTTGGTTGGACTTGACGCCAAAACCAATGACCAGTGATTCTCAAGATACTCTTCAAATAACGCCTTAGATTATGTCAATTTGTTGGAAGTTGACTACTGGGCACTGAAAAGCGAAAGCAACATATTCAAGAATCTTGACGGACAGAATTATGCTGAACACTACCATTGGCTTGAGTTTCCCGTTTTATATTCCAATGTATGTCATTTATGAACGTTCTTTTTGCAACAGCATTTACGACTACACCACAGAACGCTTATTTTTGAACAATGACGATTGTATCCGCAACGGGGCTCCGGATCTTTTGCTGGGCATCAACTTTCTTTTTCATACCAAGAGGAATCCCCGAAACAATTTTATTGTGGGCTGTAATTTCAATACCGGTTTTGTTCCCCGTTATTCCGGTCATTTTTCCCTTTCCGAATCTGTTGACCAATATGATTGCGACATCAAGTACGGGTCATCTTACTTTGGTGTTAACCTCGGCTATTCTTTCATCGGATTTGAAAAGACCTTTAATCGGAAAAAACACCGTCAGGAATCGGAATACTGCACCTTCGACTTCAACAAAACAGTTCATACCGTCTCTTTGCAGATGAATAACGGGTTGGCGGTAGGAGGGAAAGCACTTCGGGAAGGCCCTATCAAACCTGTAATACATACTACTTATTCTCCTTCTTTGTCTTTGAAATACAGTTGTTTGATACGGAAAGGGTTTGGTTTGTCCGTATCTGTTCCCATAGGATTGTTCAGGCGTATGGGAACGATTTCCCTCCAAGGTGTTGTTCCGTCAGACACGCTTTGGGCCAATGGCACTGTCGGCGGCAATGATTCGTGGAACGGTCTCTCTCTGCATGAACCATACTGCGGATTGTCTTTGCAGGCAAGTTACGTCCGTCAGATACACCGCAACGTTTTCATGCAGTGCGACCTCGGCTTTTCTATACAGCATTTGTTAAACGACTATGAGTTCGGAACTTTTTCCATTGACGAGAACGGTTTTTTTGTCTTTAGTGATGAAATGTACGCTTACATCGGGAACCCGTATGAACTTACCGCCGATGAACTGATTCCTTTTGCCCGCGAATATCTACAATCTGATTCCGAAGTCGGCTGGTTCCCGAATATTTGCGGTGGCATCAGCTTTGTGGTTCATGGGAAGAATCCGTGCCATAATTTTGTATTCGGACTCAATTTCAATTTGGATTACACCACGCGGTTTTCATACGACTATATGACACTGGAGACATTCCCGGAAAAATACAAGTCGTCTGGGCGGATTGCCTTTAATATGACAACAATAGGACTGCATTTGGGATATCAGTTTATGACAGGTAAGCAGATGAAGTGGAAGAATAAAAGATAGGGTGGACGGTCTTCGTGACTTTAACAAAGATTCACTCAAAACATTTTTACAAAATCATTGATTTGCTGATATTCAACCAGTTAACAAAAGCCGGTTTTGAATTTTAAACGAAAAACAGAAAAGACCTTCAAAGGTCTTTCTGCGTTTTCCACATGAACAGCAGACTCAAGACTGTAATCAAGGAACAGGTCACGATGAGCATCGCAGACCCTTTGATGTCTGTGAACCTGATTTCATCCATAAAGATGCCGCGCCCCTGCAGCGTAAAGTCTGCAATGATTGTCAAGGCATTGTGCAGGAAATGTGCCAACACGGGAAGCCAAAGCGAGCGGCTCCACAGCAACAGGTAGCCGAGATACGCGCCGAGCAGAAGGCGAGGTATAAAACCGTCGAACTGCAAATGGGCAAGGCTGAACAACACGGCGGTGACCCAGACCGCGAGGTGCGGCCGTTTGAGCCAGTCGGACAGGAACACCTGCACAGTCCCACGGAACAGGAATTCTTCGCACAGAGCCGGCAAGGCGGCAAGCACAAGCAAGTTGACCGCAAGCGTGCCGTACGTATGCCGGGAAGTCAGCACTTTCATCACATGTTCGGCTTGTGCAGCCGTAGTGTCCATCCATCGCTGCAATCCGGAAAGTGCCTCGGGCAGACGTATGCCCTCGTTCCATTGAGACAACGCCGCCACCAAAGGGAGCAACACTATCGAGAGCAACAGCGTGACATTCACCAGCAGGTAGTAAGGTTTCCGGTTGGCTTTGTTATACTGCAGAAGATGTTTGTCTTGGCAATAAGAGAACAACAGTGCCGGCAACAGGAACATACCCACGGAACTGAACGATTGGGAAATCCAAATGGCCAGCGGCGACTGCACGAGGACGGAACTGCCGCCACCGCCGGACACGAGGTAGGCGAGACCGCCCCCTATTATGCTGAAAAATATTGTTCCTGCCACCATAAAGAGCAGCAGGAACAATAACTGTATCCCTTTCTTCTTCCCTTCGAAGAAAGGTCTTATGAAATCCGTGTTCATTTCACGAATGCTATTACATCGCCTTTCTGAACCTTGTCGCCCTGTTTGGCGACCACCTCGATGAGTTTGCCGCTATAGAGCGAATGTACCTCCTCATTTCCGAAGAAAGCGCTCACAAAGCATACCAAGTCGCCTTCCTTGATGTTGGTCCCCAACGGCTTTGCCATAGAGGGCTCATCGACGGAGAGTTCCCAGATCACCTGACCGGAAACGGGGGCGGTAATCATCTTGGCATCGGGTTCTTTGGCCAACACCTTGTCAATGACCTCCTGCTTGACGACCTCGGGCAACTTGACAATCTTGACGACCTCGCGCACACCTGACTTCTCTTTAGCCTGGGCCAGCGCGGCCTCGAAGTTTTTCTTGGCTCTTCCTTCTTTGTAGTCGATGTACTGGCGCTCGTGCATGGCCAGTTCAAACAGTTCTTCTTCGTCCTGCCCACAGTCCCAGCCTTTTTCTTCCATCATGGCACGGTATTTGGGCAACTCGTCCGGGTAGTTGTCTTGCGGGACACCGTCAAAGAATTCGTATCCTTTCTCCTTGGCCAGCGCCACAATTTCAGGGGCAAGTTCGCCGGGAAGTCTGCCGCAGCGACCGAGGATCATATCCCACATGTTCTTGTCCATATTCGAGTATCTCGGCTTTCCTTGGGCGGCGGACAGAATGTTCATCAATGCGATATTCTTGACATACTGGCTGAACGGCGTGACCAGTCCGGGCGTGCCGACGCGCGGCCAGACATATTGAACCTCATCGAAAAGCTTGACCAGCAGTTCGTCTTCCGACAGCTCCCGCTGCTTGTTCTGGCGCAGCGCCATATTGATGGCATCCTTCAGTCCTTTCAGGTCAGCCATCATGGAACCCATCATCCCGCCGGGCAGTCCGCAACCCAGCAGCAGCGAAGTGCAGACCTTGTTTTTCGGCTCCATAAAATAGCCCAAAAAGTCGTCAATGAAGTGTTGGGTAAGGGCGCGGGCTTCCATGTAAGCGGTCATATCGATGTCGGCGACCTCAAATCCGGCGTCTCGCAGCATGGCCTGAACAGCAATCACGTCAGGATGCACCATTCCCCAGGACAGGGGTTCCATAGCCACATCCACGATATCCACGCCGTTGCGGCAGACCTCAAGCACCGAGGCCATCGAAAGTCCCGGACCCGTATGCCCGTGGTACTGCAGCACAAGGTGCGGGTACTTGTCCTTGATGGCTTTCACCAGTTTCCCCAAGGTGGCAGGGCGTCCGATGCCGGCCATATCCTTCAGCCCCACCTCCTTGGCACCGTATTCCACATACTTGTCCACAATCTTCATATAATGCTCTATCGTATGCACGGGAGAGTGTGTTATGCTCAGGGCGGCCTGCGAAATCATACCGACCTCGTTGGCATATTTGATTGAGAGTTCCATGTTGCGGTAATCATTCAGTCCGCAGAAAGAGCGTACCACATCCACGCCCTGGGCTTTTTTCACCTTGAACATCAGACGGCGCACGTCGGCAGGCACGGGATACATACGCAGTCCGTTAAGTGCGCGCTCCAGCATCTGGGTCTGTATGCCGGCCTCCCTCAAAGGTCTGGTCCACTCGCGGACCGCATAGTTGGGGTTCTCGCCATACATCAGGTTCACTTGCTCAAAGGCGCCGCCGTTGGTCTCAACACGGTCAAAGCAACCCATCTTCACGATGACAGGGGCAATTTCTTTAAGCTGGTCCACGCGCGGCTGATACTTCCCTGAAGATTGCCACATATCGCGATATACCAGACAAAACTTTATTCTTTTAGCCATAATTTTTAATATTAAAATATTGTTGTCAATTTATTGTGTTTGCAAATCATTTATCACTTCTTTTCCGTCAACATCAATGACCAAACCGTCATAGCCCAGGAAGACATTCCCGGGCAATTCTTCAGACACCTCTCCGTAAAGCCCCATATCGTGGGAGAGGTGCGTGAGATAGGCGCGGCCGGGCGCAAGCTGCCGGATGACCCCTAATGCCTGTTCGAGGTTGAAATGCGAATAGTGCATCTCTTTGCGCAGCGCATTGATGACCAAGACATCCAGGTTCTTGAGTTTGGCCATTTCCGTTTCCGATATAAAACTGGCATCTGTGATGTAACCGAAATTGCCGATGCGGTAGCCCAATATCGGCAGACTGAGATGACGCACCCTGACGGGAACTACCGTTACACCCTTGACCTGAAAACTGTCCTCCTTCACCTGGCACAACTGCAACGATGGCACTCCCGGATAAGGATGAGGCTTGAAAGCATAATCATAGTCCTTGTGAATCACATTCAGCACGCGCTGCAATCCATAAATCCGCACCGGTGATTTGCGGAGAAAACAGACGGGCCTGATGTCGTCAATGCCACCGATGTGGTCCTTATGTTCATGGGTGGTCAAGATGGCGTCCACCTCATCGATATGCTGGCGCAGCAGCTGCTGTCGCAAGTCAGGACCGGCATCAATGAGCATCTTCACATCACCGGTTTCAATGAACGCTGCAGTGCGCAGCCGCTTGTCCCTCAAGTCTATAGAAGAGCAGACACGGCATTTGCATCCCACCACGGGAACGCCTTGTGAAGTTCCGGTTCCTAACAATGTTATCCTCATTGCGTTCTCTGTCACTCGTTCTAAAACGTGCGCAAAAATACAAAAAAGAGATTATTCCCCACTTTCCGAAACGATATTTTTTTATCGTTTTAAACCATCCGCGGGAGACCGGGGAGATTGGCCGTTTTTTGTATTTTTGCTCTCCAATTATATAATCGAAAGCAATGACCCCATTTACACCTTCAGACCTGGCATTCCTGCAGCAAAGGGGCAGCACGCCTAAGCAGGTAGAGCAGCAACTTGAACTTTTCAGAAAGGGCTTCGGATATGCCGACATAGACCGTCCTGCCGTTCTCGGCGACGGAATCCTCAAGTTAGACGATGACGAGATTGAAGAACTCGCCGCCGACTATATCGATATGGTTTCCGGCAAGAAAGCGGTGAAGTTCGTACCCGCCTCGGGTGCCGCCTCGCGGATGTTCAAAGACCTTTATCTCTTTCTCACAGACAAGTCGGAAGAGAGACGCCGCAAGGCTTTGCAGTTTCTGGAAGACCTTCCGCAATATCCGTTCTACGAAGCATTGGACAGGGAACTTGCCAAGACCGGTCATCGGCTGGACCAAGAGATCAGTAACGGCAACGTTGAACTCATTCTCAACTGCCTGTTGCAGCCCGGCGGACTCAATTACAGCTCGTGTCCGAAAGGGCTGCTGCCTTTCCACCGCTATGCCGACCGCACGCGCACCGCACTCGAGGAGCATCTGGTAGAGGCGGCGCACTATGCTGCCGTCGAAGGACATTGCCACCTGCACTTCACCGTGTCACCGCAGCACAGAAGCGAATTTGAAGCGTTTGTTGAAAAAACGACGCCCTATTATGAAGAACGGTACCGCATCAAATATACCATTGACTTTTCCGTGCAGGATCCGTCAACCGACACGATAGCCGTGAATCCCAACAACACTCTTTTCCGTGACGAAAACGGGCAGTTGCTCTTCCGCCCCGGCGGGCACGGCGCACTGATACACAACCTCAACAGTCTCGACGGCGACCTTGTATTCATCAAGAACATCGACAATGTAGTGCCCGAGCGCGACATTGAGACCACCGTGACCTACAAGAAAGCCCTGGCCACCTATATGCTGCAGTTGCAGAACCGCCTGTTCCAATATCTGCACATCCTCGAGAACGGGGAACCGGACAATATGATGCTTTGCGAGATGCTGGACTTTGCCGAGACAGAACTGATGATTTCATTGGACGGGGATTTCTCGGCGGAAACACTGTACCAAAAACTGAACCGCCCGTTGCGCGTGTGCGGCATGGTGAAAAACGAAGGCGAACCCGGCGGAGGGCCATTCTGGGTATGCAACGAAGAGGGCGACATATCGCTTCAAATTGTGGAATCCTCCCAAATCGACAAATCCGACCCCGAACAGGAACAGATGATTAAACTGTCAACCCACTTCAATCCCGTGGATATGGTCTGTGCGCTGAAAGACTATAAGGGAAAAGCCTTTGACTTGCTGAAATACATTGACCCTGCCACCGGCTTCATCTCCTCCAAAAGTGTCGGCAGCAACACCATACGGGCTATGGAACTTCCGGGACTTTGGAACGGCGCCATGAGCAACTGGATTACCATATTCGTGGAAGTGCCGGCCAAGACCTTCAATCCCGTAAAGACGGTTTTCAACCTGCGGAACCGCTAAAAAACCTGGGGACACGCCTTTTATTTGCTCCTCTTTTCAAGCGTGATGCCGAAGTCGGACACGCCTTTCACTGTCTCTTGCCGCATGCCTTGCGTGACCGTGAAAGAATAGATGCCCGAAAAGGGGAATCTCACGTTGGGCTGGAAAAGGAACTTGTTGTCCTTGATGCGTCCTTTGCCCTTGCCGGTCCACTTTCCGAACTTATCGCACAAGACAAAGCCTAGCGTATCCTGTTCGCTATGGCCGTCCGGATATTGTGTCTGCATGAAGACATAGAAATTCTGGGTCTCAAAGTCCGTCGTGTTGCGGAGATTGATATAGAAGTCGTAATAGACGGACGAGTCGGGAATGTCAATGGAAAAGGAAAGCGGTTCTGCGATGTTCCATTTCTCATCAGGCAATGGCTTGATGTCGCGGTAAAAGGCATTGCCACCGCAGCCGCAGAGTGTCAAGACAAGCATTGCGAACAACGGGGACCGTTTTCTTGGGAGTTGTCTGTCTATCTTGTCCCTCATGGTTTCACGAATCGGCTATATGTTTCAATTCGTCCATGCTGTACCCGCCGTTGTCCTCATCCATCTTCTTCTGGTTCACGCTGGCGAACTCTTCGAGCGTATCAGGCGTCTTGCCGTTTTCATTCATCTTGATGATCTGTTTCACCTTGTCGAGCGGAAGGGCGAATATCGTAGAGGGGTCATCGTAATAAGAATACCATACGATCCTCTTGAAAATGTCAATCTTGTTATAGATGCCGGTGCCTTTTTTTGTTTTGAGCCGTACATTCGATGAGGGGAACTCTTTAAGTTCCTGCTGATAGGTTTCCTGTTCAAAATTGAGGCAGCATTTCAGTTTGCCGCACATACCTGCCAGTTTCTGGGGGTTCAGCGACAATTGCTGGGTACGTGCCGTGGAGGTAGAGACAGACTGGAAATTGGTGAGCCACGACGAGCAGCAGAGTTCGCGGCCGCAGGATCCCAGACCGCCCAACCGGGCAGCCTCCTGCCTTACGCCGATCTGACGCATCTCGATGCGGATGTGAAACTGTTCGGCCAATATCTTAATCAGTTCGCGGAAATCGACACGCTCTTCTGCAGAATAATAGAAAATGGCTTTCGTGCCATCGCCTTGATACTCCACATCGTTCACCTTCATTTTCAGGTTCAGGTCCCAGGCCGTATAGCGGGAGCGCAACATCGTGTCATGTTCGAGGCTCACCGTAGCTATCCACTCTTCGATATCGGCATAGCGCGCAGTTCGATAGAGTTTCCTGGTCACCTGCTCGGGATGTACATGTCTGTTTTCCATCTGCCGTTGCACCTGGATGCCCAACATCGAAATGATGCCGATGTCGTGACCGGAATTTGCCTCTACGGCCACAATGTCGCCCACATGGTACACTCCCTCTTGCGGCAGCAGGAAGAAATCCTTGTGGCTGTTCTTGAAGCGCACTTCGGCAATCGGGAACTCAAGATAGTCGAGCGAGATGTCGAGTTTGTCCATCCAATTGTAGGTGGGCAGCTTGCAGGCATTGTAGTGATACTGTTCGCAATGTGTGCTCTCCGGGTCCGGTGTGTCTGAAAGCCCACGGGTAAGGAATATATTCTTCGAAATCTTCTCAGACTCCGGAGACAATCCCGTGCGGATATCCAAATCGAGATACTTTTCCCAATCTTCCGCCTGTGTGTGGTCCACATCATCGTGGGCCACTTTTTTCCTGAGGCCTTTCCGCGACTCCAGTTCTGCCTTTATGTCTTCGGCGGACGGAGCGTCGTGGTCGAACGCTTCCGTTGTCTGGTCAGACAAGTTTTGTTCCGGCTGTTCCGCGGGAGACACTGTCTCCGCTGTTCTTTCGCCATCTTCGCCTTCTCCCGTTATTGTCGCCTCTTTTTCTTTATTCTTTGTTGATCTATTTTGAGTATTGTGATGATTACGGTATCTGCGTTGGCTATTTTGTTTTTTCTCAGATTTCTTTTCCATTTATATCCTTTCAGCGTGAGGTTAAAAGACGGCAAAAATACAAAAAAAAGGGAAGTGCATAATCTCCCTTTCTCCGGGTTCGGCTACTTCCGGTCTTTCATGAGCTGAATGAACGGGTTGAAGTAGTTCTCGCCTTTGGTCACTACGCCGGACAGTCCCTTCCCGCCGTTCATCGGTCGCTTCACGTCACCGAAGATGCCTTTTTCGAGTGCGGTGAAAAGCCCCTCGACTTCAATTTCCTTGAGCAGGTCGATGGTATTGTTGAGTACCGTGTGGGCGCGTTTGCGGCAGATACCGTCCTCGCGGAATTCCATCTCATCGCCGATGCTCTTCATATCGTTGAAAATATAGCGGGCGTTCTCGATGGAGAGATAGCGGTCGCTCATGAACGGGGTGTGGATAGCTTCGGTAGGCATCCCGAGCAACTGTATGCCCTGGTGTGTCCAGATGCCAATCATGTTGAAGAGGGCGTCCTGGATATGTCCCCTGAAGATATTGCCGGTCATGAATTTTGTAGGCGGCATATATTTCAAGGTTGCCTTGGGGAAGATTTCGCGGGTCATCTGGGCTTGGGCCAGTTCGAGGAGGAATCCGTTTTCGAGCATCGGGTCCATCTCAAAAGCGTGGCCGAGTCCCATCTGCTCTTCGGGCAGGGCAGCCATGAGGGCCAGTTGTTCGTTGATGAGGTCAGAAGCCAGCACGGTATGGGCGGCCTCAACGGCGTCTGCGGTGGTGAGGTAGTTGTCCTCGCCCGTGTTAATGATAACGCCGGCGTAGCCGTTGATGACGCGGGAGAAGTACTGGTCAACGAGAGTCCGTTGCGGGTTGATGTCACGGAAGAGGATGCCATAGAGGGCATCGTTCAACATCACATCGAGGCGTTCGAGGGCGCCCATGGCGGCGATTTCGGGCATACAGAGACCGGAACAATAGTTGCAAAGGCGGATATAGCGACCCACCTCCTCGCCGACCTCGTCGAGGGCCTTGCGCATGATGCGGAAGTTCTCCTGCGTGGCGAACGTGCCGCCGAAGCCTTCGGTCGTGGCGCCGTAGGGCACATAGTCGAGCAGGCTCTGCCCCGTGGTACGGATCACGGCAATGATGTCGGCGCCCTGCCGGGCTGCGGCCTGCGCTTGCACCACATCCTCGTAGATGTTGCCGGTGGCTACAATGACGTAGATGTAGGGTTTCGGTCCCTCGCCGATAGTTGACAGATACTCGTTGCGCTTAGCCACATTGCCTTTGATGCGGGCAAGCGTGGCCTCAATGTAAGGTTGGATGGCGGTCTGGATGTCCGCAAGCGGATGAAGCTTCAGCGCCGTGATGTCGAGTTCGTCGCGCGAGATGCGCTCGGCAATTTCCTGCGGGTCCGCCTTGGTCTCAAGGACGGCATTTCCGGTGAAGTAGAGCACGCCCTGGTTGAGCACGCCCTTGTCGAGCACGGCATCGACCACCCTGTTCGGGAGCGGCACGCCGTTGGCGTCCACCCCGTCAATGCCGACAAGGCGACACAATGTGCGTTCCACCGACACCGTGGTATATGAGTCCACAAATTCCTGCACTTGGCCGGCAATGCTCTTGGCCAACTGTTTCGCAGTCTCCACCTGCGCAAAGTCAAGTCCTAATTTACTTTTATTCATTGATGATATCTGTTTTTTTGTTATGAACTATGTTAAGATTGTATTTTTCTGAACAATTCAAAATCAGCCAGATGCCATTTCTGCAGACGGTATTGAAAAGAGGTTTTCAATACGCCCAGCCCGTACCGGAGACTTTCGGGAAAGTTTATGGACGAGGCTTCCGGGAAATACTTGGTGGGGCAGGTCATCTCGGCTATTTCGTATCCTGCAAAGAGGATCTGTGCCAGCATCTGGTTGTCGAAGACAAAACCGTCGGTGTCGGCCATAAAGTTGATGTTGCGGAGCACGTCGCTGGAGAAAGCCCTATAACCTGTATGGTATTCTGATAGTTTCTGGTTCAGCAGGACATTCTGTGCAAAAGTCAGGCAGCGGTTGAAGAAGTACTTGTATCTGGGCATGCCGCCCTTTAGAGCCCCGTTGCCGAGGATACGCGAGCCCAGCACGACAGGGTAAACACCATTTGCGATAAGCGCGACCATCGACTCAAGCAATTTCGGGGTGTACTGGTAGTCGGGGTGGAGCATCACCACAATGTCGGCGCCTAACGACAGTGCCTTGCCGTAGCACGTCTTCTGGTTGGCCCCATAGCCTTTGTTCTCGTCATGGCTGATGATATGGCGGATGCCGAGTGCCCGGGCAGTTTCAATCGTCTTGTCTGTGGAATGGTCATCCACCAGCACCACCTCGTCAACGATGCCGGGCGGGATTTCACTGTACGTCTGCGGCAAGGTCCGTTCCGCATTGTAAGCCGGAAGCACAACACATATTTTCTTGTTCTTGAGCATTATCACCTATCACGATTGAAAAACCACCAAAAAGCGCGCAAAGATAAGAAATTTATGTTGCACTTATGCAGTTTTTCGGCTCAAGTCTGACTGTCTGAACCGTCCGACAACGAATTATCTGCGGCCCACATCACAATGAAAACATAACATCACACCATACAATAAATTGATTTTCTGACATTTAATCACCTTAATCCAAAAAAAGAGAGCACATTCTGATTTAATGGGAAAAAAGTGTACTTTTGCCCTCGCTTGAAACGGGATATAGCGTAGTCCGGTTATCGCGCCTGCTTTGGGAGCAGGAGGTCGCAAGTTCGAATCTTGCTATCCCGACTGCCGAGGGCAGCAAGAGTCGGTTCCGTAGCTCAACTGGATAGAGCAGCTGCCTTCTAAGCAGCAGGTTCTGCGTTCGAGTCGCAGCGGAATCACCACAAAAAAGCGCTCACGAAAACCGGTCTGTGAGCGCTTTTTTGTTTCCCCCGCTTTTAATAGTTATAACTGTCCAAGTTGAACTTATAGACAACCTTATCTGCTTATTTTAAGGTAAATGTAAATCTACTCTTATAGTCTCTGTTCACACAGACCGTAGCCTTGCGCTGGGAGAGATTATACACTACAGACCATTGGGTATGGCTCGTGGCCTCTGCCGGATTCTCGGCTTGGCTCACGCCATTGAGAAGATCCATGGCAGCATCCTCCGAAAGGATATTGTCGTTCTGCTGCAACACAAAGTCCATCATATCATAGCGGGTCTTTCCATGGTTTGAAAGGATTGGACCCTTGTCAGAGCACTCCATAGTCTCAGACACATAGAAGTTGCTGACACATCTGTTCTCGATTACATCAAGTGTATTTGGTAATACATCCGGATGCCGGAATTGCGTATTACCATTTTCGTCTTCATACTCGTCGTCGATGTAAATCTTCTGCCGGTGCTCTTCGTCATAGACATATTCTACGATAGCATAACGCCCATTGGCATCTGCCAGGTAAAAATGGTAATTGCCATCACCCGACGGAATCCACATGTCATGCTGTCTCAATATTTCAATGGCCTCGTCCACGGTTCTCGCATTGTCGAGCATCATACGCATGGCAAGTGTTGCTGTCAACTTTTTGCCGGTGCCAGCCTGCTGGGTGGGTATTCCGTCAAGATGGAGTACGGAAACCGCAAAACCCGCTTCATTCATACCATCCATCAATAGATATGGGAAAGCCATTATATAGGACAAGTCTTGCGTCTTACGGGCCTCAAAAACATTCTTGTCGTATGTAAAACAATGCCATAGGTCTTGCCGATACCCTATCCAATAGGCGTCCACCATACAGAGCGATTTCAGTCCGCCCTTTGGAGCTGTGCGAACCATTGCTACGGCAATAGGCTCATTGTCGTGGGAATAATCAAAATTGCGTCCCATAATGAAATCTCCCTGCTCCGGGGTCGTTGCCGCAAATGCGCTGCAGCCCGCATCCATTTTGAACTGGGCCTCGCCAAAAGATGGCATCGTGTCACAAAGCGTACCCAAGACAGCCCTTATCAGACTGTTGTTGTCTGTAAGATTCATTCCCGCTATGGTCTGAAACTTATAATCCTGATCGTAGTCCAGATAAAAGAATCTGCCGTCTTTCAGGTCTTGGATGGAATGTACCATTTCCAACTTACCTTTGTCTGTCAGCAATGAAGCCGGTACATTCTTATAACGCTTGCCATCATTGCCACATGACTGAATAAGGACAATCATACCAATGCATACACATACGATTAGCATCACTTTGGGGAGAAAACCTTTTTCTTCTTTAAACTTGTTCATAATACCTGATTTTTGTTATTGTTAATAATACTACTCTATGCTTCAACTTAAAAGAACACAAAAGAGTCCAAAAAACACATAGGGGCAAAGATAAGCATAAATTATCAAATCATAGATTCAAGTCCATGCCGTATTTTTTAAGTGAGCGCTTTAATGTTTTATGAGGACCTCTATGGCATTGGCCGCCTCCAGCGTGTTGAACAGGCCCCAGGCCACC
>CAVEXN010000026.1:0-33259 GCA_963620035.1 Oscillospiraceae bacterium | reverse complement strand
GCTCGGAAAAGCATCCCCCGCGATGCGGAGCGGAAATTTTTCGGGAATGAGGAATTGCCGTCTCCTGATTTAGGTCGGCAGTTTTGAGAGGGTTTAAGATTAGAACAAACATAGTACTGAATAGATGCAGATAAGAACATTTTATCTTCCTGTGGCAGCCACCGAAGAGATGGCGGAGGAACTCAACCGTTTTTTACGCTCACACAAAATAGTGGACATAAAAAAAGAACTCGCCACCATAGACGGCAGCAGCGGCTGGACATTTTGCGTCATGTATCTGGAGCAGAACCTCACGCTTTTAGCTGATACATCAAGGCAGACGGAAAAAATAGACTATAAAAAGGAACTGGAGCCTGCGACTTTTGAGGTTTATGACCGTTTACGCAGAATCAGAAAAGAAATTGCAGACAAAGATTCGGTTGCCGTCTATACAATATTTACTAATAAGGAACTGGCCGAGTTGGCCAAGTTGCCTGAATTGACGCTCAAGTCGATGAAGACGGTGCCTGGCATCGGAGACAAAAGGATTGAGCAATACGGCCGGATTATTTTGGAAGCGCTCGATCGACAAAAGACGGAAAACAATGAAACGGATATGCCATATTAAGGAACGTGTGCTCGATCTCGACAATCTGTATCTGGCCTACTGCAAAGCGCGGCGCGGCAAGCAGCAGAAACAGGAGGTGATAGACTTTGCCGCCAACCTCGATGCCAACATCATTCGGTTGCGCGATGCTTTGGAAAGCGGAAACACATCACTTGGGCGTTACCGTTTTTTCACGATACACGATCCTAAGGAGCGTCTTATCTGCGCCGCTCCGTTCAGCGAGCGTGTGGTACACCATGCTGTCATGAATGTTTGCCACGACACTTTCGACCGCACTCTGATAGACACGACTTACGCCACCCGAAGAGGCAAGGGTGTGTATGCCGCATTAGACAAGGCCAAGCAGGGTATGTCGCGGTATGCCTATACCGTGAAACTGGATGTGCGCAAGTATTACGATTCTGTCAGCCACGATGTCCTGAAAGCCAGACTGCGCCGGATGTTCAAAGACCCCTGGTTGCTGTCTCTTTTCGACCAAATCATCGACAGATACGGCGACAATGGGAAAGGTCTGCCCATAGGTAACCTCACGAGCCAGTATTTTGCCAACCTCTACATTTCCGACCTTGACCACAAGGTAAAGGAACAGTGGAAAGTACCTGTCTATATCCGTTATATGGATGACATGCTGTTGATGTCAGACGACAAATCTGTCCTGCGCCAGTGTGTGGACGGTCTTACTGAATATGCCCGTAACGAACTGCAGCTTATGCTGAAACCTCCTGTTTACCGGCAGTCAAAAGACGGGCAGAACTTCCTCGGTTACAAGATAATGCCGTACCATATTTTGCTTTCGGGCCGGAGCAAGCGCCGCTTCAGGACCAAAATGATGCGCTACGACAGTCTCTACAGCAGCGGCCAATGGGACGAGCAGACTCTTGTTTCGCATGTGAAGCCACTTTTGGCATTCATACAGCATGCCGAATGTGCCCGATTCAGGAAAAGTGTTCTGCTGAAATGCAAAACATAACAACCGGTATCCGTCGTCGCAGCCGGGAGCAACCGTTTGCTCCGTGGCGGCAGTTGGAACAACAATGCCAGGAACTGCCGTGTGTCGAACCGCAACAACAACCAACCCGACAACAGGAACAACAACAACGGCCTCCGTCTTGTGCTTGCATAGCTTATGACTGACAATGACGTATGGAAAGGTTATAAACAGACGGCTATCGGGAAGTCCTTGCTATCTATGTGCAGACTTCAAAACCGGCATGCACCCGCAAACCGGGGCAGTATGCAGCAGCAATGAGCCTAGTAGCAGACCGCGGAAGCGGTCTGTCGAACGGTTTGTTGTTGCGGAAGATTGACTTTTTCAGTTTCCCCTTTTGACGTAAAAGAGTTTCTTGAAGCCGTTCCCGAACAGGTTCATCCCCGTCCAGAAGAGAGACCGGACAGGGTTCATCTCCTCGGCAATGTGAAACAGGGGATAATGTGCGGCCAGCCTTTTCCACAGCGACTTGGGGGTGATGGAGCCGATGCGGCGACGGTAGCAGGCAAGACCCTCTTCGAGCAAGTGGCACGGGCTCTTTTTGACTACTTTCAGCCAAATGGCAAAGTCGTTGTTCTTACGCAGGTCCTTGATTTGCACAAGCCCTGTCTTTTCGCTGTCGTACATCACGGTGAGACATCCGGGCCAGCAGCAGGCGAACATGTCGAATTTGCTCACGTGGCGCTTGCCGCTCACATACACGCCCAGCGGGTCGCCATTCTCGCTGATTTCCGTGTATTCGTGGTAGGTGAACGAATAGCCGTTTGTGACCATGAACTCCAGTTGGTGTTCCAGTTTTCGGGGAAGCCACAGGTCGTCGCTGTCGAGGAATGCCACCCAGCGGCCGGCGGCGCGACGGAGGGCGTTGTTGCGGGTGACCGCCGCACCGGCGTTGGCTGCATTGCAGGCATACTTGATGCGTGCGTCGGAGCGGGCAAACTCCTCTACAATCTGCCGTGTGCCGTCGGCAGAGCAGTCGTCCTGCACCAGCAGTTCCCAGTTCGGATAGGTCTGCGCCTGTACGCTCCGGATGGTTTCGCCAATGAAGCCGGCGCACGCCCACGACGGCGTTATGATTGAAACGAGTCCGTAATCCTGCATAGTCGTTTATTTTTGCAATTATTTTTGTTCTTTTCAGATTCCGTCGGGTGATCAGTTCTTTGATCTCCTGGTCTGAAAGCATTGGCCTTGAAAAACTTTTGCGGACCTTGGCGGCAATTTGCCTGAAAATGACCGTAGGCACGGCTTCGCCAAGGTTCTGACGGATGTTCATCTCCTCTTTTTTCAGGAATTTCCGTTTCTCTTCAAGCGGCAATTCATTCAGTTGCCGGAACGACCGGTCAGACCAGTTGAACGAATCAGGTACGGACATCATCAGCATGACCTCCCGGATGCTGAACACTCTGTTGTCGGTAGGATGGACGGTGTTCTGGCTCGCCATAATGTCGTTCCGGGTGTGGATGCACGATGCCACCTTATCCCAACATTGCCGGGTGTATTTGTCGCCGTTCTTGCGGGCGTTGTAAACAACAACCCCCTCTTTCACCGTGTGCGGGATGCGCTCCGGGTCGGTGTTGTCGAACGCTGACTGCCCCTCTTTGATTTCCGAAATCCACGATTCCATGGCAGGCGCGTATTTCCGGAAGTTGTGGTATATGTCGGTTTCCGAAATCTCCCCCATGGTTTTCAAGGAGGGAAGATGCCCGATTACCTGCCGCAGCGTCCGCTCCGGCCGCCGGTCGGGAAACAGGTCGTAAGGCGTGACCTCTCTGATGTCTTTTCTTACGCCGATCACCAATGTCCTGGTGCGGCTTGAGGGGTTGCCGTAGTCCTTGAAGTTGACGATGTCGCATAAGATGTTGTAGTCTCCGCCAAGATTAAGATCGATGGCATCCCGGATGCTTTTCGTTTCCCCGTCGATGTCTGTGCATGCTGACGTCAGAAATGCCCTTACGTTTTCAAACAAAAAGACTTTCGGTTTTATTTGGGCGGTCATCTTGATGGATTCCACGACAAGGGAGTTCCGTACAATTTCGTCTTTCTTTTTCTTGTGGTTGGCAACAGACATGCCTTGGCATGGCGGGGTGGCGATAAGAACATCCGGGTCGGTGACGTTGAACCCTTTCCTCCACAACGCCAGTTCGGCGAATATTTTGTCTTTTGTCTCCTGTTTGGTCATGTCGCCGCAGATGTATCCGCTGTCAAAGAGACATTTGTGGTTGTATGTCTGGATTTTGAGGCGGCGTTCAAGCAGTTCGACGGTGGCGATGCAATGGAAGCCTTCTTCCAGGAAACCGTAACAGCCGATGCCGGCACTGCTGAAAAGGCTGATGTAGGTGAACATCCCGGGCGTTTTGCTCTTCTCCCTTGCTGGGTCTTGCGTAAATCCCACGTTGTACCGGTATGGTTTTGTGACTCTTGCTGCTGTCATTGCAAACGGTTTTGTCTGTTTTGTTTTCAAGTGCAATCCGTCCGGGGCAAGGCTCTTTCGAGATTGCCGGCAAAAATACCAAAAAAAATCCTTAACGCAGAAACGATGCGCTACCAAAAAATGATGGATCCTGTCGGTAGTGTTGCCATTTGTCTTACTTTTGCATCCTCATTAATTACGGAACAATATGAAAAGGTTTCCCATGCTCAAATCGCTGTTGTGTCTGGCGTTTTACGCTGTTGTGTGCGGCGGTCTCTACGCTCAGCCTGTGGCTACTTGCTACCGGCTTTTGCTTTCCGACAAGCAGAACAATCCTTATACCATCGACAGTCCCTCGCAGTATCTCTCCGCCCGCGCACTCGCCAAACGCGCCCGCTTCTCTATCCCCATTACGGAACAGGACCTGCCTGTAACGCCGCAATATCTTGCCGCTGTCAAGGCAGTTGACTCTTCCGTACGTGTGCTTTGCACTTCTAAATGGATGAATACGGTGACGGTCTATTGTCCCGACACTACTTCGCTGCGGCAAATCCTTGACCTGCCTTTCGTGACGGGCTCCTTGCCCGTGGCAGCCTATCAGTTGGATGCCGTTCCTGCGCAGCCGGAATCCGACAGGAAAACGACTATGCAGTTCAACGCCGACACAATTGCACAGGACAGTGTCGTGTCCTACAATTACGGTACAGCATACGGGCAGATTGCTTTTCATAACGGCCACCTGCTCCACAACCTAGGCTTCCGGGGCGACAGTATGCTGATTGCCGTGTTCGATGGCGGCTGGAACGGTATGGACACGGTCTCCTTTTTCAGGAATGTGAATGTCTGCGGTACGCGCGACTTGTTGCCGCACCGCAACAATGTTTTTGAGGGGCATTATCACGGCACCATCGTTACCTCTACGATGTGCGGCAATGTGGACGGTCTGATGGTAGGTACTGCCCCAAAAGCGTCTTATTTCCTGATACGTTCTGAAGATCCCTATCAAGAACAGCGTATCGAGGAGGATTTCTGGACCGCCGCCGCAGAGATTGCGGACAGTATCGGCGCAGATGTCATCAACTCGTCGCTCGGATATACAGACTTCATTGATTTCCCACAAGGAAACTATACGTATGCCGATATGAACGGCATGACAAGCATGGCATCGCGGGCGGCTACTATACTTGGACAAAAAGGTGTTGTGGTCTGTGTGAGCGCCGGCAACCAGGGCGCTGAAGAGTGGCATTATATATCGCTTCCGGCCGATGCTTACGACATCCTGGCGGTCGGGGCTGTCGATACGGTCGGGAATGTGGCCTATTTTTCATCGCGCGGTCCCTCGTCCGACGGTCGTGTGAAGCCGGACATTGTCTCTGTCGGCGTCAATACGGCTTGTATATGGGATACCGGCTTGTTGGGCACGGCTAACGGCACTAGCCTCGCCGGTCCCGTGGCGGCAGGACTCTGCGCTTGCCTGTGGCAGGCCCTCCCCGGGAAGACATCATCGGAACTGATGCGGATTGTGCGCGAAAGCAGTTCTTGCTACAGTCGGCCTAATGACTCGCTGGGCTATGGCATCCCCGATTTTTATGCGGCCTATATCCGAAACGCAACGGTCATCCGGGATGTCCCCAAAACCTTGCCGCTGCAGGTCTATCCCGTGCCTTGTACAGATTTTATCCGGATCCCAAATCAGGAGATGAATATCGAGAGGGTCGAGATTTTTTCCGTCAACGGTCAAATGCTGAAGAGCATACGCATCGGTTCCGCCCCTCTCTTGAACGTCGATGTGCGTGATCTGCCGAAAGGTCTGTATGTGGGAAGAACGGTAGGCAAGGAGGGCAGCACGGGCTTTTTTAGGATGATTAAAGAATAGCAATCCCAAATTCCAAACCAATAACCGACCATGAAAACATTAAACAACCTCTTATCGCTTTTCTACCCGAGGCTGTGCGCCGGGTGTGGCGAAGCGCTGCAGCAGCATGAGCAGAACATTTGCCTTCAATGTCTGCTGCATCTCCCTGAAACTGACACGCACAAGACCAAAGACAATCCGCTTGCCCTCATATTCGAGGGGCGCGTAAGTGTGGAGAATGTCGCCTCTTACTTGTATTACAAGAAAGGCAACAATGTGCAGCATATTCTCCATGCCCTCAAATACAAGGGACAGAAGGAATTAGGGGCATACTTAGGAAAACGTTACGGAGAACAGCTGATACAGGAGTCACGTTTCCAGAATGTTGATTACATTGTACCCGTACCGCTGCATCCTAAAAAGGAGCGCAAGCGGGGTTACAACCAAAGCGAATGGATTGCCAAAGGGTTGAGCGACGGTATGCAGAAACCATACCGCACCGACATCCTGTCGAGGGTGCAGTTTACGGAGACGCAGACGCGCAAAGGACGTTTCAGTCGCTGGGAAAACGTGAAGACCGTGTTCGTGGCCAACGGTGTCGAGGCGGTGAAAGGAAAGCATCTGCTTGTTTGCGATGATGTGTTGACAACAGGCGCCACAATGGAAGCTGCCGTCCAGCAGTTGCTGACCATCGAGGGGGTCAGGGTCAGTGTGGTGACGTTGGCGGCGGCGCAGTCGTGACTACAACTCCTTCCGGAGCCGGGCGACGGGAAGGTCAGACTGCTCACGGTATTTGGCCACAGTGCGGCGGGCAATGTTATAGCCGCGTTCTTTCAGCAACAGACACAGCTTTTCATCCGAAAGAGGCTTTTTCTTGTCCTCGTTTTTGATGAGGTCGCAGAGGATTTGCTTTATTTCCTTTGAAGAGACATCGTCATCGTTGACGGATTCAGAAAAGAGGTGTTTGAGCGGGATGATGCCGAAGTCGGTCTGCACATATTTGCTGTTAGAGACTCGTGAGACGGTGGACACGTCCACATTTACTTCCTGTGCTATGGTTTTCAGAATCATTGGTTTGAGTTCTGTGTCGTCGCCGGTGAGGAAATAGGCTTCCTGGTGCCGCATGATGGCATACATCGTGTTGTAGAGTATCATCTCGCGCATGGAGAGGATGCCGATGAACTGCTCACCCTTGTCCACATACTCGCGCATGAACTTTTCGGCTTCGGTCCTTTTTTTCTCGCTTGCTTCTTTGGTGAGAAAGCGGTAGGCGTTACTGAACTCCTTGTTGATGCGGACCTTAGAGACGTATTGGTTGTTGAGGCTCAAGTTGAGCTTGCCATTGTTTGAAGTTATGGTGAAGTCAGGGGTGATGACATCGGCAGACTTGTCGAGCGGGGAGCCGGAGTCGGCGGGGCGAGGGTCAAGTTTCCGGATTATGGCAAGGGCATCTTTGAGTTGTACCTCAGAGATGGACAATGCCTGCTGGATTTTCTCGTAATGTTTTTTGGTGAAAGCGTCAAAACAGTTTTCCAACATCCGTGCCGCGTTCCCGGAGGCTTCGGTTTGTGCGGGCAGACGGTGCAACTGTATGAGCAGACACTCCTGCAGCGTGCGCGCACCTATGCCGGGCGGCTCCAGTTCCTGCACGAAGCGGATAAGCACCTCCTCCACCTCTTCAACGGTGGTGTAGATGTTGTCCATATAGAGCAGTTCGTTGACCACAGATTGCAAATCCATCGTAAAATAGCCGTCATCGTTGAGGTTTCCGGCCAAATAACGGGCTATGCGGCTTTGTTTGTCGGTCATATTCATCTCCCCAAGTTGCAGTTGCCACTGCTCTTGTATAGAGTTGTGAAAAACGCCGACATGGTCGTTGTCGTTATGCGCTTCGGGGGCGTTCACCCGGCGGATGGCGTTCTCGATTTCACGTTCCGTCGGGTAGTCGTCCAAGTCATCGTCCCGGTAGTAATCCTCCTTGAAGATCTCATCGTCAGGCAGTCGCTCGGCGGTAAGGTCGAGAGGGTCGCCGTTCTCGTCATATTCTGGCAAAGCAACCTCGTCGGACGTATCAGGTTGTGGGTCATCGGTATCGTCGCGCACCACCTCCAGAGCCGGGTTCTCGTCCACCTCTTTCTGTATTTCATGCTCAAGCGAGTCGCAAGGCAACTCCACCAACTGCATCAGCCTGATAGTCTGCTGAGTGGCTATCTGCCGCTGTTCCGTTTTCTGTACTTGTGACTGACCGTTCGATGACATGGCGTTTAGGACGATTTTGTAGCGGGGCTTTCCTAAAAATCGGCGTTCATCGGGGTTCTCGGGAACGGGATCACATCTCTGATGTTGCTCATGCCTGTGATGAAGAGCATCAGCCGTTCGAAGCCCAGACCGAAGCCGGAATGGGGGGCCGAACCGAACTTGCGCGTCTCGAAATACCACCAGTACTGCTGCTCTGTCATGTGCAGTTCGTGTACACGGTTCAGCAGTTTCTGATAGTCCGCCTCGCGTTCGGAGCCGCCGATGATCTCGCCTATGGTCGGGAAAAGCACGTCCATGGCTCTCACGGTCTTGCCGTCATCGTTCTGCTTCATATAGAACGATTTAATCTCCTTCGGGTAGTCTGTCAGGATGACGGGGCATTTGAAATGGTTTTCTACCAGATAGCGCTCGTGCTCCGACTGTAGGTCGATGCCCCATTCCACCTTGTTCTCGAATTTCTTGTCTGCTTTCAGCAGGATGTCGATGGCGCTGGTGTAGTCGAGACGAACGAATTTTTCTTTCAGCACAGACTGAAGCCGTTCAATGAGCCCTTTGTCAAAGAGGTCGTTGAGGAACTGCAGGTCGTCAATGTTGTGGTCCAGTGCGTATTGTACCAGATGTTTGATGAAATCCTCGGCCAAATCCATATTGTCGGTGATGTCATAGAAAGCCATTTCGGGCTCAATCATCCAAAATTCGGCGAGGTGACGCGGCGTGTTGCTGTTCTCGGCGCGGAAAGTAGGGCCGAATGTGTAGATGTTGCCTAATGCCAGCGCCCCGAGTTCGCCCTCAAGTTGTCCGGAGACGGTGAGGTTGGTATGCTTGCCGAAGAAATCTTTCTTGAAGTCCACTTTTCCGTCTTCGGTGCGGGGCAAATTGTTGAGGTCAAAGGTGGTCACGGTGAACATTTCGCCGGCGCCCTCGGCATCTGATGCGGTAATCAGCGGCGTATGGAGGTAGAAGAAGCCTCTTTCGTTGAAATATTGGTGGATGGCAAAAGCCATAGCATGGCGCAGACGCAGCACGCAGCTGAAATAGTTGGTACGTGGGCGGAGATGGGCAATCTCGCGCAGGAACTCCATAGAGTGACCTTTCTTCTGCAACGGGTACTGCTCCGGGTCGGCGGTGCCGTAGAGTTCGATGAACTCGGCCTGCACCTCCATGGTCTGACCTTTGCCCTCAGACTTCACCAGTTTGCCCTCCACATGGAGACACGAACCTGTCGTGATCTTCTTCATCAGCGTTTCGTCGAACTTGTCCGGGTCTGCCACCACCTGTAGGCTTGTGACAATTGAGCCGTCGTTTAAGGCGATGAATACCACATGACTGTTGCCGCGTTTGGTGCGTACCCACCCTTTTATGCAGACGTCATTTCCGAAACCTATTGTTTCAGGGTTCTTCAGGATATCCTTTATTCTTGACCTTTTCATAATTCGTTATAATAGCTATGTTGTCTGTTGTGTTATCGGTTTGTTTATGCAATGCTTACACGCTTTCCGCCTTTACTTGAAGAGCGTGCGGACGTTTGCGGAAAAAAGCGTGCAAAGATAGGATTTTATGTTCAGAATCCCTTTGCTGCATGGCGCTAAAACATGCATTGTCCAAAAGAAAGAGAAACGGCTATGTTTCCGACTGTTACTGTACCATTACTTTTCGGATGGTTTTGCCTGATTTAGTGGAGAGTTGCAACAGGTAGAACCCGGAGGCCGTGGCGGGCAGCAGCAGCGCATGTTTGTTCAGGCCAGGTGCGCCCACAATCTGTTCGGTGCAGATGCTCTTTCCTGCGGCGTCAGTAAGCTGGCAGGTCACGCTTCCGGCTTCAGGCAGAGAGAACTCTACAAACAGATTCCCGGATGCGGGGTTGGGATACACTTTCAAGTCCTCGATGCCGCTCTCTTGCTCCACGCTTGCGATAGCCCAGTATTCCAGTTCAAAGCCGTCGCTCTGGCTCCAGTTGTCAGACACGAAGTTGACCAGCATTTTCCGGAAGTTGACATTGAAGTTGTCATTTCCGGGCAAGTTGTTGAGGTCAAAGCGTCTGTATAACACCGGTGGGTAAGTGGTGGCATCGTAGATGTCCACAAAGTCGCCGTATCCGAGGTCGAACTTGCGGAAAGCGAAAGAATAGCCGGAGATGTACTGCAGTTGCACGTTCCAGGTGCAGTTGGTTTCAGGGAAGTAGTTCTCGCCCTCGCCGGATCCGTCGGTGAGGGTGGTGTTCCATTCCGTGACATTGGTCTGGCCGGGGCAGAGGTTGTTGTGTTCGAGGGTTGTCTTGTAAGAAATCTGGAATCCGTAGTGACTGTTGCCGCTTGGCACGGCACCTGCGGCGGCGGTGAAGGTTACCAGCACACTGTCGGCCTGTACGGTGATGCTGTTCGAGGGCAGTGTGTTGCCTGTAAAGGTGGCTTTGATGCCCGACTCTACCGTGGGCCCGTTGTAGATGGTGACGAAATCGACGTCAGGGTCGAGGTCCAGTTTGTCGAACGAGAAAGTGTAGGCGTTGGCATGGGGAACGGCTACCGTCCAGGAACAGTCGGGACTGCTGGCGTATGGCGTGGCGGGATTGCTGTCGTAGATGTATCCGAAAGAGGCGGTGAGCCGTCGGTGACCGCTGCAGGTCTCTTCGGGATAGAGCCCCGACGGGAAGATGTTGACGATGGCTTCCGAGGAGTAGTTGTCGAATCCGAAGTTGTCGATGGCATAATAGCCGTTGCCGGAGCCGCCCCATCCGAAGTTGATGTGGAATTTGTCGTCACTGTCATAGCCGTCGAGTATGTAGGCGTGGCAGGAGCCTTGTGCCGTGCAGCCCGAATAATAGATAGGGCGTTTGCGGTCCAATTCGTCTTTCAGAACCTTGACATAGGTCTGCAGGGAGGCACTGTCGGTATAGGCGGCGCGGTAGTAAGTGGCTATGCTCTGGTCGTATTTGAACACTTGGTAAAGTTTGTTCTTGGCATCGTCGGTCTGTGCGCCGGAACCGTCGGGCGTGTAGTTCATCCGTATGGCGACCCCCATCTGATGGGCAATCTTGGCAATCTCGTTGGCATAGCTTTGCGGCTCGTTGCACATGGCTTCCCAATGGTAGGTCTCGCGGTTGAAATAGACGGTTTGGCGCGGATAGCCGGTGGGCACGTATGAGATGATGGTTTCAGCGGGCTTGACCGGCCAATGGTGGTAGTTCATGATCTGCGCACACGCCAAGGCCACGCAGCCGTTCGGGACGCGGTAGTCGTAGTAACTGCCCGAATTTACGTCCCAGGGGCAGTAGGTGTTGTAGTATTTGTTCTGGTTCCAGCGGGTGGTGAGCAGATAGCCGTCAGTGCCGCCTTTATGCGTCGAGGGCACAAATGTATCGGCGAGGAGTCGACTCCATTGGCGGGCGATTTCTGGTGTGGGCAATGTCTTGTCTTGCAACGAACGTGCTATTCCGGCTTTGTACTGCTCTATCAGGTCGCGCACGGGAGGCACCATGCCGAAACTGTCGTCCGTGGAGTAGGCCGCCACGGGTGTTACGGCCTTCGATCCGCATACCAGGATGAACCCTTTCTCGCCGGCGCTGTACCGGAACAGGCACGGAATGTCGTTGTCATATATGATTTCCTGCAAAAGGACTTCAGGTGCGGCAGGTTTGCCGGAGTTCAGGAATTTCTCTTCCATGAAGCGTGAGGCAGCAAGGTCTGCTTCTGTCTTGGAAACGCTTTGCGCCTGTATGCAGACGGAGAAGGCAAACAGGAACGGCAGCAGGAGGATTGTTTTTTTCATATCGGGCAGGTTGGTTCTGTTGTTATGTGTTAATAATGATGAATTGTTCTTGTATTATTGGGCAAAGATAGGGAAAAAACGGGTTCAACAGTTCTTAGGTCTCCCGAAAACATATCCCAAGGCCTTTGCCGTATAGGAACGTTTGCGTTCTGTCAGCCTTTCGGGAGTGCCCTCAAAGATGATGTTGCCGCCGTTTTTGCCGCCTTCGGGTCCCATGTCGATGACCCAGTCGGCGCATTTGATCAGTTCGGTGTTGTGTTCGATGACGACAAGGGAATTGCCTTTTTCGATCAGCCGGTCAAAGGCTTTGTACAGCTTGCTGATGTCGTGGAAATGCAGTCCGGTGGTAGGTTCGTCGAAAAGGAACAGTTTGTTTTGCCGGTCGTCTTCTTGCGAGAGGAAGAAGGCCAGTTTCACGCGTTGCGCTTCGCCGCCGGAGAGCGAAGAGGAGGTTTGTCCCATAATCAGGTAGCCGAGTCCTACGTTTTGCAGGGGAAGCAGACACTTGAGGATGTTTTTGGTGGTGTCTGTCAGCGGCAACGCCTTGAAGAACTCTATGGCCTGGTCGATGGTCATGTCCAGAATGTCGTTTACGGTCTGTCCGTTCACCTTGATGTCGAGGGCCTCTTCGCGGAAGCGGGCGCCGTTGCATGCGGGACAGCGCAGTTCCACGTCGGCCATGAACTGCATGTTGATATGGATGATGCCTTCGCCCTCGCACTCTTCGCAGCGTCCGCCGGCCACGTTGAAAGAGAAGAAACTGGGTTTGTAGTTGCGTTGCTTGGCAAGCGGTTGGGCGGCAAACAGTTCGCGGATGAAGTTGTACGCTTTGACGTAGGTGGCAGGGTTGGAGCGGGTGGAGCGCCCTATGGGGTTTTGGTCAACCAGCACCACGTCGCGGATTCGGGTCGTGTCAGCCTCGATGCTGGCATATTGTCCGGGTTTCTCACCGGGTTTGTCCAGTAGGCGGAGTATGCCCGAATAGAGGATGTCGTGTACGAGTGTGCTCTTTCCGGAACCGCTCACGCCCGTGACGACGGTAAAACACTCCAAAGGTATTTTGATGTCGATGTTTTTGAGGTTGTTCTCTTTGGCGCCGGTGATTGCTATGTAGTTGCGCCATTGCCGCCGCCGTGCCGGAATCGGAATGGTGCGGCATTGCTCCGCCGGGAAGCCGCCCTCGATGCCGCGCAGGTACTCGGCGGTAAGGTTGTGGTCAGCCGCCATCAGCTCTTTGAAGGTGCCGTGAAACACGACTTCTCCTCCCAGCCGTCCGGCTTTCGGCCCGATGTCGATGATGTAGTCTGCCGCACGGATGATGGCTTCGTCATGTTCCACCACCACCACGGTGTTGCCGATGTCGCGCAGCCGCATGAGGACACGGATCAGGTTTTCGGTGTCGCGCGGATGCAAGCCTATGCTGGGCTCGTCCAGAATGTAAAGGGAGCCGACAAGACTGCTGCCCAACGACGTGGCCAGGTTGATGCGCTGCGCCTCGCCGCCCGACAGGGTCCCGGTATTGCGGTCGGCTGTGAGGTAGCCCAACCCTACGTCCACGAGCAGCCCGACACGCGTTGCCAGTTCTTTTACGATCTGCGCTGCAATTTCTTTTGCCGTTTCTGAAGGATATTTGAAATTGTCAAAGAACACTTTGAGTTCTGACATCGGCATGGAAAGCAGGTCTGCAATGCTTTTGCCGCAAACTTTCACGTAAAGTGCGTCTTTGCGCAGCCGCGCTCCGTGGCAGTCGGGACAGCGCTCGCGCCCACGGTAACGGGCCTGCAGCACACGGTACTGTATTTTGTAGATGTTCGAAGACACGAACTTGAAAAACTGGGTGACCCCCTCAATTTTGTGGGCAGGGTCGCCGTACCAGAGCAGATCGTATTCGCTTTGCGTGAGGTCTTCGATGGCACGGTAGATGGGAAATCCCACGCTGGAGGCCTGACGGATGAAATAGTTCTTCCATTCACTGAAGACCTCGCCGTGCCAGCAGGCCACTGCGCCGTCGGCTACGGAGAGCGAACGGTCTGGGAAGACCAGGTCGGGGTCGATTCCCTCAATCATGCCCGTGCCGGAACAGGTCTTGCATGCCCCATAGGGGTTGTTGAAACTGAACAGGTTGACAGACGGCTCCTCAAAGTCGATGCCGTCCATAGAGAAGAGGTTGCTGAACGACTTCTGCACTACGGAACCTTCAGATTCAGAGTGTATCACGCAAACCCCTTTACCCTCCGACAAGGCCGTTTGCAACGAGTCTTCGATGCGCATCTTGTTGGCCGACAAGTTGTCAGACTTGAAACGGTCGATGAGGAGGAACATTTCCGAAATCCGGGTGGCTTTCTTTCCGTTCAGGAAATCATCGATGTCGGCGGTCTTGCGGTTGTAAACCACTCGGCTGAACCCCTGTTGCTTGAGTATGGCGAGTTGTTCCGGAAGTGAGCGTCCCGAGGGCAGCGAAACCGGGGCGAGGATATAGACTTTGCGTCCGGAGGGTATGCTTTCCATATAGCCGAAGATGTCAGAGATGTTTTCGCGGTGTACCTCTTTGCCGCTAACGGGCGAGATGGTCTGTCCGATGTGGGCATAGAGGAGTTTAAGGTAATCGTATATCTCCGTGGCGGTACCGACGGTGGAACGCGGGTTGCTTGACAATGTACGTTGCTGGATGGCAACGGCAGGCGGTATTCCGGTGATGGATTTCACGTCGGGCTTGTTCATCTTGCCCATAAACTGGCGGGCATACGAACTCAGGCTCTCCACATAGCGGCGCTGCCCCTCGGCGTAGAGGGTGTCGAAAGCCAGCGAGGATTTGCCGGAACCGGACAGTCCCGTGATGACCACCAATTTGTTTCTTGGAATGTCAAGGTCGATGTTTTTGAGGTTGTTGACTTTTGCTCCATGGATCTCAATCGTGTTCTTCTTCATCTGATAATCTTATTGAAGCATTTCGAAATAGGCGTACAGGATGGCGGGGATGGCGGAGAAAAGCATAGAGTCGAGACGGTCGAGGATTCCCCCATGCCCCGGAAGGATGTGGCTGCTGTCTTTGACATCCGCCCGGCGTTTGAAACACGACTCCAACAGGTCGCCGAATGTGCCTAACACTACCGTGATGAGGGCAAACACGACCCATTTCCCTGTTGCAACGTGCAGATGCCCGAAAAAGGGTATGCTGGGGAGTATGATGGCGAGTATGACGGCGGCAAGCAGTCCGGTGACGGTGCCTTCCCAGGTTTTCTTGGGCGAGATGCGTTTGCACATCTTGGTCTTGCCGTAGAGTGAGCCGCCAAGATAGGCAAAGGTGTCGTAGCACCAGATGACAAGGAAAAAGGCAAGGATGACCTGCTTTGCAAAAAGGGAACTGAATGTGAGTATTCCAAGCGGAAAGACAATCCAGCATAGCCCGAACAGGGCTTGTCCGATATGCTCAATGGGGCATGGACGGTTGCGGTACAGTTCCGCTATGGACATGAACATTACGGTGAACAGCAGAAGCAGCGGCTGGAGCATCACCAAGCGTATGCTCCAGCGTACCATTCCGCTGAACGCGAGAGGGTTGCTTGAGGTGATGCCGTAAGTGAGCAGCACAATGAATTGTATGGCCGCAACTGCGGTCAGCAACAGGTATGCGAGCCGGTCATCCGGTCCGGAAGTGAGCCCCGAAAACTCGCGGATGGCAAGGCAGGTCAAGACGCACATCAAAACCGCCATCAGCGGATAGCAGAAGACCCCTGCAATCATCAGGGCGATATAGACAGCTCCGGTGACTGACCTAACAAGCAGGTTCTTTCTCTTGGGGGGCATTTTCTTGGGGAACGTTTTCTTGTATTAACATTAGGATGATCCGGGGATTCCGGGGGGTGTAGTGCGCCTTTCCGTCGATTATCTCAGGGGCGGTTGGCGCAATGAATTCTGTCATGGCACAGAACTCGTTTGCGGCTCTTTTTGCCTCGAATGCCTGTTCGATATCGGAATAGATGCACCTTTCACGGGCGAATACGATGAGGTCGCGGGCAAGTCCGATGACGGAGGGGTAAATGTTGTATTCTTGGGCGAAGCCGATGCTGCCGGTGCGGGCAATGAGCATGTCGGAGAATACAAGTGCGGCATCTGCAGGTTGGTTCGGATAGATGGAGTTGGTATAGGTGATGTTGTGCTTGTCGAGAAATCCGGACAAATAGGGGACGGTGTTCAGGAACGTGTTGTATTTGCGGTGCGCAATGAGTTCCACCAGTTGTTTGATGGCCTCCTTGCTGGTGCAAGGAGGCATAAGAAATCCGCGGTCCTGGCGGTCAGCAGAACGGAATTTGTCAATGAAAGTGGCCTTCAGCTGCTCCTGGCTGATGGTTCTGAAAGGATTGGCGCCGGCATTGAAATCCACCTTGGCCGAGGAGGTGTTCCCGATCTTGGAGAGCGCTTCCTTTATAGTCCCTAAAATGATTTCCTTGTTCATCAGGACAGGAGAGACGAAAGACTTGCTTTTTGACATGGCTATTCGCTTTTGGGGGAGAGTGGGGTGGTTTCGGTCTGGAACGGCCGTTTGCCCAAGATGCGTTCCACATCCTCGGAGAAGATGACTTCGCGGTCGAGCAGCAGTTGTGCCAGTTGTGCCAGTTGTTCCTTGTGTTCCGAAAGGATTTTCTTGGCGCGGGCGTAGCAGTTCTCGACGAGGTCGTGAATCCGGTTGTCAATTTCTTCGGCGGTCTTTTCGCTGTAAGGTTTCGAAAGCGAGTATTCCTGCTGGCCGGTAGAGTCGTAGTAGCTGACGTTGCCGATTGTCTTGTCCAGTCCGTAATAGACCACCATGGCGTAGGCCTGTTTTGTGACACGTTCCAGATCGTTGAGTGCGCCCGTGGAGACGGTGCCGAACACGATGTCTTCCGCTGCGCGTCCGCCGAGGGTGGCGGTCATCTCGTCAACCATCTGGTCGTAGGTGGTCAGTTGCCGTTCTTCGGGCAGGTACCAGGCAGCGCCGAGCGCTTTGCCGCGCGGCACGATGGTGACCTTGACCAGCGGGGAGGCATAGCGCAGCATCCAGCTTACGCAGGCATGTCCCGACTCGTGGAAGGCGATGGATTTCTTCTCTTCGGGGGAGATGACGCTGCTGCGCCGCTCAAGGCCTCCGATGATGCGGTCAACGGCCGAGAGGAAATCCTCTTTGCCGATCTCTTTCTTGTTGTTGCGGGCGGCAATCAGGGCCGCTTCGTTGCAGACGTTGGCGATGTCGGCGCCCGAGAAGCCCGGGGTCTGCTTGGCGAAGAAGTCGAGGTCCACATCTGCCGCGATTTTCAGGTTGCGCACGTGGACGGCAAAGATGCCCCGGCGCTCGTTGAGGTTGGGCAGTTCGATCGCAATCTGGCGGTCAAAACGTCCGGCACGGAGCAACGCGCGGTCCAGGATGTCGGCACGGTTGGTGGCGGCCATGATGATGACGCCGGCATTGGTGGAGAAACCGTCCATCTCGGTGAGCAGTTGGTTGAGCGTGCTTTCGCGTTCATCGTTCACGTTGGAGAGCGCGTTCTTGCCGCGGGCCCGTCCTATGGCATCTATCTCGTCGATGAAGATGATGCAAGGGGCTTTCTCCTTGGCGGTCTTGAAAAGGTCACGCACGCGCGACGCGCCTACGCCGACGAACATCTCCACGAAGTCGGAACCCGACAGGGAGAAGAACGGCACTTTTGCCTCGCCCGCCACCGCCTTGGCCAGCAGCGTCTTTCCGGTGCCCGGAGGCCCCACTAACAACACGCCCTTAGGAATTTTGCCGCCCAAGACGGTGTATTTGTTCGGATTCTTGAGGAAGTCAACCACCTCTTCAATCTCCTCCTTGGCGCCCTCAAGCCCGGCCACGTCCTTGAATGTGACCAACTGCCCGTTTTTCACGTCAAACTCCTGCGCCTTGGACTTGCCGATGTTGAATATGCCGCCGCCCCCACCGGGTACGCCGCCGCCCATGTTGCGCATGGAACGCATGGACCAGAAGAACAGGGCGAATATCAAGATGGTGGGCAGAAGCCAGAAGATGACCTCTACACCCCAACTCCGGGCATTGTCCTGTCGGGTGGGGAAGTCGTACTCCTTGGCGATGTCGTATGCCGTAAGGGTGCTGTCTTGAGCAAGCCGGTTCTGAATGGCCTGCTCCTTGGCCTCTTTCAGGTTCTCATTGTAAACCTGAAGCTCGGTGACGGTCATGTAGTACTGCGGCCCTTCTGTGATTTTGCTCACATTCTCGTGCGTGCTCTTGTTGAGGGCCTCTTTCTTCAGGAATATCTGTATCTGGTCGTTCTTCTTGATATACACCACATGGTCAATCTCACGGTTCTGAACCATTTGGTTGAACTCCATATCGTTGATCTCCCGGGCCGGGGTGGTGCCGCTCGAGACGAACCAATAAGCTACCAGCAGCAAGCCGATAAGGATATATATATATGTAAGGGTAAATTTCCTTTTTTTCCCGTCATTGGAATTATGATTACCTGACAATGGGTTGTCCTGTCTGTTTATTGTCTTTTTGTCGTTTTGGGCAGCCATATATAGGGTATGGTTATGGTTGGATTAAAAATTCTGAATCTCGGCATCACTCCAGAGCGCCTCAATGTTGTAGTATGCCCTTGCCTCGGGCTGGAAGATGTGTACCAGCACGTTGAAGTAGTCGAGCAGGATCCATTCGCAGTTCCCCAACCCCTCAATGTGCAGGGGCTTCACCCCGGCCTCGCACATAGTCTTTTCCTGCACGGAATCGCACAGGGCTTCCACCTGAGGCTTTGAGTTGCCGGTGCAAATGACGAAATAGTCGAAATAGGAATCCGGAACTTTCTTGAGGTTGATGCATTGGATGTCAATGCCTTGTTTGTCTATAAGCGCTTGAATGATAAGTTCTTCTATGTTTCCGTCAAAGGGAGTGCCCTCATATTTGACTTTTTTTCTTACGGTCATATATGCAATTGATTTTTAGCGGGCAAAGGTACATTTTTTTTTATACTTTTGCCGCCGTTTAAAATGCTTGTATTATTATGAAGAGATTATTTTCGCTGTTTGCGATGTTGTTCGGAACATTGACAATCCTTTCCGCACAGGACGGTCCGGTCGGGACTCCATACACTTTCATGCACAAAAACATTTCGCTGTCCATTGACAAGGTGGACCTTCCCGCTGTGGATAATGTTGCTCTCCTCGAAGAGGATGCCGCCGCCAAGAAAGGCACACCCTTGCGGGTGGGCGTCGGTCACAAGGTGAACTACACGTTCCACAACAGCGGCCGCCTCGACGAACTCTCTGACGGCAGCCGCCTGTGGCGGCTCGCTCTCCACTCGCCCGGTGCCGTGACGATGAGCGTTGTGTTCTCCCATTTCAACATTCCCGAGAAAGCCATGCTCCATATCTACAGCAGCGACCGTTCGCAACTGGTCGGCACCTATACAAATGACAATGTGGGGTCAAACGGCATGTTCGAATCCGACGATATCATCGGCGACGAACTGGTGATAGAATACTATGAGCCCGCCGACGCCATGTTCCACGGTGAGATTGAAATAGCCAAGGTTACACACATTTACCGCGACTTCCTCCACGTCTCTTCCGACAACGGCACGAAAGGACCTCACGGCGATTCCGAGGGCAATTGCCATTTGGATGTCAAATGCCCCGAGGGCGACGGTTGGGGCGACCAGATCAAGTCGGTGGTCTGCATCAAGATGAACCAGACGGACGGCTATACTTATCTATGCTCCGGTGCGATGATCAACAATGTCAGACGAGACAAGACCCCATACGTGCTTACGGCTAACCATTGCTTTGAGGGCACGGACATGACGGGCGTGACAATCCGTTTTTATTTTGAGTACGAGAAAGACGAGTGCGGCGGTCTGGGCGGCAATTACAAGAAGAACGCCAGCGGCGCCCAGGTGGTGGCCAATGCCAACTATAACGGCAGCACTTCCTCTCTGAACAGGAGTTCCGACTTCCTCCTGTTCAAGATTACGGGCAACATCAGCGAGTCTTTCCGCGACAATATCGTCTTTGCCGGCTGGGATGCCACAGGCGCTTCTTCGGTTGGGGCAGGGATTCATCATCCGGGCGGCGACTTCAAGAAGATAAGCATCCCGCGGGTGGTCTATAGCAACAGCACCACCAGCAAATACTGGGTGGTAGGCTGGCACACTAACCCCTCCAAGGGCGTCACTGAGCAGGGCTCTTCAGGCTCCCCGCTCTTCAACGCCAACGGCCTTATCATCGGCGACCTCAGCACCGGAAGCAGCTCTTGCGACAATCTTGACGGCACCGACAACTACGGCAAGATTTCATACTCGTGGACCAATAACAACACTACGGACAACAGCCACAAACTTCAGCCATGGCTTGACCCCGACAATACCGGCACCAAGGTGCTGCAAGGCATGTACTATAATGGTACGCCCGCAGAACTCAAAGAGGTGGAGTTGCCCGTGCGTTCTATGTCGGTGACCCCTAACCCTACCAGCGGCAGCGTTGTGGTGACCGGAAACTTTGAAGTAGAGTCCGGTATCTGCCGGGTGTACAACATGATGGGCGTGCTGGTCCATTCTGAAAATGTTTCGCTCGGCACCTCCGTGAATATGGATTTCAGCAATTTGCCTAACGGTATCTACCTGATGGAGATGGCCTGCGGCAGTGTTGTTTACAAATCGAAAATGGCTATAGCCCGATAGGTGTGCCGCTGTCAGAGGCCTTGAACAGCAATCCCATTTTGTCAACGGCATATCTGCCTCCCGTTGAATGGCTCGCCTTGTTGGCAGGCGGGGAGGCCCGGATAGAACGGCTGGAACACTATCAGAAGCAAAGCTACCGCAACAGGGCTTGTGTCATGACGGGCAATGGCGTGCAGCTGCTTTCCGTGCCGGTACTTCACAGCGCGACGAAGATGCCTGTTTCCGAGGTCAGAATAGAGTATAAGACTCCTTGGCAACGAAACCACTGGCGCACACTGGTTTCGGCATACGGCAACAGCCCCTATTTCCTCTTCTACCGCGATGCCCTACAGCCATTTTATGAAGAGAAGACCGAGTTCCTGTTCGATTTCAACCTGCGTCTTGTGCAGACATTGCTCAAACTGATGGGCATACGGAAGACTTTGGCGCTGACGGACTCTTTTGAGCCTCTGCAAGATGGCGACGCCAGAACGACCATACGCCCCGGAGCAATCGCCATGGAGGAGTATCCTTTCAAGATTGAAGAAACCTATAGCCAGGTCTTTGATGACCGCTTCGGCTTTGTGCCCAATCTGTCGGCGGTTGACTTGCTGTTCAATATGGGACCGGACAGCCGTGCTTACTTGCTGCGCCAACACAGTCGTTTCAATCAGGACGCCCGGCAATGAAAAAGGGAGAACTGAACATAGCAGAGCGCCTGTACCATTCCGTCAAGCAGTTGCTGGACAGGGTGAACTATTCGCAGGAACTCTTCGAGGACGATATATGGAATCTCCGTATCTCGAAGAAACAGCGCCAACGGCTCAGATACTCCGTTCGTCAGAAAAAGTTCTCGCTTTCAATACGCAGTACCGACGACATCTTCAAATATTTGTTGATGATCGGCATGGGGCTAATGCTGGTGGTGATGCTTTCGATGAGCATCAACGCCGGCGTCTCGTCGCACGAACTTGCGCAAGACAGCTATTCGGCCCAGGTCTATGACCATTTTCAACGCACCGGCGACCATGACGCTTACAAAAACCATCCCTTTGCCTCAACGCAGGCGCAGTATGTCGACTTGCTGGTATATTCGGTTTGCCGTACGTTCCATATCAACGACGCTTTCCCGGTGAGGCATCTGTTGAGCGCTTTTTTAGGTTGGATGATTGTGCTGCACCTCTCTGTGTTAATCCTCAAGGTGTTCAATTGGCGGGCGGCATTCTTTACAGCTTTCTTCCTCTTCATATCGCCCCGCTTCCTCGGCTATTCGCTCAACAACCTGGTCGATGTGACTTTTGCTTTCGGTTTTGTGTTCACCATCACGCAGATTTACTATTTCTGCCGTGAACTGCCCGTAATCCATCCTTCGCGCTATGCCAAGATGCTGGCCGGCACGTTCATTGCCCTGTCCTCTTATAATGCCGGCTTTGTGCTGTTGCACTTCCTTATGGTTTTCACGCTGCTTAACTTTTTGCTGTACAATCCGATACGGAAATTTTTCACCCAGCAGTACCTCAAGGCGTTCGGAACACTTTGCCTTCTGCTGGTTTGCACCATGTTTATCGTCTATGGCGTACATTCTGTCTTTACGCTTTTTATGGTCAAGTCAACGGAACTGCCCGGAAACGCATTCGCGCAGCTGACGGCCAATTACCCCGTCGCACAGAACCAGCTTTTCAAAGGTCACCTCATCGGCCCTGACAATTTCCCGCAGAACTATTTATCGACCATTATGTTCGTCACCACCCCGACGATTATCCTGATCGGTTTTCTGCTCTTTTTCATCTTTTTCAAAACGGCGGTGAAATCGCTGAAACTGTTTTCGATATTCATATTCCTCTATTCTTTCCTGTATTGCATCCATAAAGTGAAATCCAGTTATATGAATGTGGACACGGTATGGGTGATTTATTACTGCATCTATCCGCTGTTCATGTTGATAGCCGCCGGCGGCATAGAGTGCGCACTGCGTTGCATCGACGACAAATACACGAACATTGTGGTGCTGGGCATTATTGCGTTGCTCTCCTTCATGCCCGTGCGCCACATTGTCTATAACAGACCGTTGGTTGCGCTTTATTTTAACGAGATTTCGGGCGGAATACAGAATGCCTACGGAAAGTATGAACTTTATTGCAACGATGCCGCCAACAGACAGGCTTGCCTCAAGATGACGAAACATATATACAGGAACGACATCAGCCTTTCGCCCGAAGCACGCAAGGTGGTGGTCGCTACGAACGGGAACGGAATATGCAGCCATTTCCTCGCCCATGACACTGCTTTGGTACAATTGGTGCAAAAGCCTTTCAACAAGGCTGATACCACGTGGGACTATTACCTCGACTTTGGCTACTGCGAGCCGTCTGACTTGTTGCGCGAGGGCGCCTGGCCGTTTGATACCGCCTTTTACAGCATGAACGTGGATACAAAGCCCGTCGTGGCTTTTTACCGCAACCGGCACCGCCAAGAACAGAACATACAACACATTGAAGCCGAAGAGACAGCGCGCAGACGCATAGACAGTCTGGAAACCCTGTTTCTGGACAAAAACAACTTGAAATAATTTGTTATCTTTGCAAATCTTGAAAAAAAAGAAAAAAAAGGATATGATAGAATATAATACAAAGCGCAACAGGTTGATTATAAGGGAGTATGGGCGAAACGTCCAGAAGATGATCGAGGATGCGATGAAGATTGAAGACCGGGAGCGCCGCAATGAGACCGCCCGGGCTATCGTGCGCGTGATGGACCAACTCAACGACCTGAACGAGCCGGACCAGAAAGCAAAACGCGAATCTTCCGACTATTGGCACAAGTTGTGGAATCACCTCTTCATCATGTCGGGCTATATGCTGGACGTGGACAGTCCGTTTCCGAAACCGAGTCCTGACGACCGCCGCCACAAAGTGGTCAAACCTGACTACAACAAGCACCATATTATGCTCAGGACTTACGGGCGCAATATGGAGAACATCATCAAGATGGTGTCCGGTTATCCTGAAGAGGTTCGGACAAAATTGGTGCAGCCTTTAGCCAACCATCTGAAGATGATGTATTTGACTTATAACAGGGATTCGGTGAATGACGCTTTGATTGCTCATCAGATCCACGAAATCTCGGGCGGAAAGCTTACGGTGCCGGAAGATTTCACCTTTGTGGCCACCAGCGACTTGCTGCATATGGTCAACAGCAATGCCTCGTTTTACGTGACGCCGACCAAAGCCAAGAAGAAAAAGAAGAAGAAGAAAAAGAAAAAATCAACAACGCCCGCAATATGAACATGATGGAGGTGGCCGAGGTCACCAAGACATTCGGGAACAAAAAGGCGCTTGACAGGGTTTCGCTAACAATGCCCGAGGGTGTTGTTTACGGGCTTTTGGGACCTAACGGTGCGGGCAAGACCACGCTCATCCGCATCCTTAACCGCATTACGCTGCCCGATTCCGGTGAAGTGTTTTTCAGAGAGCGGCCGATGCAGGAGAGCGATGTGCGAGAAATCGGCTACCTGCCCGAGGAACGCGGTCTCTACAAAAAAATGAGGGCAGGCGAACAGGCGATGTATTTGGCCCGCCTCAAGGGACTTGACAAGGCTACGGCATACCGGCGGCTGCAGGAGAAGTTCCGGCAGTATGGCATCCTCGACTGGTGGCACCGTCCTGTGATGGAACTCTCTAAAGGCATGCAGCAGAAACTGCAGTTCATCATCACGATTCTGCACCGGCCGTCGTTCCTGATTCTCGACGAACCTTTCAGCGGCTTCGACCCAATAAATGCCAACCTTTTGAAAGAAGAGATATTGCGGCTGAAATCGGAGGGGACAACTATCGTGCTCTCAACCCATAACATGGCATCCGTCGAGGAAATCTGCGATGAAATAGCCCTCATCAACCATGCCCGGAAGATATTAGAGGGCAACATTTATGACATCAAGAACCGCTTCAAGAAACATATCTATGATATTGAGGTTGCGGAAGACCTTTCGGGGAAAATCGAATGGGAAAGCACCCCGTTTGAACTGCTTGATGTCAGGACAAAACCCCATTCATTCGTCTGTTCCGTGAAAATCCAAACCGGCAGTTCCGCCAATGACCTGCTCCGGCTGATGATGGACAAGGGCACGGTGTCCTCTTTTCATGAGGTGCTGCCTACTATGAACGAGATTTTCATAGAACAGGTGGAGTCTTTTAACAGCAACAATCAACATGAACAATAGAATAGCCCTTATCATATCACGAGAATACCTTACGAGGGTCAGGAAGAAATCGTTCCTCATCTTGACTGTCTTGCTGCCGGTACTGCTGGCGGCGGTTATCTTGCTGCCGGTGCTGCTGTTGCTGTCAAGCGAAGAGAACAGGAAATCGAACGTGCTGGTCATAGACGACACCACCATTTTCCTCAACGTTTTCCAGAACACCGACAAAACCACCTACAGTTACCGCTCGGGCGACATCAATGCCTTGAAAGAGGAGGCGTTCACGCAAGGGAAGTATGACTGCGTGTTCCATATCCTCGACAACAGCCAGGGTCTCAAAGCCAACTTGTTCTACCACAACAGCCTCCCGTCCGGTCTGCAGAGTTCATTGGAAAGCCAGATGAACGAGGTCTTCTTCAACCGCATCTTGCAGGACTCCCTCCACATCGACCCCGCAAGGTTTGAGAAAATGCAGGAATTGACACGGGCCAGCGTGACGAATGTGCTGGTCGATGACAAAGGAAAGGAGTATGAAAACGCCTCCGAGAAGAATGCCGCGATGGGTATGGCCTGCGGTTTTCTGATTTATTTTGTCATTATGATGTTTGCCAGCCAGGTGCTTCGTGGCGTGCTGGAGGAGAAGAGCAACCGCATCGTGGAGGTGCTCGTATCATCGGTGAAGCCCGGGGAACTGCTTGTCGGCAAGATCGTCGGCATCGGCTTGGTTGGGATCACACAGTTCCTGATCTGGGTGGCACTTACATTCGCGCTTATCTTTGTGATACAAGGCATAGTTCCTGACCTGCTGGGCGTCGGACCTGCGGCCGATGTCGCCGCACCGGCCTCGGAAAGCCTCTTCAGGCAGATTAACAACTATTTCCCGGTCTCTTTTACGCAGATCATCCTCTGCTTTTTCTTCTTCTTTGTTGCCGGATACCTGATTTACGCCACGCTCTATGCCGCTACCGGCTCGGTGGTGGACAGTGAAAGTGACTCCCAACAATATACGCTGCCGGTCACGATGCCACTGCTCCTTTGCATCATCATAATTCCTTACATGTCGGCGAGTCCGGGCGGCAGCCTCACATTCTGGCTTTCGATGATACCGTTGACATCGCCGATCGCCATGATGGTGCGGCTTCCGGGCGGCGTGCCGCTGTGGCAACTGCTTCTTTCAATGGTCATCTGTGTGCTGTTTCTGCTCCTCTGCATCCGTGTCGCGGCAAAGATGTACAGAACCGGCATCCTGATGTACGGCAAGAAAAGCAGTTGGAAAGAGATTGTAAGGTGGATAAGAAAAGCTTGAGTCTTTCAATGCTGATGAAGAATAACAATAAAGAAAACCTGATTTAATGATTTTTTAATATGGAAGAACTGATTGACGGACTGAAAAAAGGGATAATAGAAGTGCTGAATCTCGAAGGGATGAAACCGAAAGACATAGACGAAAACGCACCGCTATTCGGCGACGGGCTCGGACTGGACTCCATCGATGCCCTTGAACTGATAGTGCTGATGGAGAAAAACTACGGTATCAAACTCGCCAATGCGGAAGAGGGAAAGAAAATATTCCGGTCGGTGCGCACGATGGCTGATTACATAGCCGCAAACAGAACAAGATAGGGTGACGGATGTGCCGGATTGTGGTGACAGGAACAGGTATTGTGTCCGCTCTCGGCATAGGGAAGACGGAGACCATCGCGAAGTTGATGGCAGCAAAGCGTGCTTTGCACCCCGTGCAATATATCCGCACAATACATTCAGATTTGCCTGTCGGCGAAGTGCCGTACAACGATGACGAACTGAAACGCCTGCTTTCTGTTTCACCCGACACTATAATTGTCCGTTCTTCGCTGCTTGGACGCATAGCGCTGCAAGAGGCTTTGTCTGAAGCACGACTGACAGGAACAAACCTCAAACGTGTTGCTTTCATTAATGGCAATACGGTCGGTGGTATGGAGAAGACGGAGCAATTCTATTATGATTTCTTCGAAAAAGAAGAAAACGGTAACAGTATTGCCTTGCATGACTGCGGTGCCTGCACCGATGTGATCGTACAAGGGGCAGATGCCCGCTTTGACCTTGTGACTACGATATCTACGGCTTGCTCCTCGGCGGCCAATGCCCTTGTGGCAGCCGCCAACCTTATCCGTGCCGGTCTTGTGGACATAGCAGTGGCCGGCGGAACGGAATGTCTATCCCGTTTTCACCTTAACGGATTCAATGCCTTAAGGATACTGGACAGCGAACCCTGCCGCCCTTTTGACGCTCACCGAAACGGACTCAACTTAGGCGAGGGCGCCGCCTACCTGGTGCTCGAAACGCCAACGTCGGCCGCACGCCGCAACGTGTCCCCGCTTTGCGAATTGTCAGGCTATGCCAACGCCTGCGACGCTTACCATCAGACAGCTACGTCTCCCGACGGCGACGGAGCCGTTCTGGCGATGAACAAAGCGCTGGCGATGAGCGGACTGCAACCGTCAGACATCGATTACGTGAACGCTCACGGAACCGGCACCGCCAACAACGACCTAAGCGAAGGCTCTGCCTTGATGCACGTGTTCGGAAAGGTCATGCCGAGAGTCTCTTCTACGAAGTCAAGCACAGGACATACTACCAGTGCGGCAGGCAGCATCGAGAGCGTCATCGCCGTGCTGGCGCTGCAGCACCGGTTTGTGCCGGCAAATGTCGGATTTCGCACAAAAATGCCAGAACTCCCATTCAGCCCCGTAGACCAAGTCCAGAAAAATGTGGAACTGCGTCATGTACTTAACAATTCGTTCGCATTCGGCGGCAATGACACAGCCTGCATTTTCTCCATGCCCGGAACAACCCCGCTTTCTTTCCCCCGCAAACGCAAGAATGCGGTCTATCTACAGTCCGCCGCCCAAATATCCGCCCAGAAACCCCTGTCTGACGACTGGTTCACGCAACCCGAAATGTTGCCGAATGTATTTAACGAGTCGCAAGACCCCGACTATGCCGGTTTTTTCTCGCCGATGGAGTCGCGGCGTATGTGCAAACTGCTAAAGCGTGCGGCGGCCACATCCTTGGTGGCATTAGGCGAACACGGAATGCCCGATGCCGTCATCACCGGCACCGGTTTGGGCTGTATGTACAATACCGAAAAGTTTCTCCGCGCGATGTTAGACAACGGTGAGGATTTTCTGCAGCCCACGTTCTTCATGCAGTCAACCCACAACACGATAGGATCGCAGATTGCGATAAGGTTGAAGTGCCATGGCTATAATAGCACCTACGCCCACCGCGGCACTTCGTTCGACAGTGCTTTGCTGGACGCTCTCGTTCAGATGGAACTCGGACAGTTGCATACCGCACTGGTGGGCGGACACGACGAGATGACCCCTGCCTATTTTGAGTTGTCAGATAAGTTGGGTTGCTGGAAAAAACAGCCTGTCAGGTGCAATGAGCTGAAAGAATCAACCGCAAAGGGCTCGCTTGCCGGCAGCGTCTCGTGTGCTATGTTGCTCTCGGCCGGTCAGGGCGAGGGCGCACTTTGCCGGATTGCCGGGATGACGATGCTGTATTCGCCTGAGCCCCCAGAACTGCAAGCCGCCGCTTGCCGTCTGCTTGTACGCGAAGGCATAGCCCCCGAAAACGTTTCCGCTGTCGTGGCCGGTCTCAACGGCGACTGCGACAACGACCGCATATATCTCGAATTCATCCGACATTTCCGTCCCGATGTGCCCGTGATGTGGTACAAACATATCTTCGGCGAGTCTTTCTGCGCCTCCGCACTTGGCGTTTATGCCGGCGCTTTGGCCCTGCACCGCCGCCAAATACCGGCGCACCTGCGTTATGACGTGGGCACAGAATCCATTCAGCCGCGGTATTTGCTAATACATAACCATTTTCATAATAAAGATCACACGCTAACATTATTGGCCTTATGTTGATGCTTTTTCTGCTTATCGTTTTGCAGTCCATACTGCTCGTCGCTGCCCAAAGCCTGCTGAAGGTTTCTGTGGAACTGTTCGGCACGTTTTCTTGGAGTTGGGCCTATTTCAAGACGGTTTTCACTACATGGCAGTTTTTCCTTTCTGGAGTTTGCGCCCTTTCTGCCATGCTGCTTTGGATGTATATCCTCAAACATTATGAGTTCGGACTCGCCTATCCGCTGCTTTCCATCAGTTATGTCATCGGACTTCTTGCCGCCAGTTTTGTCTTTCACGAGGCCGTGCCGCTGACGCGCTGGCTCGGCGTGGCTATCGTAATGGTCGGTGTGTTCTTCATTGTGAAATAATAAGGAGACTTTTTACAGATGAAAAGATATTTAGCCATCATTTTAATTTTGTGCTGCAGCCAGGTACTCAAAAGCCAGCAGACCGAAATCAAGGGCAAAGATAAAGAGGCTCTTGTAACCGAAATAGATAAGGCAAACCTTAACGTCAAGACGTTGAGCGCCGCTTTCACACAGGAGAAAAGTTCGCCAATGCTTGCCGAAAAGGTGGTGCAAAAGGGAACGCTCCATTACAAAGCCCCGGCAAAGATGCGTTGGGCCTATTCCACACCTGAGGTTATGACCATTGTATTCAGCGACGGGAAAACGGTGCTGAAGGACAAAAAAGGTACTTCAGTTCCTAATAAAATGGTAGGCGAACTGGGCAGCATGATTGTCAATGCGGTCAACGGACAGTTCCTCAAAGACAACACCTCCTTCTCGTCCAGTTATTACCGGCAGATCGGCAGTGGAGACGTGACTGTGAAACTGAAACCGCTCAACAAAAGGATGAAACTTTACTATAAAGAAATCACCCTTGTTTTGGATAAGAAAGACTGCCTGGCACGCAAAATAGTGCTTGCTGAAGCCAACGGTGATGTCACCACGATTGTTTTTTCCGACAAGAAGGTAAATGTCCAGATTTCAGACACTCTTTTCAAATAGATGCCGATATGTTGCAGAATAGTCTGTTCTATATCATTACAGAAACGCACAATGACTTGAAAGCTACTTTCGGAGTAGGCGTCAATTGGCAGCATCCGTTGTTTGGCGCCCATTTTCCGGGACAACCGATTATGCCGGGGGCATGTATGGTGCAGATAGCAGTCGAACTGTTCTCTTATCTTCAAAAGCGTTCATACCTGTTGACAGAGACAGGAAACGTGAAATTTCTTCAGGTGGTCAATCCCGAAATAAGAGACGGGGTGACTTTCGGACTTTCGTGGGAAGAAGATGCGGATGGTATCTGCAATGTATGGGTTGTAGTGACTGAAAATGAACGGGTTCTTTCAAGAATGCTTCTGAAACTGAAGAGTGAGTAACTATGCGGGAGGCAGCTCATATGGAAAAGTTGCGCGAAATAACAGATACGTTGAAAATATGCGTGGTTGTTCCCGCCTATAACAACGGCGGCACTGTTGTTGAAGTTGTCCGTTCTGTGCTGGTTTATTGTCGCAACGTCATTGTGGTTTGCGATGGACCGACAGACGGCACAGACAAGGTCTTGCGTGACGCTTCGTTGCCCATGCAAGTGATTGCCTATAAGCCCAACCGGGGCAAAGGCGTTGCTCTGTCTGTCGGGTTCAGGGCGGCATTGGAGCAAGGTTTCCGCTATGCCATCACGCTGGATGCCGACGGCCAACATAAAGCCGACGACCTGCCTGCAATGGTCGAGCAAGTGGAAGCCTCCCCAGGTGCACTGGTGTTGGGAAGCCGCGGTCTTCGCCATGATAATATGCCAAGCAAGAATACATTCGCAAACAGATGTTCCAATTTCTGGTTTGCGGTGCAGACGGGACTTCGCTTGCCAGACACGCAGACGGGCTACCGCTGTTATCCGCTCTACAGAATGGGGAAAATGCGGTTGCTGACCACACGCTATGAGGCTGAACTCGAGATGCTGGTGCGTTGCGTATGGCGCAACATCCCTGTAAAGTCAGTTCCGATACACGTTTATTATCCGCCGTCAGACAAGCGGGTTTCTTTCTTCCGCCCCGTCCACGACTTTATGAGAATCGGGTTGCTGAACGCCTTTTTCTGCATTGTGGCCGTGTTCTACGGCTATCCGTCAATGCTGCTGCGTAAAATTTGCGCCCGGAAAAGATGAATTGAATAAAACGAAAGCCTGGACATTGTCCAGGCTTTCGTTTTATTCATATTAACCTTTTAAAAATTACCACATGGTAAAATTTTTTTGGGCGGCAGGTCGGATTCGAACCGACGACCCACGGAACCACAATCCGGTACTCTAACCTACTGAGCTACAACCGCCATGTTGAGGGTCTGTTAAGACGGCTGCAAAAATACACTTTTTTCGTTTCACTCGACTGCTATTGGAAATATTTTTTTGCCGTTCTGGAAATGCTCTTTTTGTCTCTTTTTTGCTGTATAACTGGAACGATAGGATGCCTTTTTTAGAAAACTGGTGTAAAGGTGCTTCTATGCCAATCCGGCACGAGCGTTATTCTGATGCTATTTTTTTTCACTGCAATAAACAAGGACATTAGATAAACTGTATTTTTGCCGCCTTATTCTGTTTTTCAGGAAAAAATTGACCGTTATGAAAGTATTGTTGTTGACATGTAACACCGGGGAGGGACATAATTCAGTCGCCAAAGCCCTGTTTGGTTATCTTAACGCAAATGGCATCGACTGCGAAATCAAGGATGCGCTTTCATTGGCGTCTGAGGATATTTCCAAGGTGGTTTCCAACCTTTATATTAAAAGCACTGAAACACCGGAAGTGTTCAAGCGTATCTACAAAACCGGCGAAATGGTGAGCGACACAATCAATGTCAAGTCTGTGGTTTATCTGGCCAACACACTTTATAGCGGAAACTTGCTTGAGTATATTCAGGAAAAGGGGTTTGACACTGTGGTTTGTGTCCATATATTCCCCGCCGAGGCGATGACTGCCCTGAAAAGGAACGGAAAACTGTCTTGCAAATCGATTTTTGTGATGACCGATTATACCTGTATCCCGTTTCTCGATGAAATAGAGCCCGACTGTTTTGTGATTCCCCATGAGCATTTGATTGAGGAATTTGTGATGAAAGGCGTGCCGCGGCAAAAAATTTATCCGCTGGGCATTCCCGTGGATATGCGTTTCTTGACCAAAATGGAAAAGCCGGAAGCCCGCCTTTTGGTGGCGAAGGAGTTCAATTGGACGATGGAGGATGAGGATATGACCTCAAATTGGTTTCTTATCATGTCAGGAAGCATGGGTTTCGGCAATGTTATGTCTATAGTTGAGAAACTGATAGCCAAAATAGATGAACACGACAAGGTGGCAGTCGTCTGCGGCCGCAATGCGGAACTGCAGGAACAGATGGAAACAGTATTTTCCGACCATACGAATGTTTTTACCATAGGCTTTACCGACAAAATCCCGGAACTCATGGATGCCTGCGATGTTTTGGTCACCAAACCCGGCGGTATCTCCAGCACGGAGGCTCTGATCAAGCAGATACCGATTGTGCATACGGCGCCGATCCCGGGATGCGAAACACGAAATGCCGAATTTTTCCATTACCATAATCTTTCTTATAGCACGGAAGACATAGAACAGCAAGTTGTTGTGGCAGTAAGATTGTGTAAAGACACGGATTTCCGTAAAAGGATGATTGAGGCTCAGCAGCGGGAAGGCAAACATGACACGTTGCCCAATATCCTTAAACTGATGCAGGGGAAGTGCAATTTGTGATGCACATCCCCCGCATAACTCACAAGAGCATTTTTTTCAGCCAAAGGCTCGATGAAACCTTAGGCTATTGCTTGTCAATTTACTGATCGCCTTTTCTGATAACGATTTTCTTGGTCGTCTCGTGGCGGTCAGTGAAGCGAACCTTGATGAGGTAGATGCCTTCAGCCAGGTTGTTCAGTGCCATTTCAGTCCGTTTTGATGATACTGGTTGACTCCCGAGAAACTGCCCCGTGATGCTGTACAGACTGATACGTTCGATGTTGTCTCCCTCTACGAATATGCGGTCAGTTGCCGGGTTGGGGTAGATGTTGAGTCCGAATTCGTTTATTTCAGGCACGTTGACACCTGTAATGAGAACAGTCGTGACTATTGTGCTGTCGCAGCCGTCAACGGTCGGAAGCGTGTAAACGAAAATGGTCGGTGCAGTTGTTATCGTGGTGTCGGCAGGAGCAAAGTAGTAGGGAAGGTCCGTCATCCGTAGCCGGAGCGTATCATAAACCATATAAGAAGGCACAATGGTGAGATTAAGGGTCACGCTGCTGTCACAACCGGTTACCGAAGTGTAGGTTTGTGTATACTTCCCGGATTCGGTGAGGATGATGCCATACCAAGTGTAAGTGTCACAGGCTCTTTCGTAAACGATGGTGTCTGTGGGCTGCGTGATGGTTAGGTCGAGGGTCACTACACTGTCGCATCCGTTAGCTGCGGTGAGGGTCTGGGTGTAGGTTCCGGACTGGTCGTAGGTTGTTCCGTTCCAGACGTACTCGTCGCAGGCAGTTTCGGAGAACTCGCCGGTCAAGGCGTTGTTGATGGTGAGGTGGAGGGTGACGGTGCTGTCGCAGCCGTT
>CAVEXN010000025.1:5783-36869 GCA_963620035.1 Oscillospiraceae bacterium | reverse complement strand
CGCGAGAATATTCACCGACAGGGGCACCATTGTGAAACCGTTCACAAAACGGTAGGCCGTTGTACGGATAACCGAAAAGGGGAGACTGGAAAGTCTCCCCTTTTTCATTGCCACCACACAATACAGAACTTAGAATTTAGAGACGTTACACCCGTCGTACCATCTCCCGAACAAAAAATGGGTCGCCAATCAGAGAATCATTGACATAGTTTGTCCCTTTTCTTCAGCAATCCTCCCTCCCCCCCCTCTTCCCTAATTCCTAAACGTCTGGTGCTTCTATGGCATCATACTATGCATCACATTATTTGTCCTTTTGAAAGTAAATGCTATCTTTGCAGCCTTTATCATTAATGCCAGCACAATGTCTATCATCGTCAACAATGTCAGCAAGGTTTTCGGGAAGCAATATGCCCTGAACAACGTTAGTTTTGAAGCAAAGAAAGGGGAGATTGTCGGCTTTCTTGGTCCTAACGGCGCCGGCAAGACCACTATGATGAAAATCATCACATGCCTCATTCCCCCTACCCGGGGAAACGTCACCGTGTGTGGGCTGGACATCTGGAAAGATTCGTTTGCCTTGCGTGAGAAAACAGGATACCTGTCGGAGGCCAACCCGCTCTATTATGATATGTATGTGCGTGAGTTCCTGCAGTTCATTGCCGGTGTCCACCACCTCAAAGATGCAGAAGCAAAGGTGGCTGGCATTATAGAAAAGACCGGACTGGCCCCGGAAGAGCACAAGAAGATCGGAGCCCTCTCGCGTGGCTACAAGCAACGCGTAGGCATCGCCCAAGCGCTCATCCACGACCCCGAAGTGCTGATCTTAGACGAGCCCACTACCGGCCTCGACCCTAACCAACTTGTAGAAATCCGCGACCTGATTCGCACTTACGGCAAAGACCGCACCGTACTGCTCTCTACACACATCATGCAAGAGGTGCAGGCAATGTGCGACCACGTCATCATCATCAACAAAGGCAAAATCGTGGCCGATGCCAAAGTGTCGGAACTGCCCCAGATGGCCGACAAAATGGGACTTCGTCACTCTTCTGAACTCAACGTTCCCGAAATGGAACGACTTTTCCAGGCTCTCACCTCCCAAGACTGACAAATCATGTACCGTCTGCAGCAACCGCTATACAAGTCCGGAGACCATTACATTGCCATAGACTTTGAACAGGCATTCCAAACCGTCGCAGCACAGATGTCCGAGGCACGGGCAAACCGCACGCTGTTCATGGCCTCGGGTGATTATTCTAACGAGGAACTCTATCTGCTGCAACGGCTTGCCCGTGCCGGATTCAACACCAATGCGCTGGCCTCGTTTGACTACTACCGACGCGGCAATGCTTTCTGCTGGGACAAGAACGACATTGTGCCGCTGGCCGAACTGTATGGTTCCGATGCCTTCTTTACCCTGCTCAACCCCACCGACGACACGCCTGCCCAGGAACCGCTGCTCAACATAATGAACAGTTGCCCGTCCACGCCACGATACAATTTCAACACCCATGAAACGCTGAACATCAAAGACTTCGGTGCTTTCTTCCGCTGCATGAACCGCCACCTCATCGAAAACGGCCTCGCCAAAGGCATCTATATAGAGGGGCTTGGCAAAGACTATGACCTGTACAAAAGCCGGCTTTTGACTGACAACATCGACTTGCTGCTCTGTATCAACGGACTTCAGGAAGAAGACATCCAAACCTTTGCGGATCGCCTGCTACACTTCAAAGCTCCGGTGTTCCTGTTTTGGGAACGTTATTTGGACGAGCGCGGTGTCATTGAGTTGGAGAACCTCTGCATGCTGCTCGACATCCAAGCCAAGCCTTCGGCAGGGTTTCTCTGCATCAAAGCGGAACTGAACTCGCAAGGGCTCTTTGACATGGGCATTTCGCCTCATTTATGTGTAGGCGGCACTCCTTTTTCTGACACAAACACCGCACTTATGGAAAAGATGTGCGGGGGAACCGCACAAACTGCGGCGGTGGACGTGCCGGCGCATCTTGCCGCCAAGGATTTCGAGACGTGCCTATTGTTCAACGCCGGCGGCGGTGTAATCCCCGAAGAGGTGACGTCAGCCGCACGCCACTGCCGTTTCTCGGTCCTGCATACCGCCTTCATTGACGACACTGTAACCCAAAAGCCCCTGTTTGACTTGCTGCTGCCCGCTTCGCTGCCCAGCGAAGTGGAGGGCACCTATACCGACAGCGGTCGTGTGCCCCACCGCAACCGGGCCTCTGAAAACTGCCCGCTTCCTTTCACAACAACACAGATGCTCGCCCGCATCAGTTGCGGGTGCGGACTGCCCGCCCTTGAAGACACCAACGACATCTTTCTGGAGTACATCTCCTTCTTCCAAGGGGGATGCCGCAGCAAAAACAGGCATTTCTTTAGATAATCACCCTAAATCCTTACTATGAACATAACCTATACTCCAAACGTTCAGCCTGAAAACAAGCCTTTCAAACCAGAAAGCCGCACCCGTAAATTCTGGCGCGTCGTATTCGGTTCAATGCTCGGTTTCTTCCTCTCCTCGGTCATCGTTTCCGTGCTCTATTTCATCCTGTTCATCAGCATGTTTGTGGCACTCTCTGCCACCTCGCAAGACACCGCAACCATATCCGACAACAGCATACTGAAAGTTGACCTGGGCATGCCTGTCAGCGAACGCTCATACGAAACACCTTTCGACAAGTTCAACGGCTATTACACCTCCGCACTCGGGCTCGATGACATTCTGGCTTCCATCAAAAATGCCGCCACCGACCCTAAGATCAAAGGTATATACATCAATTCCGCCGCAGCATACGGGTCGCCCGCAACCTTGAAAGAGATCCGCGACGCCCTGCTCTCGTTCAAACAGTCGGGCAAATTCATCTACGCCTACAGCGACTATTATGCGCAAAACGGCTACTACATCGCCTCTGTGGCCGACAAGGTAATTCTTAACCCGACCGGAATGCTCGAATTCAAAGGATATGCCTTTCAGGTGATGTTTTACAAAGGATTCCTCGACAAGATGGACATTGACGTGCAGATTGTCCGGCATGGCCAATTCAAGAGCGCTGTCGAGCCCTACATCCTCGACAAGATGAGCGAAGCGAACCGCGAACAGATGACGGTATTAGCAAACACGTTGTGGGAGACGTTCATCGCCGACATTTCCAAGAGCCGACACGTGTCAACCGACAGTCTCAACCTAATAGCCGACAAGTTGCTCGGTTCCATACCGGAAGAAGCCCTGCGGCTGCGGCTTGTTGACAAGCTCGGCTATGCCGGCGATGCCGAGAAACTGATGAAAGAGCGAACCGGCACAGAAAAACTTAAACTGGTCTCGCTCAACACATACAAAGGATCCTTCAACAGGTCGGGCAAGGCTTCTGACAAAATTGCCGTCGTGTATGCCACGGGCAACATCCGTGACGGCAAAGGAGACAACAACAACAGTATCTACTCCGAAAGTTTCATCAAAGGTCTCAGGAAAGCCGCTGAAGACAAAAAGGTGAAAGCCATCGTGCTGCGCATCAACTCTCCCGGCGGCAGTGCCATCGCCTCCGAGAACATCTGGCAGGAAATCGAAAAAATCAAGCAGTCTGGCAAGACTGTCGTGACCTCAATGGGTGACTATGCCGCCTCGGGCGGATACTACATTGCCTGCAACTCCGACTATATCATCGCCCAGCCCAACACATTGACCGGTTCCATCGGTGTTTTCGGCATGATACCCTCCTTGCAGCATTTCCTGAAGAACAAACTCGGCATCACCATTGACAGGGTCAAGTCGAACGCCCATTCTGACTACGGTACAGGATTTCGCGCCCTAGATCAGGAAGAGATCTCGATAATGCAGTGCTCCGTCGAACAGACTTACGCCACTTTCACCGGTCGTGTCGCCGACGGCCGTGAGCTTGCCCGGACGTATGTGGACAGCATCGGGCAAGGACGCGTATGGGCGGGCAAAGACGCACTGGATCTTGGGTTGGTGGACAGTTTAGGCTCTTTGGACGACGCCATCGCCAAAGCAGCCCAACTGGCAGGAATAACCGACTACACCACCGTTGCCTATCCGAAACAGAAGTCGTGGTACTCACAACTGTTCAGCAGCAACGACGACGAGGTGACCGCAGCCCTGAAAGAAAAACTCGGGAAACTCTATTTCACATACGAGGGCATCGACCAGATACTCTCGCAAGAAGGGATTCAGGCCCGCATGCCGATGAACATCTCTATCCAATAACCAAAACCGACTCTCGTTATGACCCCGGAATTTTTCACTTCAGCATTTCATATTTACCTGTACGTCATGATTGGCCTTGCCGCCGTCGTGTTCGTAGCACTCTATTTCGTCACAGCCGGCTACGGAGCGTTCACCTCCAGCAAGTGGGGCAAAGCCATCAACAACAAATTGGCGTGGTTTCTGATGGAGTTCCCCATATTCATCGCCATGATCATCCTGTGGCTCGCCTCTCCGCACCGCTTCAGCCTCGTACCAATGGTATTCTTGCTCATCTTTGAGATACACTACTTCCAGCGTTCCCTCATCTTCCCCTGGATTATGAAAGGCAAGAAGAGCAAAATGTCGCTGGCAGTGATGTTTATGGGCATCGCTTTCAACATTCTCAACGCCATGATGCAAGGATACTGGATATTTTTCGAGTCTTTCAAATGCAACTACCATGTCTTTGGTCTCTCCTACACAGACACGGCTTGGCTTTGGTCGCCGCAGTTCATCATAGGCGTCATCCTCTTTTTCGGCGGCTTCTACATCAACCTCCGCTCCGACTATATCATCCGCCACCTCCGCAAGAGCGACGACGACACCAACCACTACCTTCCCTCGGGCTTCATGTTCAACTATGTGACCAGCGCCAACTATCTGGGAGAACTGCTCGAATGGCTTGGCTTCGCCATCCTCACCTGGTCACTGTCCGGACTGGTATTCTTCATCTGGACCTTCGCCAACCTCGTTCCCCGTGCCAACTCCATCTACAAAAGATACCGCAAAGAGTTCGGTCCTGAAATGGAGACCCGCAAACTGAAACGTATATTCCCGTTCATATATTAACCCAAACCGCCGCATCAACAACGGTGGAACATTCAGCGTCATGAGAAACCTGAACATCGATGAAATCTATGGATTTTACCTAAGCCATCCCCGAATATGCACAGACACGAGGAACATCATACCCGACTCTCTGTTCATTTGTCTGAAAGGCGCGAACTTTGACGGCAACCGTTTCGCCACCGACGCGCTTGAGCAGGGGGCAGCCTACGTTGTCACCGAAGACGAATCGCTTTCGGCAGAGCCGCATTGCATCGTCGTGAACGACGCACTCGACACGCTCCAGCAGTTAGGGACCTTTCACCGGCAAAGGCTCTCCATTCCCGTCATCGGCATCACCGGCACCAACGGCAAAACCACGACTAAAGAGCTGACGGCCGCAGTGCTGAACCAACGTTTCAGAACCGCTTTCACGCAGGGCAACCTCAACAACCACATCGGCGTGCCGCTCACACTGCTTGCCATCAAGCCCGACGATGAAATCGCCATCATAGAGATGGGAGCGAACCATCCCGGAGAGATTGCCGCATTGTGCCGCATTGCCCGCCCCGGCTTCGGACTCATCACCAACATCGGAAAGGCCCACATCGAAGGCTTCGGTTCCATGTCAGAAATCATACACACAAAAAAAGCGCTCTACGAGTCTGTCATAGCAGACGGCGGCACCTTGTTCGTCAACAAGAATGATGCTACACTGTGTGCTGACCTGCACTACAGCAAGACCGACTATTATGCCGAAGACGCATCGAACCGCATCGCGGTCCTGTCACCCTACCTCAGCGTCGCCATTGGCGGCACGCTGGTAAACACCCGTCTCACGGGCGGATACAACCTCGACAACATCTTGGCCGCCGCCGCTGTAGGTCGCCATTTCGGCGTGTCGCCGGCAGAGACAGCACGTGCCATAGGTCAATACACGCCGACCAACCACCGCTCGCAGGTCATCAGGCACAAGGGCAACACCATCATTGCCGACTATTACAACGCCAACCCTACCAGCATGGAGGCCGCACTCCGCAACCTTGCCGCCATCAACCATCCACGCAAAATGGCCATCCTCGGCGACATGCGGGAGTTGGGCGCCATCAGCGGAGAAGAACACCGCCGCATCGTCGCACTCTGCCAGCAACTTGGTATCCCCACCGTTTTTGTGGGACCCGAATTCTGCGGACAACACCCCCACCGCTGCTATGCCGATGTGGGAATCCTCAACCATGCCTTGGCAGAGCAACCCTTGAGCGACACCCTGATTCTCGTAAAGGGTTCCAATGCCATGCACCTTGACCAATTGTCCGCCATTCTGCCATGACAGCCCCGAACACCTGCACCGGGCTCGGCATCATGTCGGGCACCTCCCTTGACGGCATAGACATGGCGCTGTGTACTTTCCGCAGCCAAGGAAGACATCTTGAATACCGCATCATATGCGCCTGCACCGTGCCTTATGCGCCCGACTTCCGCAAAAGACTCGCCAACGCCCCGGAACTTGCAGCCATAGATTATGCACGTTTAGACATCGCATTAGGACAACTGATGGCACGGCACATCAACCTGTGGACCGAAAACGGCGACAAGCCCGACTTCATAGCCTCGCACGGGCACACCATATTCCACGACCCATCCGCCGGTCTCACCACCCAAATCGGCAGCGGCGCAGTCATCGCCGCCCTTACGGGAATCACCACTGTTTGCGACTTCCGAACCGGTGACGTAGCTCTGGGCGGGCAAGGGGCTCCGCTTGTGCCCATCGGCGACGAACTGCTGTTTGGACAATACGACGCCTGCCTCAATCTGGGCGGAATCTCCAACGTCTCCTACCGCAGCAGCGGGCAGCGGCACGCATTCGACATAACCGCCTGCAATATGGCACTGAACATGCTGGCTGAAATGCTCGGACAGCCGTTTGACCGCAACGGCGAGACCGCTCGCACCGGCCAGATGATACCCGAATTGTGCCATGAACTCGACAAACTCGACTATTACAAGCTGCCTCCGCCAAAATCATTGGGCAAAGAGTGGTTTGAAGCCTGCTTCAGCCCCATATTGCGCCACTTCCTGAAAAAACATTCCGTTCAAGACTGCCTCAGAACTGTCGTGGAACACATTGCAAGACAAATAGCCGATGCCGTGCCACGCTCCTCTACTACAATGCTGGCAACCGGGGGCGGCGCACACAACACTTTCCTCCTCGAACGCCTGAAAGAGACCTGGGGCGGACAAGTAATTGTACCCGATGCGCTGACCATCGACTACAAAGAGGCGCTGGTATTTGCTTTTCTCGGAATGTTACGGCTGAAAGGGAAGGAAAACTGCCTCAAAAGCGTCACGGGAGCCGACCGAAACAGTTGTGGAGGAGCGGTTTATGTTGTTTAAAACTTTTCAAAAAAAAATCGTTGGCAAATTGCTGTGAACAGAGAAAAATATTACTTTTGCCGTCCTTGAACTTATATAATTTGAAACCTTAAAAAGTCATAAGATTATGATTACAAAGAAAAACGACAAAGGGAATCTGGAGAACAAGAGAACAATGTTCCTCCTGATTGGATTCATCGTTGTATTGGCTTTGGTTTATGCTGGATTTGAACTGTTTGCAAGCGAGGATAAAGCCCCGGCCTTTACTATGGAAGAAGATGAGTTCATTGAAGTGAAAGACGAGGATGTCATTGCAACCGACCAGACGCCCCCGCCGCCGCCAGAGCCCGTACACCAGCAGCAGGCTGTCGTGCTCAACATTGTAGAAGACAACATCAAAGTCAACACCGATCTGGATTTCGGTCAGGATATCTTCGAAGATGATGTCATCCCTGAAATAGAAGATGATGTTGTTGAAGTCATTGAAGAGGCCGCAGATGATACGCCCCCCGTCTATTTTACGGAAGATATGCCGGAGTTTCCCGGCGGTTCTGAAGCACTCTACTCATTCCTCGGAAAAGAGATCCAGTATCCTGAAGTGGCCCGTAACAACGGCATCACCGGCACCGTATTGGTAGAGTTTGTGGTAGAGCGCGACGGACGCGTAAGCAACGCAAAGGTGAAAGTGCCCTTGTACCCCGACTGCGACAAAGAGGCCGTGCGAGGCATTATGGCAATGCCGAAATGGAAACCCGGCAAGAATATGGGCAAGCCCGTACGCTGCTTCTTCCAAGTGCCTGTAACATTCAGAATGTAATTAGTTCAAATTTTCGATGATAAGAAAAAGGGCGAAACTCCGCAAGGAGTTTCGCCCTTTTGTTTTGCCAATTGCGTGGCAAAATAAACCGCGAACGAAGACCCCTTTCGCCATTTCTGACGGTTAAGAATAAGAATTGATGTCACAAATATCATTCAGTAAAGACTCAGACAGGTCAGTCTTATGGATATGATAAGTTCAACTTATCGGCTACCGCACGAAACAGAGTTTAGATTTTAGAATTTGGATTTTAGAGGCGTTACGCATCATCGACTCATCCTAAGTCTTAAGTCAGCCCTGGGCTCGTGCGTTAGACAAATAGTCTAACGTCTCCGTTTACATTCGGCAAACACGAGGCGGAGAACGCAGTTGTAGTTCCTGCTGTCTGGAATATCGCCGTAAGGGGCACACACACAGCAGCCCAAATCATCAAAAAGCCAACTGCCGCCACTGTCATCCCAACTCCATGCCACCTTGTGTTCTTTGTCGCTGCCGCTGTACTTGCAGCCTTTGCTCTTGTTGCCGGATTTCTCGTTTGTTTTTTGATTCGTTTTCATAATAGATTTCATTTTGTTGATATGGATGCAATAATAACACACCTGTTACTGAATACAGTACAAAAAAAAAAGGGGAACGAAAAGAATTAGATTTTAGACTTTAGATTTTAGAGGAGTCACGCATATTCCTAATCCCTCATTAAATCTTAAGTCTTCAATCCCGTTTTCCGTTCCCCTTTTTCAGTTTTCCGTTTTCCTGTCAGAACAGCAGGTTGTCCATCAGGATAAAAGTGCCGGCGCCGGCAAGGTATCCAATCAGTGCCAGGGGCGTTATTTTTTTCAGATACCAGATGAAATCTATTTTCTCCATTCCCATTGCGGCGACCCCGGCAGCTGAACCTATAATCAGGATACTTCCGCCCGTGCCCGCACAGTAAGCCAGAAACGTCCAGAATATATGGTTGGTCTCGAAGCCATACATGCCGATAGCGCCTGCCACGAGCGGCACATTGTCGATTACAGATGACAGCAGACCTATAACCACGTTGATGGCATTGTAATTGTCGCCGAAAGCCTTGTCGAGGCCGCCTGACAGCATCGAAAGCTGTCCTGCCGACTGCAAGCCGGCCACAGCCAGCAAAATGCCCAAGAAGAAGAGGATGCTGGACATATCGATACGTGAGATGATCTGTGCCACCCTGTATTTGGTGTGTTTGTCGCCGCTACGGCGATAGAGCAAGTCGTTGGCAATCCAAACTACGCTCAAGCCGAGCATCACCCCTACGTATGGCTTCAGGTGCGTCATCATCTTGAACACGGGGACGAAGAGCAACGAGCCGATGCCCAACCAAAACATCAGATTGCGGTGCAGACGGGGCAGCCTTACCGGAGTGCCTGCGGTTGTGCGTCCGTGCAGCGGATGCTCTTCAAATTCGCCTTTCAGCATAAAAGAAACGGCCAACAGCGGGATAACCAATGATACCAGGCTCGGCAGGAAAGTGTGTAAGACAAGATGCCCGGCGGTCACATAATTGCCGATCCAAAGCATAATGGTGGTCACATCGCCAATTGGCGACCAGGCACCGCCGGCATTAGCGGCAATCACGATGATGCCGGCAAAGAACCAGCGCTCTTTTCGGTCGTAAATCAACTTCCGCAGCAGCGCAATCATCACCAGCGTAGTGGTCAAATTGTCAAGCACGGCAGAAAGGAAGAACGTGATGAAGCCGAGAATCCACAAGAGTTTCACCTTGTCTCTCGTAGTGATATGATCGGTGATGATGGTGAAACCCTGATGTTGATCCACCACCTCAACGATAGTCATGGCGCCTATCAGGAAAAAGAGAATCTCGGAGATGTCGCCTAAGTGTGCCAACATTTCAGAGCCTGCCACATATTCAACAAACGGGTGCTGCAAGTCGGGATGCTCGAGTTTGAAACTGTCGAAACCGGAATGGAAGTTGGCGGGGTCGTAGATGCCCTCGCCCGCCAGAATGTAGATGGTCCAAATTAAGACGCCTAACAACAATGCGGTGGCCGTCTTGTTAATTTTCAAGGGGTGTTCCAAGGCAATCATCAAATAGCCCAAAATGAACACGATTATCATCAAATAAAACATATTTCTTTTATTTAGTGGATTGTTATTGTAATATTGTTTGCGGGCAATAGGGACACATCTCCCCTGCCCGGTTTTTAGAGCATTGCTGCATTATACGGAACAAACACCCTGGCTACCTGCTCTAAGTTCAAGTATCAGGAAAACAATCAGGATATGATCCTATGAAGGAAAAATATGTAATTCTCGGAATTGCAAAGTGCGTGGACATTCAGAACGAAAGCCTTGGATTTGGGAACCGCATGGGCAGACACTTTCCAGGTTTTCTTTGCCAGTGAAAAAATGCTCTTGCAGACATGCACCGTCACCCTTTCAGAGGTGCGCTTCACAAGGGTTATGCCCGACTCGATTTTGCCGTCGGGGAGGCAATGGGTCTGTTCAGAGATGACGAATTTCATCTCCATGGCACTGCCATGCCCTGCCGTTTCGGAAACGGCATTATTATCGGACGTTCCGTTTCCTGATTGGGCAGGACCGGCGACCCCGGTTGCCAATTCCAAACAGAGCATCACAATGAAAAACAGCCATTTAAGCATTTCGAACAGACTAATCTTTTAAGTGCGGCAAAAGTAAGAAAAAGCGGCGAAAAACCGGATCTGTCCGTTCCGCCAATCGTATGGTTTTGTTCACACTGTTCTGAAAAACCGAAGCAAAGACGGCAATCAGTGGCGCCGGCTCCACGACCGGCCGGCATTGGTAGAATAATAGAGCCCCTTGCTGGTTTGAGCCAGCAGTTCTCTGCCGCCATCGGCCAAACTTATGAAAGCGCCGCATGAAGAGCCGGTATAGCGCGAACTCCAACTGCGTCCTTGGTTGGAACTGTAATAGACACCTTTATCTGTAACGGCAATGATTTCGGTGCCATACAGCAGCAAATCTACAAACTGGCCGCATGAAGAGCCTGTATAGCGCGAACTCCAACTGCGGCCTTGGTTGGTAGAATACTCGATTTTGTTGTTGGAGGGATTGATACGGATCAATTCGTTGCCAACGGTTATCAAATTGGGCATAACAATAAAATTTAGGGAAAACAATGTCAGAAGTAAATTCATCATAACGTTTGTATTTTATGGTTCTCGTCGGTTTAATCAGGCGCAAAGATACGGGGAAAAGTCTATCCTCCGTTGTTGTGAAAAAAATTCTTCTGATGGAATGCAAGAAAGCGGGGCTGCATAACTGCAGCGCCCGCCTTCTTTTGCAAAATAATCGGTTATTCTTTAAATTCTGCTGTTAGGGTCAATCGGCCAAATCGGAAAAAAGCTCGCGTTTGTCGTAGGCCATTTCCTCATACAAAGGGTGGGGGTTATGGGTTGCGGTTTCTGTCTGAACAGAATACTCTTTCATGCCGTAGCGGTTGATTGCCGGCGTGGAAAAGTCCTCTTTCTTCCCGAATTTGATGTCGAAAATGACATCGTCATCAATTCTGCTTGGGCCTGCAGCCACCGCCGGATTCTGAACCGGATCGTATGGTCTGTCCTTTCTTGACCACTCCACCGCAGCCCCCGGGATGGTATTGAGATCGTTCAGGATTACCGGGTCTTGCTTATTCTCCGTTTGTTTGACCTCGTTGGTTATGATAACATTTTTTTCCTTCTCTATGACAGTTTCTTGGGCTTCTGTATTGAAATTGGTGACGATGACGGAGAGTCTGATGGATTCGCCGAGGCTTTCGTCCATACTGCGTCCGTAGATGACCTCGGTGTCTTCGGTTTTAAGGGCATCGAATTTGTCTGTCAAATCTTGAAGTTCTGAGATTTTCAGTTTTTTGGCGGGACCATAACTGACAAAGAAAAGGAAATTCTTGGCGCCGGTTATCTGATTCACGTCAAGCAGCGGGCAGTTCAAAGCTTCTTCGACCACCTTTTCCACCCTGTTCTCGCCGCTGGCCTCGGCCAAACCGAGCATAGCCTTATGGCTGTCTTTCATTATGGACTCGATGTCGTGGAAGTCCACATTCTGGATAGAATCCACCGTAATGAGTTCAGCGATGCATTTGACAGCGTTTTTGAGCACATCATCGGCATATCCGTAGGCGGCGTCAACATCATCGTCGCGGTAGAACTTCATTACATTTTCATTCTTGATTGTAATGAGCGAGTCGACATGTTTGGACAGTTCGGCGATGCCCTCTTCCGCCTGTCTGATACGTGGTTTGCCTTCGAATCTGAAAGGGGTTGTAACCACGCCGACAGTAAGTATGCCCATATCGTGGGCTATTTCAGCCACCACCGGAGATGCGCCAGTGCCGGTGCCTTTTCCCATTCCGGCCGTGATGAACAGCATCTTTGTGTCCTTGCCTATAAACTCCTGAATTTTATCTTTGCTTTCCAGTGCATATTGGCGTGCCACTTCAGGTTTGGCTCCGGCACCCAGGCCTGGCCCGAGCAGCAATTTGTCGGGCACGGGTGTTTTCTCAAGGTGTCCGCGGTCGGTGTTGCAGATCAGGAAATCCACACCTACGATGCCTTCGCTGTACATGTGCTTCACGGCATTGCTGCCGCCTCCGCCAATGCCGATTACCTTTATGGTAGAAGAAGGGGTGGCCTTCTCGCCGTAATCCGGGGTAAAATTGATTTTATCTGTCATACGCTTGGTTGTTTTATTTCTGCTGATTATGATACCTTTTCCAACAAATTCTTCACCCACTGTCGGAAATTGTTGAACGCACCGCTCTCGTTCGACCCGTTGCTTGAAGCGGAGGCTTCCGTTTTCTTCTTTCTTTTGAACTTGCTCTCCTTGCGTGCCGTTTCTTGCTCTTCATGTCCTGACAGCCCCTCTTTCAATTCCACGTCTATGCCGTATTTGAGCAGCCCGAGCGCGGTGGCATACATCGGCTGTCTTAATTCTGACGGGATGTTGCGGGCAAACTTATTGTCAGGAATGCCTATTCTTGTCGGCAATTGGGTGTTGAACTCAAAGAGTTCACGCAGATGGCGGAGGTTGGATCCGCCGCCGGTAAGCACGATGCCGGCATTCAGACGATTCGCATAGCCTGACCGTTCTATCTCAGCCTTCACGACATCGATGATTTCGCGTTGTACGCGGCAATTGATAATCTGAGCCACACTGTATTCGCTTATCTGCACCGGGGAGCCGAATGCTTTCGGAATCGTTATGGTTTTGCCGCTGTTTTTTTCTATGATACAGGTGCCGTGGTCGATTTTTATTTTCTCGGCGGTGGCTTCCGGTATCTTGCACACCTGGGCAATGTCTTTTGTGATGATGTTGCCGCCAATGGGTATGACTTTAGTGAACACGGGATGGCCGTCAATGAAGATGACCATATCTGTGGTGCCGCCGCCGATGTCCACCAGCACGCATCCCTGTTTTTTCTCCTCTTCGCTCAGGCAGGCGATGCCGGAAGCGATCGGTTCCAGCACGATTTCCTTGGGTGTCACGCCGGCTCCCTGGGCACACTGTATGATCTTCTCTATCTCACGCTCGTTGCCGGTTATCAGCTGGTAATTGCCGATCACCTCATAACCAAGTTCGCCGACCGGGTCAAAGGTTTCACGAACCCTGTTTATCGTATAGCTCTGCGGAATGACATCTATGATTTCGATGCCCGGGTCTTGAGAGACCTTGGCCACGTCGTCTTTAAGCTTGTCTATCTCCTCTTGGGCTATCGGCATTTTCTGTTTGTCTTCTTCATGGCGATAGAGGACGTGGCGGTATGTGCTGGTCCTCACATGATGACCTGCCACACCGACATATACCTGGGTGACCAACTGATTGGAACGCTGTTCGGCCACCTGCTTTGACAACTCAATGCCCTCGGTTGTCTTGACAATATTCTGGATTTCGCCGTACTCAACGCCCTTTGACTCGCTTTGCCCGTATCCGACCACGTCCACCTCACCCATATCATTGAGGTAACCGATCACGGTGACAATTTTCGTCGTTCCGACATCAAGTCCGACAACCAAACCGTTGTTTTCAGCAAAATCCGCATTTTTATTATCCATAAGACAGCCTTTTTATATTCTTGGTGATTATTTCCTTTGTGCTATAATTCTGTTCTTGTACCGCGCATCCAGCAAGGTGTAGGTCTCGTAGCCGTGTCGTGAAAGCCCCTCGCGATATACGACTTTCAGGTTGTCGAGTTTCTCCTCAACATTGTCGCCGTTGCCCAAAAGCACAATCTGGTTCCCGTACGTGGACACCAATTCTATTTGCCCTTGTTCATTCAGATAGACCTGACGAAACTGCGCCCGGGAGAAATCGTCCGCCATAATCTTGGAAGACACTTCTAACACTGACTTCCAACTGTTCGCCACTGCCGCGCCTTTCTTGTAGGGCTGGCTGATGTTGCCGTTGGCAATGATCAGGTAGTCCTGCATTATGGGAGTAAAAGGGAGAAGACAACCGTCCGAATCCACAAAATACTGCTCGTTGTCAGCAGTATAGACATGTAAAATGATGTTCCTCAGCGTATAGTCAATCAGAAGGCGGGTGCCGGAAGAGTGTACGAAGTTGATTTTGGCTATATAGGGGTTCTGTTCCAGAAGTTCCGTCACTGCTGTAAGATCCACATCCCTGATTCTCTTCCCGATGATTTCAATCCCTTTATCTTCAATCATTTTCTCGACATCGGCCTGTGTCACGAGCACGCTTTCGTTTTCCGTGTGAGCGGTCACCTTTATACTTTCATACGTCCTCTTGGGCACTTTGATAACAGCAAACACTGCCAATACCAAAATGCTGACAACCAAAATAATGCGTGTCACAGCCTTGACGTACCTCATACAGGGTCGAATTACCGATTAATTAGTTACAAAAGTAGCGCTAAAAATATGGGTTCAGACCATTTGTCAAGTCAAAAAGCAAACAAAGATATGTTAATAATGCATATCCTGCCGCAATAGGGTTACCCGTTACGTTTGTCGAGGCCCCACAAGAGCTTTTCGCGGATAATGTCGTAGAAACTGGTATTGTCGAAAAGCACGGTGTGTGCATGAAAATGCTCTTGGCTGACGAGGATATGGATATGGTCAGGCACGATTATACGTTCAGTATCGAGCAACAGCGAGAATTTGCCCGTACGGCTGTTGATCTCTATTTCAAGCGGCAAAGCAGACGGGATAACGAGTGGGCGTACACTGAGCGAGTGAGATGCAATTGGGGTGAGTATCTGCACGTCGCAGCCCGGGTGTATGATCGGACCGCCGCAGCTCATCGAGTAAGCGGTTGATCCCGTGGGGGTTGCCACAATGAGTCCATCTGCCCAATAGGTGTTGATTTTTTGCTTCCCGGACCACACCGTAATAGCATCAATGGCTTCGGCGTTCGTGGCCCTGACGGTGATGTCGTTCAATACAAAAGAATGTGACAGACCGAGCGGCTTGCTGCTGTCCACATGCAGCAGGGCACGCTCCTCAATCTTGTAGTCCCCTTGTTCCAGCCGCCGGAAACACGTCCTGAAATTGTCCTTTTTTATGCCCGACAAGAAGCCGATACGCCCGGTGTTGATGCCGACCATCGGTATGGCCAGGTTGCCGACCAAGTTGGCGGCATCTATGAATGAACCATCTCCACCTATAGACACGACAAAGTCCACGGGCATCAGCCGTTGCAAGTCGTCGTGTGAAACAAAACATTCACGGCGACTGTCCTCTATGGGACAATTGCCGTGAACAAGCACCTTATGGCCGTTGCCGGCGAGAAAGTCCACCACTGTTCGGATGAACTCCGGTTCGCCACCTTGCCGGCAATATAGTGCGATTGTCATCTATACGTATTCTTGGATCTCTATTTCGCCGTCCAGAATCATATTGGCATTCAGTGCCATGGCCGCCATTTCATCTTCGCCGGGATAAACTGCCACAGGCGCGATCCATTCTATGTACTGTTTAATGCGCGCCACGACAGGCTTTCCATAGGCGATGCCTCCCGTGAGGATGATGGCGTCAACCTCTCCTTTCAACACCACAGCATTCTCTCCGATCTGTTTGGCCACCTGATAGGCAAAGGCCTCCTCAAGAAGGGCGGCCTTAGGGTCACCCGCTTTGGCGGCATTTTCGACGGCGAGGGCATCGTTATTGCCGAAATAGCCTACATAGCCGCCCTTTCCTACCAATATTTTCTGCATATCCTCCATCGTATATTTTCCGCTGAAACAAGCTTTCAGGAACTGGTTCATCGGCAGAGAGCCTGACCGCTCGGGCGAGAACGGACCTTCTCCGTCCAAGGCCTGATTGACGTCAATGACACGCCCCTGACGATGGGCGCCAACACTGACTCCGCCGCCCATATGACAGACAATCAAGTTGCTTTCTTCATATTTCTTTCCGCTGTCTTTTGCATACATACGTGCAATGGCTTTCTGGTTAAGGGCGTGGAAAATCGACTTCCTTTCGAAATCGGGATGCCCTGCGATTCTGGCCACATCTTCCATCTCGTCCACCACCACAGGGTCGGCTATGAAAGCATCCGACAGCCCTATCGTCTTTGCCAAATCTTTGGCTATAAGACCGCCTAAATTACAGGCATGCTGACCGCTATAACCGGCTTTTAGATGCTCCACCATCAAGTCGTTGATTCTATACACACCTGATTTCAAAGGTTTTACAAGACCGCCGCGACCAATAATCAAGTCAATGGCATGAATGTCTATACTTTCGTTTTTCAGTTCCGAGAGGATAACATCTTTGCGGAACTCATATTGGTCTGCTATTGTCTTGTACTGTGACAGTTGTTCCGTCGTATGCTTAATGTTTTTCACGAAAATCTGCTTGTTGCCGTCGAAGATGGCAATTTTCGTGGAGGTTGCGCCAGGGTTAATGGCAAGAATTCTTTTCATAATCTTTATCTGTTCTATTTCTTTAATGATATTACCTATTGTTTTTTAGGGATTGAGACGGAGTCCACCATACTGTAGAATGTCCCTGCATTTGTCGTCACGTATGCCCTGAAATAATAGTTGTCGCAAGTGTCGTTTCCGGACGGCTGACCTGCATCTGACGAGGATCCCCGGAGGATCATGTTCCATGCAAAGTTCAAGAAGCAGCCGCCGCTGTCAACCAGCAGTGAGTCCTGTATCAGCGGAAACACCGTTGTATATCTGCAGGTGAAAGCAGGTACAGTGTCGAAAGTGCTGTAGCAATATCCTGCCTCCAGACAGCGCGCACAGCCTCCATTGTCTGTCACTTTGGCAATGTATGACACCATTCGGGTGGAATCTACATAATTTTCACGCTCTAATGTGATGGTTGCATCGTCAAAACGCTCGCAACTCACTGCTATGCCAGCCAAAAGTACAAAGGCTATCATAGCGAAACGTTTACTGTTTTTCATCCGTCTAAAAATTAGGTTGCAAATGTACAAAAAAAAAACTTTTTGCACCCTTATTGGCTTTTAAGACTCTTCTATTATTCTCATACAGCATTTGCCGCAGTCGAAATCGAGCCGGAAACAATGACGTCCGTCCGTCAGATACCAGGGGCGTTTGTGTGTTTCATCCGCTTTGCCTTTCCGTCTGCAGCCGTCCAGTTCATACCGGAGGCAATACTTGCACACCATCAACTCTTTTCCGCCGAAATTTCGTGTCAAGTCAAGGCCGTATTCGATTTCTGCCGCTCCAAAATCTCGATAGACGGCCTCGCTGAATCTATTGACAACATTCCTCTTATAGTCGATGCGTGTAAACCTCTGTTCGGGGCGATATTGGAGTTTTCGGTCTGACGGGCGGAAATGCTCGATTCTTTTTCTTTTCAACTTTTCTGCGGCATCATTCCGCAATCCGTTAACGGCTGATGTTTGGAGAAAGAGTGCGGGCACTTCTATTTTCAGACTTTTCATTTCAAAAGGCGTATTCCCCAACTTCGACAAGGCTGTCTTCATCTGCCGAATGGCAGTTTCCGGGCGTTTCGCCGGGATTATGTCAACATCAAGTATAGACTCCGCCCGTAAACCGTCATCATCTTCCATTAAAAGGGCTATTCCGTTGTCGGTTTCAGACAAAACCATATCGACCGGAATCTTCCGTTCCGCAGTCTTTCCCGAGAGTATCTTCTCAAAAGTCCTGTCCAGGTTTCTGTACAATTGCACTTCGTTGAACGGTGAAACTTTTTTGTGTGGTATGATCTCGTTATCTGTCATTCCGTTCACAAAGAAGCCCTCCAATTCGTCCGATCTGTTTATAAAGCAGAGCCCGTCGCCGTTCGCCACAACCTTGTCTCCCTCGTAGTACAATCGGCCACGGATTTGTTTCAGGACGCCCATATACTCGCCCATCGCCTTAGGTGTATCAAACGATGCCATTTTTTCTCTCCGGCCTTTCATAAAATAGGATGTAAAGCCGCGGTTGAATGTCTTTGAGGGGTCTGGGGCAAAGAAAAAACGGGTTTTCCCACTTCCCGACCTGACTATGCTGGGGTTTTCTTCTAAAAAAGTATCTATCTCTTTGCGGTAAAAGGCCGTGATGTTCTTCACATATAGTTCGTCTTTCAGGCGTCCCTCCACTTTCAGAGAGCAGATGCCGGCTTTAAGCAGTTGGGCGAGGCTGGGGGTGCGGTTCATGTCGCGGAGAGACAGCAAGTGCTTGTCGCGCTGCAGGACATGTCCGTCGGCATCCAGCAAACTATATCGCTGGCGGCACACTTGGGCACATTCTCCCCGGTTGCCGCTCCTTCCGTTAAGGTAGAGGCTCATGTAGCATTGTCCGCTATAGCAAACGCACAATGCACCGTGGACAAACGTTTCAAGTTCGATATTCGTGTTTTTCCGAACGTTCCGTATGTCCTCCAAATCCATTTCACGGGCAAGGATGGCGCGTCGGAAGCCGGCGCATTCCAGAAAACGTATCTGTTCAACACTGTCGTTATGGCATTGGGTGCTTGCATGCAGGGCAATCGGAGGAATGTCCATTTTCAGGACGCCCATGTCCTGTACGATGACGGCATCGACACCGGCGTTGTACAAGTCGTGCATCAGCCGCTCAACCTCCGTGACTTCAGAGTCCCTGACCAACGTATTGACAGTAACATAGACTTTCGAGCCGTACAAATGGGCATATTGCACCATCTCATCAATCTGCTGCAAGGTATTGCCCACCGATTTTCGCGCCCCGAATTTAGGTGCGCCCATATAGACGGCATCGGCACCATGAGAAACGGCTGTTTTTCCGCATACTATATCCTTTGCGGGCAGCAGCAGTTCTGTCTTGTTATTCATCTGCGAATGATTTGGCCTGCAGCGGGAATTCTTCGGCGAGTTCGCCGGAAAAATAGAAATCGTTTCCGATAATGCCAAAGGTATAGACCCGGTCGTTCACGGTGATGTGCGATCCGCCGCATTGCGGGTTCGGTCCCGGCTTGGAGGCTGCGAAACCCAGATTGAACAACGTAAAGAGTATGTCGGGACGACCCGATATGTCATAGCCTGCGCGCTTCCATTGTAACATCGTCTGATGCAGGATACATCCCGTGTAGATGTAGGAATAGAGGTGATGATGGTAGTCTATCAGGCGGTTCATCCGCTCTGTTGTATGGTCCTCCGTACTAAAGTCGAGAATATGTTCGTATTTCTTGCCCATATAGAACGGAGAAGCCGTGTCTTTAAGGTTGCTTTCCACCTTTTCCGCGGTAAAGTCCTTGATGCCGTTCACGCCAAACGAGAATTGAGACTGAACGGAGAGCACCTTTACGGGACCAAGATATTTTTTGAACATTTCTCGTTTGGAATTGAACAGCCGAATTTGTTCGCCGACTAAACATCCTACAATAAGACGCGGCTCAACACCTGTAATCTCAGAAGCCAGCATGATGGCATCCTTGTCTTTGACTATGGCCTCCTTCAAAGCAGACCAAGCCGGTTCGTTCATCCAGGGGATGAGATTTCCGGTGGCATTTGAGGGCTGGTACTTGTTGTAAACCTGTCTCAGCTCTGCAACCATTTTCTGATACTGCTTGTTGCTCCCGTCCTCTTTGAGATACATATTGGCCGCATAAATCATCTGGCTGATACCGTCATTACGGGAACTGTACCGCCCCGCATCTGTAATGAGGTGTGCATTTACGGGATAGAATTTGCTCATTGCCACCAAATCGAGATAGTCGCACATATTTTCCTCAAACACGGCGGCGGAATCGGCATTCTCATCTATTGATTTGTAGTCGGCAAGGTAACGGTTGTTGTGGTCAACAGCACCTCGGTTCTTTGTGAACCCCAACTGATAGAAAGCCCATGCGCCCAATATGGCAAAGCCGGCGGCAGCAAAAAGATGCACAACAACCTGATAGACTTTTGAACGCGTTTTCAAGGATTTCCAAGAGGCCTTGAAGGTGTATTTTTCCTGATTCTTCTTTTCTTTCTCCATCATCAAGATATGCTGAAAAAAAACGTCGGCAAAAATACACTTTTTAACATTCGTTAAAAATTTTTTATCGTATCAACATCACATTTCCACTGATTTCAAGTTCGTCACCACCGATGCAGAATCCATGAAAGTGAAAGTCGTAAACGCCGTTTTGACAAGGTTCACCTTTAAATGTGCCGTCCCATCCATCATTCAAGTCGTTGGTCTCAAAAACCTTCTGTCCCCAATGGCTATAAACCGTGAAAGTAAAACGGTCGAGGACTCCGCTTCTGACAAAGAGTTTGTCGTTAACTCCGTCACCGTTAGGCGAAAAAATGTTCGGGATGAACACGTATGGGTCTGAACATGTGATTGTCTCCACATCTATTTTCACAGCAGCATTCTGCGTACATCCGAACGTGTCCGTCACAGAGATCATATATTCTGTATCCAGAAGCGGCCAGACCCGTGTAGATGAATTGTTTGGCGAAAGGGCACTGTCGGAGGGTGTCCATTGATAGATGTAGTCTGCGCCATAGTAAGTGGCGTACACCGTCGTTGTGTCAAGTTGTTTTATGCTACATACTTCACACCAGGCAGACAACGTTTCCGGAAATGTTCCCGTCCGCTTTACGATGCGGCCGTGCCCCACAGCCTTGCATCCCATCGCACTGGTCACCGTAACGCTGTATCCTGTAGTGGCATCAGGTGACACGTATGGTGTTTCTTCTTCAAAAGAGGTGCCGTCGTCAAGACTCCAGTTGTAGTTGCACCCCGGACCGCCATCGTGTTGAACTTGCAGCGTAATGCCATCCTCAAAACATATCAGAAAATCTGGATTCGGTTGAATGGTGACTTCTGAAACTCCTATTGTAACAGCCCTCTCGACACTGCAATGCGGGTCGTTGACTCGAACATAGTACGTGGACGTATTATCTGGCGAAACCGGGACCTGCAACTCGTTGCGTGCAAACACAGCGGTAAACTGAGGGTTGTATGACCATTCCACAGATAACGGAGTCCCTGTCACAACGGGGACGACATAAAGCATTGCCGCATCCCCCTTACATACCACCGTATCGTTCATCAGCAAAGCGGGTATCGGGAACACATTAACATGCTGACGGAATGTGTCCACACACGAACCAGAAGTGATGACCAAGCAATAGTCGGCATCGGTGGTTGGCGACACGATGGGATTTGAAACATGCACGTCGGCGATGTCGGGATTTGGCTGCCACTCGAAATCAGTACTTGCGAAAGGCGGCAACCCGACCTGGACAAATTCGCCGGCGCAGATGGAAAGTTCGGGCAATGTTGCCTGATTGTTCGTAAGTACCAATATCGACTTTGTGAGCGTGTCGGAAAAGTTGCAACTGCCGGCATCCCTGACCACAAGAGTCGCCTGATATACTCCAGACGTCTGGTAACAGTGTACGGGAGATTCTGAGGTAGAACTACTGCCATCCCCGAAATCCCAGAAATACTGGCTTCCGAAACTGATTATCTGCGAATTGTTGACAAAATGGACGCTGTCGGGATAACAGACCGTACGTGGGGAAGAAAAGTCCGCCACCACTTCCGGAAGCGCAAAGTCCATCTTGATGACCCCAAGGTTACAGTTGCTGCTGCCGTTGGTTTGCGACCATGCCCCGTTTGTGGTAGGAAAGTCGTCCGTTCCGCCACATCCGGCACATACCGCTTGGTAAATACGCCCCTTGCGGTCAAACCGGCTGGTGCCGCCGTCCACATGTTCACGAGAGCTGCGCAATGTTGTGCCACCAAAAAAACTCCCATATCTGAGTTCAGAAGCATCGTCGCTAATACAAATGAAATAAAAATCTTGACCGTCAGTATAGGACTGGAATGCATCTCCCGTAACAGGAAGTCCGCTTGTGCCTCCGAAGCCGTTTAGCTCTTGGCTGCCCCATCCTGACATGTAAATGTTGCGGCAATAATCAACCATCAGCGCAGTCGGCGAAATGTCGGGACCGCCATTGCCTGTGCCGAAAGCCGTCATCCACACTACGCTGTCTAAGTCTGGCGACATCTTGACCAAAAACTGACCGCCGCTCTGAACATAATATGACACATTTTGGATCCATTCGTTGCCCATGGCGTCGGTCTGCCCAAAGAGGTGAGGATTGTCAAACTTGTCCGTTTTCACTAAAAAGCATTGGTCGTACCCGGATTTCCCAAGATATGTGCAATTGTTGAGAACATTTCCGTTTTCTGAAATATGTGCCACAAATCCGTCCGCATTTCCTGCCAATTGCGTCTGATAAGCACCGGGGGCGACAGGCAGATCTGAAGACGTTGTACCACCACACACATACACACTATTGTCGGAAGCCACCGATATGCTGTATCCTGCATCATCCTGATTTCCGCCAAGAAATGTTGACCAAATCATTTGAGTTAAATTGTAGTTCATTTTGAACAAGCACGCATCCTGCATCCCATTGTATAATGGATTTACAGATTGAGCCGTCACAGGAAAATCCGCTGACGACGTGGAAGAAACGACAAACACATTGTTATTGTCATCCAAAATTATTTCTCCCCTGTTCTCATCGGCGTAATTCTTCCTCAAAAAAGAAGAAACATTGAGTCCATCATTAGCCGAACCTCCAACGAAAGTGGAGGAAAGCAACTGTGAACCATCCTCGCTGAATCTGGAGACAAAAATATCTGACCCGTAAATAAACGGAAGGCTTGTAGAAAGCGTGACGTTAACACCGCCATTGAAAACCGTGTCGAATGCATTGGAGGTCACAGGGAAATCATCGGATCCTGTGGTACCCATCACATAAAGCTCGTTGTTGTCGCTGACTACAAGGCTGTGCGGGATATCGAGTCTTGAACCGCCCAGATAGGTTGCATAAAGCAATGATGAACCAGTAGCATCAAACTTTGAGATGGTCACATCGGTATAAAGAGCACTTGGACCTGCACAATAATCTTCTTGGTAGGCTCCGATTGTAGTGGGATAACCGACACCGAAAGTAATGCCGCCGCCATAGAGGTTTCCATGAGAATCGAATGTTGAAGTATAGCCCCAATTGTCAGCGGCAGAACCGGAAAACGATGAGAAGACAACCACTGGATCAATAATCAAGGGCAAAGATGGGTCATAACCGGAAACCTCAAAGGTAATCGTATTGTCAGAAAGCACATAGCGGCATCTTATAAATGTTGTATCGCTTATGTCGGATAATTGATAAGCTAAGGGAGGCATCTCGACAACATTGCCTAATGATGTTTGGACATATAACATCTCACGATTCAAAAAAATGGACTTGACACCTTGGTAATGCATGGCTATCTGATTGGGGTTGGCATAAGGTTCAAGTTCGAACTCATACTTGAGATGTCCGTTCTGTTGCGTAAGATGCAAATTGATGCCGTTATAAATATTGTCATATCGGATTTCAGAGAATATGGGGACACGCCCTGCCCACTTTTCAGGATGCTTGCCATTAAAGAAATTGTAATAAAAGGGGTATGGTTTGTATGGATAGACTTGGACATCAGGATTGGATGAAAGAAAAGTGACTTTATAGGAGGATAATCGAACAAGATAGTCGTCTTTGGTCAGATGTTTTGGGGATGTATGATGTTGAAGAAAAGGGGCTTCAAAGAAATGGAAAGTCAAGCAAGTCGGTTCGAAAAAAATGGCGCCATTAACAAGGGGGGTGTTGTATAATACATTATCATTCCATTGACCGCAATTCTTCACAAACTGCAAAGAACGTTCCTGACAGATTGTGTCAGATGGTGCGCACAAACAAGACAAGTTGAAAGGAAGTAACAGCAAGAATAACAATCGGTTTTTCATATCATCGTATAAATTTCGCAAACTTACAGAAAATAACAAAGATATTGAATGATGAACATAAAAAAAGAGAACCTCTGAAAAGGGGTTCTCTTTTTGAATGGAATAGTAATAATTATCTTTTGACGATTCTAAAGATTGCAGCGCGATGTTCAGAACGGCTAGGATCTTGGATGTTTTGTTTGTTTTGAGGATCTTTTGCCGTATAAGATACAGTTTGGATTTGACCAGGGTTTACTCCTTTCTCAACAAAGAGGTCGCGAACTTTGTTGGCTCTTCTTTGAGCAAGGTCTCGGTTATGTTCTTCCGTGCCAAGATCGCAAGTATATCCTTCAACTTCAAGGGTCAGTGATGGATTATCTTTCAGGATTCTAACGCACTTACTAATATTGTCATTGCTGTCGTTGATTTTGGGGATGTCTTTGTCTAAATCGAAAAGGATTTTCGTCTTGGAAAGTTGATCCTGAAGTTCGCGGATAGCTTTCTTGTCTTGTTCTGTCAATCCATTGTCATCATTGTCGAGTTGATCGCAAACAGGAACAATATAAATGTATTGAGGTTCTTGTTTGATGATAATAGGCTCATTACGTTTTTTCTTGAGTTCTTCAAGCATTTCCTCTTGAATCTGTCGTTTGTTTTTCTCAACAGGATTAGCACAAGCCTTGATGTGGAAACCGAGTTTCAGACCTACCTGAAGTTGATCCCATTTTGTGCGAACGTTTTCAAAGCCTTCGACATCAGCATTAACTTTATTATAATCATTCAGTATTGAAGAACCGAGCGTACCATTGAAAGTCGGGGAACCGTTTTGGTCTGCGAAAGTTGAAACCTTGTTGGTGTCTTTGGGAAGAATATCGAGGAAATTGAATTTGCAGAAAGCACCGACATAGCCGTCAGCGACTTTACTGATTCTGAAAATTCCGCCGAAATCAGCTTCCATACCAAAAGAGCATCTCAGTTTAGTTTTAATGCTGTATCCATCGTAATTGCCGTCTTTGAAGTGGTTTGCCATGTTATAATCAACATTGTAATCTTGGCCGTAGGCATCTTCTGTAGCCCAAGTGTGGATAGTACCTTCTCCTGTATATTTATTGTTGGCAAGGAAAGGGAAGTATCCATAAACGCCCAAGCCTGCATAGATACCGCTACGTCCATCGAACTTCCATTCAAATTGAGCCATCAAAGGAACTTCAATTGCCCAAATGGACTGTCTTTCAACAAGACCTTTCGCATCATAATAAAGCTCGTAAGGATTGCCTGCATTGAAATTAGGATCGACGTGTGAATAGTGACCATTAGCAGAGAACAAAGCCTTTGCACCAACGTGGTTAAGTTCTGCACCAAGACTTAATCCCCAATGCTCATTGAAAAAATAGGCATAATGGAGAGAAAGGAGCTCGCTCACAGAATAACGCTGTTGAAGGTCAATTCGTTTGTAGATATTATTCGTGAAAGCACCGCCAACGTAGAGATTAATTCTATGAGGACAGAATGTAGAAGTAGCGACATTTTTAACATTCGCACTGCCGTTCGTGTTTTCGGTTTGAACCTCCTGCGCAAACAAAGAACAGGAGAGTGCGAAAATAAGACTGGTTAATAATAAATTCTTTTTCATAATATATTCTTTTTCTTTTTTGCTGATTTATTGAATAAAACCTTGAGGTTAGCGACCGAAGTCGCTAACCCCGGGGTTTAATTATTTTACGATAATGAATTTAACAGTCTTCATTTCATTGTCAGCTGTAGTGATGCGACCGAAGTATGTGCCTTGAGCCTTGAAGCCAGATACCTTGGTGACAGGTTCAACCTTTGAGATATGGTTGACCAGAGAACCGGTTACATCGTAGATATCAAGGACAGCGCCTTCGAGTTCCGCTGCGGTCATAGGAATTTCAACAGTTACTACTTGCTGGATGTTTGCAGGGACAGGATAAACTCTGATTGCTGAGTTGCCGGCAAAGAACTGTTCACAAGTACGATAGGTAACCGTTTCGCCAGTTGCTTCGTCTTGAGAAACTACTTCGACAGAATAGTAGCCATTGAGACCACCGACCTCTTGGTAGTTCTTGTAGATAGCGCCTGGGATAAGTTCACCGTTTTTGTACCATTGGTAGCTGATGAAGTGGTGTCCGCCATTGGTAGCAGGATTATTGTTGATAATCACAACGTCGTCCCATCTGGTCATCATAAAAGGTACAGAATCTGTAGAGAAGTCGGTGTCGTTGACAGGTCTTCTGACTATTATGTTATAGTCGCATCCGCCTACGTTAAAGACGGCGTTATAGTCGCCAGGAACGTTCGGGGTAGCGAAAGTAGCCGTGTTGTTAGAGATGAATCCCGTTTCAACTTGGCCGTTTTCGTAAGTAACGGTGAATGCTGCGTCCGGAGTACCTGAAGCCATGTTGAAGTTGATGGTTACGACATCTTCTCCGCACTCTGCCAAGAAGAGTTCCTCATCGAATGTAATGTCATTGACAAATACCGTCGTGGTGGCTGCAAGACCGAGGTCACCATTAGAGCAGTACTCGTCAGCAAGCTGAGTAATGGTGTAATGAGTGGTCTGTGCAGGTGACACATAGATGGTATAATTATTTGTATTAGAAACATACATGTGAGAAATGCCGGTATTACGGTTTTCAACAACGAAAGTGAACGGAGCAGTTCCGGTGAAATGAATCGTGAGACCTGCAGAAGCGTCAGACACATTGGTGCAGAGCGTAGTATCGTTGCCGCTTACAAATTCAGCTGTAGGAAGAGCATGAACAGTTACTGTAGTAGCAACCTCCTGACCATTGGTAAAGGAGCAACCGCTGCCTAAGATATTTCCAACGTACGTCGGGGTATAGACATAAGTACCTGCGGAAGAAGGATAATCGAAAGATTGAGGACCAAAGCCGCCGGCAACGTTAGAGGTATCATCGTTGTAGGTGACAACCCACTGGATGTAACCTTGAGTATTGTTGTTCATATCAACAACACCACCAACGATGTTGGCAGAGAGGTTGATTCTTTCGCCGAGGCAGATATTGCCGTCCTGAGAGTCAACATTGACGTTCGTCCAAGTAGGTCTAGCGTTAACATTAACCGTGAAAGGAGCAGAAGGCTGAGAAGCAACGCAACCGTAAGCCATGGTACCGACTGGTTTGACAGAAACATTGTAGTCGAAACTTCCGATGGTATTCAGTGTTTGAGTAATCTGGTTCGTCGGAGTGGCAATGTTGCTGTTCGTCACTACTGTATTGGAACCTGATGTCCAAATATAGTCGTAAGAACCATAGATTTGACCATTCGTCAGACCGCAGACATTATTATTGACATTCGTAACGTTAGCGGTGAGAGTGATGTCTCCACCCTGGCAGAGGTCAAGACCGTCTTCGGAGGAAATCATCACAACAGGTCTTTCTGCAACTCTTACGACAACAGGAGTTGAAACTGACGTACAACCGATAGCGTCGCCTTGAGAAACTGCAAGGCTATAAGAATAAGCACCTGCGCTCAGAGCATTGTCAATGTATGAGCCGGTTGTGGCACCTGCGATGTTGGTAGCATTACGTAACCATTGATATGTGACAGGAGCGTTGACACCTGTTGCTGTCGTTACGTTGCTGGTGAGTTCGGCAGCAGCACCCTCGCACATAGTAGCATGGGCGGCAGAAACTGTGACGCTCGGTGCAGCAACAACTTGAACAGGAGTGCTCAATGTAGAAACTGTGGTACAGTTGATGAGTGTGTTGGAAGAACTAACCGTAACCTGAGCATTGATTGTGCCGACATTATTCATATCGTATGAAATCGTGTTGGCGAACAGAGGCATGGTTTGTCCATTGATAACCCACTGATAATTGTACTGAGTATTCTCAATCAGGGTGTGGCTTGCAGTCAGATTGACCGTGCCTCCTGCGCAGATTGTGCTGTGGTCAGGGATGATATTCACCTGAGGTCTTGCAACAACTTCAACAGCGAAACCCTGTTCAGATGTGGCGTTACAACCAGTGTTGTCATTGCTTGTAATCGTTACATAGAATCTATACGGTGTTGATCCGCTTGGAGTCAGAACCGGGTTGATAGAGGCATTGTTGCCAGCAACAGCAGTTCCATTGTTAGACCAACTGTAAGTGTAGGTAGGTTGAGGAGCGTTGTCAGAAGAAGGAACAACTTCAGCAGTGAGCGTGAGGTCTGCTCCCTCGCAGATAGTGGTTGCATTCTGAACCATACCGGAAACGATTCTGACAACAGGATCAGCAAAGACGGCAGTTGTAATAGAACCTGAAGTTGCGGAACATCCAGGAATGTCGCTGCCGACAACTACATGATATTCATATTCACCAGCCGACAAGGAAGGAGATGTAGTGTAAACCATGCTGTTGTTGGTTCCGTAGATTTCGTTGTCAAACTTGTACCAAGTAAAGACAGGCTGGTCGCCGGTGATAGGTTGGTTAACAAGAGAAGCCTGCATTGTAACCGTACCGCCTTGGCAAACGTCTGTTCTGTTGTCAACTGCAGAGATGGCAACTTGGTATGCATCTACAACATTAATCTGGAACGAAGCTGTTGCGGAACAACCTGAACCTGTTTGTTCAACGTTAACAACGAAATTATTGGCATCTGTGGTATAGAGAATACCCGTTTCAATTGAAGCAGCATTGTTATACTGATGACCGACACCATCCTTATACCATTCGTAAGAATTTGTGCCAACACCGCCTTGTACATTAGCAACCAGTACAGAGTAACCTTCGTTACAAACAGTCTGATATGCGTCTTGAGCAACGGCAATAGTGACAACGGGATCTGCAACAACTGCAAGATTAGTAGTATTAGATGTGCTAGCACAACCGTATGTAAGAGCGCTAACCTCAACTTTATAATCAATTGCACCGATATTGTTCATGTTAGAAACCGTCAATGTGTTGACATTGGTCTCGTCGAATGATTCATATTGTCCGGTTTCATTGTTGAACCATTTGAAGGTATATGGATTGATACCGTTGACATCACTGATGCCGCCTTCTACGTTAGCAGTCAAGGTAGCCTCGCCGCCTTCGCAGATAGTGGAATTGTCGATAGAAAGCGTGATACGAGGATCGGTAACAACCGTCACAGGATAGTTGTCTGTCGTTGCGGTGACAGTACAGCCAGGAAGTGAACTCACCTCTACAGTATAGATGTAGTTCTGTGTATTTGCCTCAGGAGAAATCGTGAGCGTGTTGGTGATTTCGCCAGCAATGTAATCATTGTGCTCTCTCCAAGCGTAGGAATACGTAAGGTTCTGTGTAGGATGGGAGGCCACTACATTGAACGTGATGACACCGCCTTCGCAGATGGATGTAGGATCGGTCGTGTAAACATTCACGGTCGGGGTCTCAATCACATCAACAACGTTGTTTTCAGAAATAGGTGACACACAACCAGGCATATCAAATGATGCAACGACTGTGTAAATATGTGTACCGACTTCCATTGCGTTAGCATTCTGATGGAATGTAGCCTGTGTTGCGGAAGGAATTACGAAACGGTCCTGATACCAAGTGTAGGTAGGAACGCCGTATTCGCTGTAGTCGTTGGTAACAGTGAAATCCACTTCGGCTGCGGCACAGACCATTGCATCGCTGACAGTGACTTCAGGAGCGGCAGGCAGTGCGTGGACATTGATGTTGTATTCTGAAGTAGCAGTACAAAGAGTTGTCGTTTGAGTAACGGTCACACCAAATGTTGTGGTCTGACTAGGAGCGGCCGTGTGGAACGGAAGTGTAGCGCCAGGGATGTTGTACTTGTAGGTGACACTGATGGTGTCATATACATAACCACCATTGGGCAGGTAATCGACAGCCAGAATTTGCGTGCTGGTCCTCAATTCATACCACTGGAACGTAAGGTCTTCCGTGTTGTAGTTGTCAAGACGTGCTTCAAGGGTCACTTCACCGCCAACGCAAATGTCATGTATATCGTTGGCTTGGACAACTGTTACATCAGGAACAGGTGATACATAGACTTCGAACGGAGCAGAGGTTGCACCGCAAGCGTTAGCAACATCACCTCTTTCAACATGAACTGTAAAGATATAAGGTTCATCCTGAGGATAGAGGTATTCTGCAAAGAATCTGCTGTCACCAAGGTTATAAGCCATATTGTCTCTAATAGCACCGTTGATGTACCAAGTATAATGCAGGTTACCCACATTCATACCAGTTGTGTCAACATTTGCAATAAGGAATGTATAGTCAGTTTCGCAAACTTGCTGATCACCAGAGATTGCGACGACCGGATTAGCGTAGATGGTCAAAGCATTAGCGTTGACGGGTTCTGAAGTACAACCTGCAGCAGCCAGTGTTACAACAGCGGTGTAAACAAATTGCTGCGTGTTTCCATCAACTGTGACAGGAGAATCATAAATGGTCTGGGATGTTGCTCCAGGTATTCTGATTCCATTTCTGTACCAAGTATAAACATCCGTAGAGGAAGGGGTGTAGTTTTCAGGAATTGCTGTAATCTGAATTTGGGCTCCTTCGCATGCGATGTAGTTTGAAAGGGTTACATTGCTGATAACTGGGTCAGGATTCACAGTCACCACCACCGTGTCGCTGCTTGCGATACAGAGCGAGTTGCGCTGC
>CAVEXN010000025.1:0-5359 GCA_963620035.1 Oscillospiraceae bacterium | reverse complement strand
CTGTCAGGGTGTCGCACACGATGGGATCCGTGGTGAGCACCAGAACTGGGTTCGGGAGAACGGTAATAGTAGCATAGTTAAGAATATCAGATTCGCAATCAGAAGCGGATTGACGAACACTTACGCCATAAATGTATGTGGTCAAGTCACCGTTGTTAGCTTGAGGACTTTCACTATAATAAGACGAAACTGCACCCTCGATGACTTCGCCGTTGCGGTACCAGGTATATACTTCGCCGCCGGGAACGCCGCCGCTGATATGAGCAGTCAATTGGACTTCGCTGCCTTCGCAAACTGTATCTTTTACAAGATTAGTAGTGATTTGATCTACAACGGGGTCGTCATTAACAACGATGGCTATAGTAGCAATGTTGAAACAACTCTGGTTTAAATAGTTCATCAGGTGTGTAACCTTAACTTCATAAGTGGTATTGGCTACAGGAGCAAAAGTCTCAACAGGTTCAGTCATCCCAGGAATAGCATTGCTGATTTCGTGACCATTTTCATACCACTGATATTGAAGCATAGGATCGTTGTAATTGTCAAGATGTGCCGTCAGGGTCACTTCTCCACCCTTACAGATAGTTGTTTGGTCAGCTGTGATGTTAACCTCGGGTTTACTATAGATATTTACTTCAAAAGGTTCACTCATCGTTGTACAACCATTGGGGTCTGTGACTTCAACAGTAAAGGAGTAAGGATTATCGTAAGAAGGAAGCCAGTTTTCTGTATAGATATTGTCATATATGTTACCGGAAACACCGCTAGTACGTACCTGATTGTGTTCGTACCAAGTATAGGTAACAGTAGTATCGTAAGTACCATTTACCCAGGCAACCAAACGGACATTACCATCACCAGGTCGAGGGTTGGAAGCCATAAAACATACGTTGTGGTTACCAGAAATCGTAACAATAGGATTACGTTTTACTCTTACAGTATTGGAGTAAACCTTGTAAGGTTCACATCCTTCAATACCGAAGTCGATGTAAGCGGCGTAGGTATAAGAGGTAGTATCGTCATCAAGAATGTTGAGCTGTTTGTGGAAAGTAGGACCATTAATGCCCTGCATCAGGACTCCATTCTCAAACCAAACATAAGTTAAATTTTCATCAACAATGCCGTTGACGGTAGCTGTAACATAAACATCTTCACCTTTGCAGACGGCAAAGTCATCGCCTGTAGTATTTCTTTCGTTCGAAACGACAAGGTTGAGATGGAGGTCGCGTATAAGTTTAACCTCTGCATTTCCTTCAGCAGTACATTCAGTAGTAGTTTGGGTAACTTTAACGAAGAATTTCGTCTTTTCAGTAACGGCTGTGGAAAATGTGCGTGAAGTTGCATGGGGAACGAGTGTGCGTATTGCTTCGCTCTCCTTCTGTGTATACCATTGATAGGTCAGGTTAGGCATATTATAATCTCCAAGATGAGCGGTAGCAGTGACAATGCCCCCTCTGCAAACCGAGTCATAATCGAGAGTGACGGCAACATTTATGTCAGAGCCGATGTAAACATTGTAAGGCTGACTGTTTGCAACACATCCATTGTTGTTCGTCGCACTCACCGTAAAGATATATGCATGATCCTGATTGGTCAAGGTTGTCTTGAGTGTATCGTTGAGGAGGACGAAGTTGTGTGTTTGTCCATCGACAATATTGTTTCCGTTGACGAGAGTCTGGTCATAGAGACGCCATTCATAAGTATAATCTGCATTTTGAGCTGTAGTGTGGAGCGTGTCGTTCAGCATAGCGACAAGGCGAACATCGTTGCCGTTGCAAATCCAAGGATCTCCAGTTATTTCGATTGTCGGGTTCGGAAGAACTACCAACTTGACGGGAGTCGTGACTGAAACGTCCGACCAGCAACCTTCAGGGGTTGCGACCTGAACGTTATACGTGTGAACACCTGCAACAGGAGAAACGGTTACAGAATTGAGATGCTGATATGTTGCATTCAACGGAGTGCCATTTTCGTACCAAATGAAATCAGAAACACCTGCAACGTTGACTTCGATAGTGGTCTGAGCACCTTCGCAGATAGTGTCTCTGCCATCGGCAAAAGTGATTGTGCCGTCAGCAACGACAGGAATGTCTATTACAGTAATATATATAGAGTCTTTTCTTTCACAATCTCCAGCTGTGCTATTGACTTTGGAAGTAACGTAATAATAGCCTGAAGCGGAAGGTGTAACAGTAATCTGAGAGGAATGAGCACCTTCAGTCACATTGTGCCATGTATAATGGACATTGCCCTCGGGCCAGCCTTGAGCATTAACGTTGAGTGTTACAGAGGATCCTTTGCAAACAACATTGCCGGGAGCTGCGGTTATCTGGATGTCTACTCCAAATGAGTTAACTGTGAACTCTGTTTCAACTGCACAGGAATTTTCAGTTGCCATTGCGTAAGCCGTGACAGAGTAAACACCGGCCGGGACAACAACGGAAGCTGCAACATCACCTGTACTCCATTTGTAGTGATCTGCTCCGTAAGCGTTTGCTGTCAATGTGGTCTTTAATCCTTCGCAAATGACATGGTCTCCTGTAATCGTGAGTTCAGAAGGAACGGCTATTGCAACGACATCCGCACGGTCTGCGAAAGTGTTGTTGACACAACCATCTGCACTTACTGCTTTAGCCGTGAAAAAGTGTGTTCCTGCTTCTGAAACAGGATGTGCTATGTTGTCTTCTCCTGACCCAGAAATTTCAACACCATTGTAATACCAAATGTAGGAGCCGCCAGGGTTGGCTGCTGTATTGTCGACAGACACGTTGACTAAATCTCCGACGCAAACATGAGTGGAAGCCAAGACCAATGAAGGTGCTTCTGCAGGAGCCGTCAATACCGTCACCGGTATGGAAGCTGTCTTTGTACAGCCATTGGATGAAGCCGTCACCGTATAAGTTGTTGTTGTCATCGGCGTGACGATAACAGTTGCGTTTGTCTCTGTACTATGAGACCAAGCGTAGGCAACGTCGCCTGTCCAGCCTGTAGCAGAAGCCTGCAACGTTACGGAAGATCCACTACAAACGGTTGTTTCGGTAAGCGGAGTGATCTGAAGATCTGACCCGAAAGCATTAACGGTAAAGTCTGCCATAGCTTCGCATCCGGTTTCAGATTTGACGATAACTGTTTTTACGCCGGGTGTATTGAACTCTTTTGTGTTGGCTGCGCCGAAATCAGCATCGTCCGTCCATTTATAAGAATAGGTATTGGCGGTAGAGGGTGTGACGACAGCCGTCAAAGTAGTTGAACTGTATGTTCCGTCAGCATTCTGGCAAAGCATATTCTCGCCAGAGATAGCCACTTGCATCGGGACAGTGTCAACAGTGACAGTTTTAATATTTGAGGAAGCGATTCCGCAAGGATAATTTTCATAAGAAGCATCAACTTGGAAAGTATAGACACCGCTGCTCGGCAATGAAACGCGATATTCATTCCCGTTTACGCCAGAGACAACCTGACCATTCATTTTCCAAGTGTAAGTGACATTCCCTAAAGCATTATTGCCTGCATTAAGGTCTGTAAGGTTAAGGGCAACCATTCCATCAAGGCAAACCTTATCGGAAGAACTGCCGAGCGTGAGTGCATTTTCAAGAATAGGATTGATGCCGGAGTTGATGTAATCCGTAAGTGTAAATGTTGTTGCCTCAGGATTGCAAGCACTGTTTTGATAAGCAGGAATCACCTTGTAAACATCACCGGAAACTGGATTATTGATGGTGAGATAATTCACGTAAGTAATAACGGTGTCAGTCGTTCCTTCTTTAACCCATTTCCATTTGAATGGCTGTTCAGAACCTGAAGTATAGGAATTAGCAGTAGCCACAACGGTTGCTGCGCCCACGCAGAAGAGGGGCACGTCAACAGTCGTGACGGGCATTGGAGATACTGTGAAATAATGGACAGGTGAGAAGTCTGCCTCGCATCCATTGCGGGTGATTTGCACATCGAATTGGTAATCCAATTTCTTGTCGAGCGGGAGTTGGTCAACACGGAATGAGTAGGAACGACCTGTGGCACCTACGATGTATTGACCATCCCTTCTCCATTGGTATGCACAATCGATGTTGCTTTCATGTTGAGCCGTAAATGTTACAACTCCTTGGGGACATGAATGTTCCGGGCCTTCAACATAGACAATCATATTGGAAGCCACTGTAACAACCACACTGTTTGATTGGCGGACGTGGGTGACTCCCATCGGTTCTGTCGTTGTAATTTCGCAGGAAACAGAATATTGACCTGCGGAATAACCCATGAATGTAAATGTTGGTTCGGTCACGCCTACCGACGCTCCGTTCACGAGCCATCTGTAAGATGACAAGACTTCCGTTGAACCATTGGCATCGAAAGCTGCTGCGAAGACAACAGAACTATGTGCTCCGCTTATGCTGATGCTCTGGGGATTCAACGGGGTGACCGTCACGACAGGCGTACCCGCAGGTGCCGCCAACATGCTCGCATCAGACGATGGAGAAAACGGTTTTGCGACCCAACTGTGCAACTTGGCATCTGCACCATTCAAGTGCAATGCTTCGCTGCGAGCCTGGCAAGTTCCTAAGTATAGGAATGCCATCAGCAGAAAAATCATAAATTTTTTCATCGTTTTGGAATTAATTATTACTATTGTTATTTATTTATTTATCATCATATCTGTGAATTGAGGGCATAACTGCCTTAATTTGTGTCTAAATCGGTCATTTTTGTAGTACATTTCGTTAGTTCGCATAAATATGTTATTTCACTTTATAATCAACTTGCAAAAATACAAAAAATTCATCACATATATTTTCTATAGTATTTTTTTTTGCGTTTTTGAGATGTGTGTTGAAAATTAGTCACTTATAAATATGAATGAAATACTCTGTAAAATTTTCAGCATTTGTATATCTGCATTAGAGATGGTGACCTGAATCAGCCTATAATCCTGCCCTACTCTTATTGAGAATGTCATAAGGCATCAACACACAAAGTCGAGAGAGAGGATGGAAAGGGGAATAATTAGAAATATAGTGTCTGTTCATTAGAAAGCTATGAGAAAAGTGTCGTGGTGTTTGAAATTGAAGCAAGTATGGATTCTGATAATGTAGATGAAAACATCGTAACAGGTCAGAGAATCGAGAAAATAATCAAGATAATAAACATAACTCATTATATTATAATACATTATATAAAAAAGAGGATAACAGGTTCGAAAAGGATGAAAATAAATAATATTTGCGGGTCGAATCGAAGCGGGTGCTGAATATGCAATTCTCGTGAGGATATCTGGATGGCGATGGTATTTGAGGTATGGCGGCGGGCAAAAAAAAAGGGTCTCCGTGACAGGAGACCCTCTGTGGCATTGGGCGACGACCTA
>CAVEXN010000024.1:0-37941 GCA_963620035.1 Oscillospiraceae bacterium | reverse complement strand
GTTTCTTGTATGTCGGTTTTGGCTCTTTCATTGACTTTTTTCATTTGCCGCAAAGATATAAATAATTAGCTGAATGTCAATGAATTACAATAAACTTTCTATCAAAAAAAAGCAAATGCCGGCTTGTTCTTGGCGTACTCACCGCCGTTGTGGTAGTGATTGACTTGAGGCTTTTCTTGTTTGGCTTTACAAGTTGAACTTGTGAGCGCTTTTCGGTCATAACGCCCTCCGTGGCATTATTTAGTTACTGTATGCTTAATATTCACGCCCTCAATCAAATAGACCAAATCTTCAGCTATGTTGGTGCAAGAGTCGCCGATGCGCTCAAGCAGATAGAGTATGCGGCTCACGTCAAGGTAAGCCTGCATATCGGTCGACTTCACATCCTGCTGAAAAAGGCTGCGGTGCACCTCATGGTAACACGAGTCCACCTCATCGTCCATGCCGATGACGTTATGAGCAATGAAGTCATTCTCCGACTGAAACGCGTAGATGACGTTCTCATACATCTTGTTGACCATACCGAACAGGCGGAGCACCGGCTGACGGTTCATTTGCCACACTCGTTCCGTTTCGATCACCACATCGAGGCGTTTGTTGATGCTGTGCAGAAGGTCGCCCATACGTTCGAGGTCCACAATGATATTCAGCAGCGCAATTATGCGGCGCAAGTCGCGGGCGCGCGGTGTAAGGCGCAGGATCTCGTTGACGATAGCCTCTCGGAACTGCACCTCATACTGGTCAAGTTGCTTTTCGTTCTCGCCCTCGTGCGTCATCTCTTCCGGTGTGGAAATGCCTTCCAGATGTCTGCCCACCAGCACAAACTGCTGATTGAGAACCTCTGCCATAGCGGTAAAATCGTCTTCCAGTTTCTTCAATGATTCTTCTCTTATCATATTCTTGTCATCTTATCTGTTAATAAATAATCTTTATCCCACCTTGCCGATCAGGTAATCCTCGGTACGTTTGTCTTGAGGATTTGTAAACATCTGGTTAGTAGGCTCATATTCAATCAGTTCGCCTAAGTACATAAACATCGAATAATCAGAGATGCGGGAAGCCTGCGACATATTGTGCGTCACGATGATGATTGTAACCTGGTCTTTCAGTTGCACGAGCAGTTCCTCGATTTTAAGGGTCGCGATAGGGTCGAGGGCGGAGGTGGGTTCGTCCATCAGCAGGATATCGGGGACCAAGGCCAGGGCGCGTGCGATGCAGAGTCGTTGCTGCTGTCCTCCTGAAAGGAACGTCCCTTTCTTATGGAGAGTCCCGTTCACCTCGTCCCACAGTCCGACATTGCGCAAGTTCTGCTCCACAATCTCGTCGCGGCGGTTTTTCGACAGTTTGATGCCCTTGAGCGAATATCCGGCGAGGACATTGTCGTAGATGCTCATAGTAGAGAAAGGGTTTGGGCGTTGAAACACCATACCGGCTTTCGTGCGCACGTCAATCGGGTTCATCTTGAGCACATCTTGACCGTCGAGAAAGATTTGTCCTGTGGTGGTGATGCCCTCGTGAAGCTCGTGCATACGGTTGATTGCGCGTAGCAGCGTACTCTTGCCGCAGCCCGACGGTCCCATGATTGCCGTTATCGAGTGGCGGGCGACATCGGCAGAGACATGATGCACGGCGAATTTCTCCGGCGAATAGGCGATGCTAACATCTTTAATTTCGAGTACAGGATCTTTTATGAGTTCCATTTCCTTGTGATTATTTTAGCTGAAACATTAAACAACAACACTAAAAAGAGGAGAAAAAGCGATGCGCTCCAGATCATCTGCTGGAGGTTCGGGTCGTTGTAAAACTCCCATATCAGCAAAGATACGGAGGTGTTAGGGCACGTGATGTCCCATTGGACATAGGCACTGCCCAGTGCCGTCAGCATCAGCGGTGCCGTTTCCCCCATCACGCGCGAAATAGCCAGCAACACGCCCGTACAGATTCCAGGGAAAGCCGACGGCAGCCAAACCTTGAAAATCATAGAGGCATACGAAGCCCCCAGCGACAGTGCCGACTCCTTAAGGCTTGCCGGCAGCAAGTTAAGCGTCTCCTCCGTAGAACGGACAATCAACGGAAGCATCATAATGCACAATGCCACTGCTCCTGCGATGGCAGAATAACTGCGCATCGGGATAACAATCCAAAGATAGACCACGATGCCGATGACGATAGAGGGTGTGCCTTGCAGCAGTTCGCAAAGAAAACGCACGATGCCGGCAAAGCGGCGCGTGCGGTTCTCCGACAAGTAAATGCCGCAGAACACCCCGATAGGGATTGCCATAACAGCGGCCATAGCCACCATCAGGAACATGCCCGCAATGCCGTTGGCAATGCCACCAGGAATGCGTTCGCCGGCTATGTTAGCTAGCATTGCTTCCAACGTTGTCGGTGTCACTTCCGTGAAGAAAGCCCAGTTGATCTGCCGGATGCCCTCAATGAAAACCTTGCCAAGAATAGCCACCAGCGGAATGGCCGCCAAACCGGAGAAAACGATGACGAAAGCCAAAAAGACCTTGTCTTTAAACAGTCTGATTTTCTCTTCTTTCATCTTATTATGCTATCTTTTATATGCCCTGCGGATTAAGAACCTTCCAGTCATATTCGTCACCAACGTGATGAGAAACAGCAGGAAAGCCATGGCTATCAACACCGACAGACGGCTGCCCGATGCCTCGCCGAACTGGTTGGCTATGATACTCGACATCGTGTTGCCCGTATCGAACAGCGAGTGCGGCATCATGTTCGTATTGCCGATCAACATCGTCACGGCCATTGTTTCGCCAAGAGCGCGCCCCAGCGCCAGAATGTAGGCGGACGAGATGCCCGGGAACACCGTGGGAATCATAACCTTGGTAACCACCTCGCAGTGTGTTGCGCCTAAACTATAGGCTCCCTCTTTCAGTTCTGCCGGCACCATTTTCACAAACTGGCTGCTCAACGAGGCGGCGTAAGGTATTATCATAATGGCCAGCACCACCGAGGCGGTGATGATTCCGAATCCTTGTGGCGACAAGTCGAGGCGGACTATCAAAGGGCGGAGCACATAGAAACCCCACAACCCGTAAACGATAGAGGGAATGCCTGCCAGCAAGTCAACAGTCGTCTCCAATACGGCGGCGATTTTCTTGCCCTTGAAATATTCGCCTGTAAAGAGCGACACCGGGAAAGAAAACGGTATGCAGAACAGCAATGCAAGTAGCGACGTGAGTAGCGTACCTATGACAAAGGGCAGGGCACCATATTGTTCGCGCCCCGGCGTATAATCCCATACCGAAGAAAACAGAAATCTGAAGAAGCCGTATTGCTTAAAGGCGGGCAGCGCACCCGTAGTGAGCGAATAGAGCATCGCGCCGCCCACCACCAAAATAAACAATGCCGCCGTCAACAACAATATCTTAAACAACCTGTCTTTCATAAAATGATATATGCTTTTTTTCACGCAGCAAAAAAACAGAAGCCTTGTTACGGGGGCTTTGCCGTATGGTTACGTTTCTGTTACAATATGCGGCACGCAGAGCACACAACCAGTATATTGTATCTCGTCTGGAAATGTTATAAAAATATTATATTTGCACTTATCAAACAGATAATCAAAATTATGATGAACAATTTCCATGACCTTTTGGTTTCCCGTTGTTATAGGGCATTACTACTATTGCTGTCCGTAAACATTTGGGGAATCAACAATGCCCAAACGCTTATTTTAGGAACGGACACCAACCCGCAGTCGGGTTGCGCTATGACCATCTATGACAATGGTGGCCAGAATGGCAACTACATGGCCAACCGCAACGATTTGCTGACCATCCAATCCAACTCGACAGATCCGTTGCTGTCGGCGATAAAAGTGACGATAAACCTTTCGCGCTTCAACGTACACCCATCCGACACGCTGTTCATCTATGACGGACCCAACGTGGTGGACTCGATGCTGCTGGCCGCTCTCAACGACAGCCTGATCACGGAATACGGCACAACGACCATCTCCTTTGCCGCCACTATGCGCAACCTCTCGGGAGACATCACGTTGCGCTTCAAGACCGACGGCTCGAACGAAGGCGGCGGATTCGAGATCAACACCTCCTGCACCAAACTCTGCCAACGCATCAACATCGCCTTCGACCGCATACACTCCAACAAGATCCCCACCCTGCAGGCTGACGGATACTATTACCTCGATGTCTGCCCCGGCGAATCCGTCCATCTCGTGGCCCGCGGCATGTATCCCGACAACAACGTGAACTATACGCAGAGCGACCAGACCTGCACCTTTGTGTGGGACCTCGGCGTGGAGACTTTCGACAGTTTAGGCATGGCCACACTCGACTATACATTCCCTGAAGGACGCGGCTACGATGTCTCTCTGCTGATAAAGGATCAGCGAGAATGCGAATCCGCCAACCGTAGCATGTTCCGCGTGCGAACCTCTTCCAATCCCATCCGTGCGGTTGTTTCTTTTCCGGGCATTTGTTTGGGCGACACGATTGACCTAACATACGGCTACGACGAATCCTCCCACATACAGGTGGACACCATCAAGCACGAACAACTGACCACGCTGGCCGTGGCCGACACCATCTTCCTCCCCGACGGCATCCCCTGCAACGGCACATGCTCCTACCTGTCGCCGGTCACTTTCACCGCTTTCTCCCCGAATGCGAAAATCACCTCGGTGAACGACATATTCTATGTTCAACTCGCCATCGAGCACTCCTATATCGGCGACATCTGGATCCGGCTCATCTGCCCCAACGGACAATACTCCTCCATCATGAAATGGTCCGGGTCCGGTTCGGCACAATGCTCAAGCCAGATCCCACAAAGCGCCCGCGGCTGGAACGCCTCCGGCTCCTCATACGCGTTCTTCGGCAACTATTTTGAACCTGACGGCTCCGACGAGTGCGACCCCGCCCAGAACACGATGGGCACCTGCTGGAACTACTGCTGGTCCAACAACACCACGCAAGGCTACAGTTACGCCTGCGGCAACAGCTACGTTTATGAGAACTGCAACCACATCAACGGCAACTACGTGGACTCCACGAACACCCGCATGATGACCAACGTCTATCACCCGGACGACAACTTCTATACCAGCCTCCAGAACTGCCCCCTGAACGGCACCTGGTCCATCGAGGTTATGGACGGATGGTCATCCGACAACGGCTATGTTTGCGGATGGGAACTCGCCCTGAACCCCGCACTGGTCCCGCAGAACTGGTCGTACGACGTGACGGTTGACACCGCCTTGCTCATCGGCACGAACAGCGATGGCAACATCGCCGTCCCCACAGAATCCGGCGCCATCAACTATACGGCTCGCGTCATTGACAACCTGAATTGCAACTACGACACCTCTATGACCATAATAGTAAACCATCCGCAAGAAAACGAACTCCGTCAAACAGTCTGCGGCTCGGTCGTGTGGAACGGTCAGGTCTATACAGAATCCGGCGAATACCAACAGACCCTCACCGCTACGAGCGGCTGCGACAGCACCGTGACGCTGCACCTCACCATGCTGCAGCCCGCAGAGAACACAATCACCCACACCAATTGCGGATCATACGAGTGGAATGGGCAACAATACTCCCAGTCCGGCACATACTCCCGAACCCTCACCGCCGCCAACGGCTGCGACAGCACCGTGACCCTCCACCTCACCGTGCTGCAGCCCGCAGAGAACACAATCACCCACACCAATTGCGACAGCTTTGAGTGGAACGGGGAGACCTACACACAGTCCGGCACATACTCCCGAACCCTCACCGCCGCCAACGGCTGCGACAGCACCGTGACCCTCCACCTCACCGTGCTGCAGCCCGCAGAGAACACAATCACCCACACCAATTGCGACAGCTTTGAGTGGAACGGGGAGACCTACACACAGTCCGGCACATACTCCCGAACCCTCACCGCCGCCAACGGCTGCGACAGCACCGTGACCCTCCACCTCACCGTGCTGCAGCCCGCAGAGAACACAATCACCCACACCAATTGCGACAGCTTTGAGTGGAACGGGGAGACCTACACACAGTCCGGCACATACTCCCGAACCCTCACCGCCGCCAACGGCTGCGACAGCACCGTGACCCTCCACCTCACAGTTTTGCAGACTCCTCAAATGGACATTGTGTCTAACTATACGATTTGCCATGGAGACAGCCTTGCGGTCAACTTTTTCCCTGTGTCTCCCGATGTTTCGTTCAACTGGACGGTGTCTGATAATCCTTCCGTCAGCGGCATTGGGGGGGGCAGCGGCTCCGGCAATATCAGCGCGCTACTCCTAAACCACACCGGTGTAACTCAAACTCTTGACATTACCGTAACACCTGCTTACACAAGTGGAGACCATGTCTGCTATGGCAATCCTGTAACTTTCACCGTAGTCGTCAATCCGTTGCCAAAGGTCTCGTTTGTCCTGTCTTCTGACAACCTAATGCTGGAACTTGGCGCTGCGGAACTGCACTGCACCTTAACGTGCAAGCCAGACTCCGTCTGGCGTTGGTTTTTCAATGACCCCTACAATCAGGAAACAGTGTCAGGACCGGGCTACGAAAACCCGTCTCACATTTATACGCATGCCGGCAATTATCCTGTAACGCTTTTTGTAACAGACCGTAATGGCTGTACCGACTCGCATACGCAATATGTTACCGTCAGCATACCCATCAGTTTTTGGCTCCCCAATGCTTTTACCCCGAACGGCGACAACCTCAACGATCAGTTTAAACCAACTTATGAGAGCATCCGCCCCGAGAACTACCGAATGCTGATCTACGACAAGCAAGGGCATCTGTTATTCCGCTCCTTCGACATTGATGTGGGTTGGGACGGAAACGATATGCATGGCAACCCTTGCCCGCATGGCGTGTACGTCTATTATATCCGTTATTATACCATACAAGACCATCCCAAAGGACCTGGGCATCCGCAACTTACAGGTAGCGTTACGCTGATACGCTGAAAAACTGTATTCAGGGGGCTTTAGATTTTGACTATGTGTAAAACCGGAACGGGGAAGACCTTCTATTTCCTCGTTCTGGTTTTAGAACTGCCAAGTGTAAATCATACTGAAAGCGGAGTTGTAAAGTTTTCTAAAAACACCCGTCGTCACCTCCTGTTTTGTGGTTCCTGCAGGAAGCAGCGAATGGCTGTAACGGAATGCCAAACCATGGTGATGCTTGAAAATATAAGACACACCACCAGTCATAGAAAAATCCAACCTGTTAAAATTGTACAAGTCGTGCAAAGACATCCCATAACTGCCTGTTCCTAATTGAGTACTTCTATGGGTTCGTGCAACTGTGCGCTGATATAAGAAAAAACTGAAGCAAGGGCCAAAATCAAACCAGAGCCCGTCATTACTTTTTTTTGTATCGTTAAATCGCATTCTCAAAAAAAAAGGAATGTCAATATATCCCAAAGACAGTGCATATTTGTCTTTTCTTGCTAGACCTGTAGCATAAAAATTAGGTTTTGTACGTGTTCCTTTCATCGCAAAATCTACATCCATTTGCAGCAACATACGCACGTTTGGGCTTTCTACGATTTTCACATAAGTTATAATGCCAACCTTTATTCCAACTTTCCAATAACCCGGAATGTTATCTGCTGACATACCCGAAAAGTTGTTTCCTAAAACTATACCGCCACCGAAATTCGATTTTTGCGAAGAACCATACAACACACATACGCATAATGTCAGTGCCATAATTATACGTTTACCCATTGTATTGAAAAAACTCAAAATTCCTTATTTTGAAATAGTGCCTCCGACAGTCTGAGAATAATTCGTTTGATGGTCTATACAAGTAAAAACGGAGGACATATAGAATTGTTTCAGCCCAACAGCAGCCGAATATGGTCGATAAACATACTTGTTACCGCCGCCGTCACTTTTTGCACCATAGGTCTGTTGTGTTGCGTTGTTCCTGTTTTTCGTGTATGATCCAGAATATGTATGGTAATATATCTCAACCGCAGGAGAACTTATCGATTCTGGTTTATTTATTTTAGACAACAGCGAGAAATAGATCGCAGCCCGTTGATATACAATTTTACATTTTGCTTTTGGGTTTGAATTGAACTCATATTTTATTGGATCTGGATTGTTTGAAGTTGTCGAATATTTTGCATCGTCCTTGAATAAAATATTTATAACATTCTCATCGATAGAAAATACCTTTTTGTCATTGTTTTTTGTGTTCCAAACGGAAATGTTTTTATCTGCGATGTCAATTTGAAAAATATAATTATCTATTTGTATAAATCCTTCCGGGTTCAGAAGTGCTGCCAAGATATCATCTTCAATACCTATTGTTTCTCTTTGCTTTTCTGTTAATTCACATCTCATAGATTGGAAAGACAAACCTTTTTCAAAAAGTGACAAATTATTGTCTATTTCATTCAACAATGCAATCGCCCTTTCATAGTCATTTACAGATTCAAAATGCAACCATTCCGAGGATGATAAATTTTTTTCATTCGTGGTCAAAACTGAAACTCTGATGCCACTTTCCTGAATTAAATTGTTTTCATCTAAATCATTTGAACATGAATAGGATATGAGTATGCCTGACAATACAATCAAAGTTGAAATCAATTTTTTCATTTCAGTCGATTTTTTTAGATTTCTGCAAACATACAAAAATATTCGATTGAAATTATCACAAGGGTTCCTGTAGCACGGCAGCCGCAATCAGTTGGCCCGTTCATGCGACAGATGCTGAGTTCCTGCAGGAAGCAGCGAATGGCTGTAACGGGAGATGTGTTATTTCTTGCGGAAATATATTTCCATCGGCACGCCTGAAAAGTTCCAGTTCTTGCGAATCTGGTTCTCCAAGAAACGCTTGTAGGAGTCTATCACGTATTGCGGCAAATTGCAGAAGAAGGCAAAGGCAGGATAGGCCAGAGGCAACTGTGTGACATATTTTATCCTGATTACCTTATCTTTGTTCATCGGCGGAGGCGTGTTCTGGATTATCGGGAGCATGACATCGTTGAGTTCAGAAGTCGATATCTTGCGGGTACGGTTCCGGAACACTTGCACCGCAGATTCTATGACCTTGTAAATACGCTGTTTTTCCGTCACGGAGGTGAAGATGATTGGCACATCGCTGAAAGGGGCAATCCTCTTGCGTACAAGGTCTTCGTACTCTTTATGGGTATGGTTGTCCTTTTCTATCAGATCCCATTTGTTCATCACCACCACTACGCCTTTATGGTTGCGGGCGGCAAGCCCGAAAATGTTGAGGTCTTGCTGGTCGAAGCCTTGCGAAGCATCTGCCATCACGATGCACACATCGGCATTCTCAATCGAACGTACGGTGCGCATCACGGAATAGAACTCGAGATTTTCCTCTACTTTGCTTTTTTTGCGAAGTCCGGCCGTGTCGATGAGGTAAAAGTCGAAGCCGAAATTGCGGTAGCGGGTGAAGTTCGTGTCGCGGGTAGTGCCCGCCAAAGGTGTTACTATATGTCTCTCTTCGCCCAGGAAAGCATTGATAATAGACGATTTACCGACGTTCGGCTTGCCTACGATGGCAATCTTAGGCAAATCGTCGGGAACTACGTTGTTGTCTTTTGAGAAATGCGTGACTACGGCGTCGAGCAGGTCGCCGGTGCCGCCACCCGACACGGCCGAAATCGGGAACACTTCAGAGACTCCCAAAGCATAGAACTCTGCATAGTCGAAATAGTTGCTGGGGCTGTCTATCTTGTTCACTGCGAGGTAGTACGGTTTTTTTGACCGTCTCAGAATCTGAGCCACCTCCTCATCGAGCGGCGTGAGGCCCTCACGTCCATCGACCATAAAAACGATGACATCCGACTCTTCAATAGCGAGTTTCGCCTGCTTGCGGATTTCTGACTCGAAAATGTCATCGGAGCCGACCACGTAGCCGCCCGTGTCTATCACGGAAAACTCGTACCCGTTCCAATCAGACTTGCCGTAGTGCCGGTCGCGCGTGACACCCGCCACCGAATCTACGATAGCCTCACGAGCCTTTATCAAACGGTTGAAGAGGGTGGATTTGCCGACATTCGGTCTCCCGATCAATGATAGTATATTTGACATTTTTTGCTTTATTTCTGGTTTAACAATGAGAGAATGAGGCTCTTTCTTGCCTGCGGTATCGTAGAGGACTATAGAATATTGGCCAATTGTTCTTTCAGTTTTTCAAGTTCGTCCTTCATCCTGACCACAATCTGCTGGATGTCGAAATCGTTGCTTTTAGAGCCTAATGTGTTGATTTCGCGCCCGCACTCCTGAACAATGAAGCCTAACTTTTTGCCGTTGGACTTAGGTTCCTCCATCGTATCCAGAAAATAGCGGCAATGTTTGCGCAGGCGTACTTTCTCTTCTGTGATATCCAGTTTCTCGATGTAGAAAAACATCTCCTGCTCCAACCGTCCGGCATCATATTGCACCTTTGGCAGAAATTCTGCAATGTTTTTCTCAAGTTTTGTGCGCAGCGCCACAATGCGGTTCTCTTCAAACGGTGTGACCTCATCAACCATATCGTTGATCATTGAGATACGCTTGCGGAAGTCTTTGGCAAGCACCGCACCCTCCGAAATCCTGAAGTCGTTTACCTTGCAGCAGGATTCCATAAGTGCATCCTTGACGGCCATCCACAGTTCTTCGGAGAGTTCCTCCTGAGGAGTCGAAATCACGTCGGGCATACGGAGCACCTGTGTGAACAAATCGCTTTGCACTGGATTGTCAACCGCTTCAGACAACCGGGTAAGCGTTTCAAAATAGGCTTTTGCCAGTGTGGCATTGACAGATACCGGCGATGCTGCATTGTTGTCAAGGGTAATCGTGACATCAATCTTCCCTCTTTCAAGTTCGTGAGAAACCAACGTGCGGATATCGTTCTCCTTGTTCCGGAACAACGGAGCGAGGCGAACGTTCAGGTCAAGCTGTTTGCTGTTGAGGGTTCTTATTTCCACTGTAACGGACTTCCCTTCCATTTCAATGGACGTTCGTCCGAATCCGGTCATAGATCTGATCATAGCCTTAAAAATTAGCGGGCAAAAATACAAAAAATGCGGGCAGGGAACTATTCTTCCCCACCCGCTGTTGTCGGAGCACCTATACAGTCTATCTGACGATGAGTTTCTGCGTTGACGTGCCTTTTTTAGTCTTAACGTTTACGGTATAGACTCCGGATGTAAGGTCGCTTGTGCTGACATTGATCTGGTTGATGCCTTCCGTGAGTACAATCTGGCTGCTGTAAACCAATTGGCCCATCAGGTTGTAAACAGAGAGTGCTGCTTGGCTTTCTTCGGCAGAAGAGAGCGAAAGCGTGACTTTGTCGCTTGCCGGGTTAGGATAGAGTTTCATACCGGAGAGCGTTTGGCTATGAATGCCGGTCTGGTCAATCCAAAGACCTTGAGGAATCTCTTCTGTGTTGTTATAAATACCGAGTTGGTTGGCATCGAGTTGTTTGTAATAGATTTTTGAATCATTGGAAGCGACCAAACCGCCGTTGTTGTCGGCGAAATCGTCAAACTGCCAAACCATATTCAGTTTGCCGTTAACGATAGAAGAAGCCAGGCAGGGATACATGTTCTCGCCCTCTCTCTCAATAAGGTTGATATTGTTGTCGCCGGTGATGTCAGAAGTGTCGTATTGGCTCCAATCAGAATAGTAGAAGCAATCCTTGTTGTAGGAGAGCCAGCTGATGCCGTTCCAGTTTGCTCCGTTATCAGCAGAAGCCGTACCGAAGATGCCACGGAAGTATTTATTGTTCACTCTGTCGGTGAAAGGCAAGTCGAGATAGGTGGAATAGAGGAGGTAAACATTATTGTTCTCTACGGCCAGTTGAGGGTTTGATGACATTGTCATTCTATAATTAGCCGGTATATATTCTAGTCCTGTGTAGATATAGGCTGCGCCATTGCCGTCAAGGTCGGGACGATAAAACACTTTATAGCCATTGGCTTCCAGCGTATCGGGGTCAAGCATATTGTCAGAACCTGACAACAGGGGTGTCATGGTTTCGTTCCAATAGAGAAGGCCGTCAGTGTAAGGCCAATGGGTGTAGTATCCATCACCGGCAACGGGATTTGCAATTCTCATAAGACCGAAAGAGACGTGGGCAATGCCGTTGTCAGACAATGCGAGTGCGCAAACACCATCGGGGACATATATGGCGTGACCGTTTGTGGTATCGATGACGTGGGTGGATTCGTCATAGCCGTCCGGAAGAGGAGTCTTAACGATAGTTGTCTTGGTGAAGTTCACGCCGTTGTCGGCACTTTTCCAGAGGAAAACATCATTGTTCCAGGTGTCGGCGACCAGTACTGCCACATTGTTTCCTTTTGCTGCTATGGCATAGTTGTCACCGCTGAATTTCGCGAATTGGACAGGGGTGACATCGCCCACTATGCGTGGAGATTCCCATGTAATCGTATTTGCGGATTCGTCGTAGGTGCCACGGATGTAAATCAGGCAGGTCTGGATTCCTTGGTAGAGGCAACCCGTCTCAGAATCCGTGCATGCCAACAAGTGTATTGTATTGCCGGTTGTGGCGATGGCAGGCCAAAGAAGAGCGGTGCTCTCGTAAGAAGCGTTTTGCACAACGGGGCCTTGCAGGTCTGTGAAAGTCCAGTCTCCCGTACCTTTCTGACGACGGACACCCACCACGAGTGCTGAAGAACCGTTGTGAGAAACCACGATTTCACCGGATTGGCCTACGGCGGCTAAGACTCCCCAACCGGTTCTTACATTTTCAATTCTGGCAGTCGATGCAGAATTGCCTGATCCGCATGTCCAGCTTGTGCCGTTAAAGTAGTTGTATCCGGTACCTCTTGAGGTAGATTGGTTGCCGCAGGTGGTCCAAACAACAGAGACGGTCCCATCGTTATGGGCAACGATTTTTTGAGGCATAGAAGCATTGGTCTGCAGGTCATAATAGGTGATTCCCACGATATCACCACACATAAGAACATCTAAGTTCCTGGGGGCTTGTTCGATAGTGTAAGTGGCGTTGTGGTAGCCGACTCTTTGTTCTGCGCTGATGGCACTGGCTGCGGTTCTGGACATTTTCACTGCCTGCTGGGCTGACAGAGGCCCTGAAATGAGCAGAATGCAGATGGACGAAAGTAATAACTTTTTCATATTAAAATGTTTTTAATTATTAATATATTTATAAATCGACATATCGAAATCCTCTTTCTAACAACCTTGCAATAATACAAATAATAATCCAAAGATACAAATTTTTTTTCAGAAAAAAACGCAGGCTTTTCTTTCCCGCATTATATACAAAAAAGACCGGCAACAGATGCCGGTCTTTTGAGAAAAAAGTCGCAGGAAGCCTTATTTGCTTTTTTTGCCTGCGGCGTAGTTGATTTTCAAGGCGTTGTTTTTACGCAACTCCTGTTTTATCGTGTTGACATAACGCATTTGCACGTCTTTATCAACCTTAAGCGAGAACGTAAGTTTATCGCGGTCAACAGCGTCGCGGGATTCCTTTTCGGTACCGATGAAATCGCGCACATCGGCGACGAGTTCCTCCGCCTTGATAGTCTGGTCGTTCAACTGTACGGAAACCTCACCTGGGGGCAACGTGTTTTCGTTCTTGTTAATAGGGGCGCCGACATAGATGTTCGCCACGAGAGACTTCTTTTCAAGTTTTTGCACTTCGGTGGCTTGAGGGGGCGTAAAGCGCACCTTGAGGGAGGCCTCACGCATCTGAGAAATCACCATAAAGAAGAACAGAAACATGAACACGATATCAGACATGGAAGACATATTCAAGCCCGGAACATCTTTTTCTCCTGTCTTTTTGAATCTTGACATAATCTTGCGTTATTAAAGGGTTAGTTGGCGGAATTAGATTTGCTGTAGTCCATAGGGGGAGCCTCGGATATGCTCATCGGGATAGCAGCCGTAATAGCACGTTGGGCGGCAGAGTCGAGTGCTTCGTATTTCTTTCCGAAATACTGGAGAGAAGTCTCATCGCGCAATTCATTTACGGCGCGTTGAAGTTCATTCTGCACTTGTACGTAGATATTGTAGCTTGTTCCTTGGTCGTTAGTCAGGGACACGACACCCTTTGACACGGCAAAATCACCAAGTCCGTCAATCGACTTGTTAACTTTTTCGGGCAGAGTAGCGACATTGTTGGGATTGGCGAAAAACTCTTTAGCCTTGTCTTTCAGTTCAGAGACGGGAATCACCTCGCCGTTCACTGAAATCTGGTCAAGGTAGTTCACCAAAACATTCAATACATTTCTTTTGTTGATATCGGCCTTCACCTCTTCCGAATCGTCCGTTTTTGGGGGTGGAAGTTTACGGGGGATGCCCTGTTCGGTATTGATAGACGAAGTCAACAGGAAGAACGTCAACAGCAGGAATGAAATGTCAGCCATTGAACCCGTATTTAATCCTGGTGTGCTATGTTTACTCATTTTATCTTCTGTTTTTAATAGTGTTCATGACCGAAGTGACGACAATGGCGAGCACCGCACAGAGCAGTGCGATATAAACGATGAAACAGCCGGCGTTCACCATTCTGTATCCCGTCACTGACATACCCATCTTGATAGCGGACGAGCTGAGTTCAGGCGATCCCAACAGATATCCGATAAAGACGATGACAGCGGCCAAGGCAAGTACAACCAGGATTTTGTAGGATGTCCTGAAGTTACGGGCAATCTTGGCAACGGCAAAAACAACCATCAGCAGCACCGTAATTGCAAGCAACACGTATGCGATATAGATGAAAGCCGTCTGGAATGAAGCGTTTGTGCCGAAGCTTTTGATGTCATCCTGCAAGTCTTTCAGTTCTGCGGTTTTTTTGCTGGCCGAAGCCGTTGAGTTGATAAGGTCAGCCTTGGAGACCAATGAATTGGCGGCTTTCAGGTATTCGCGGTCAAGGAGATAATTCTGTTTCAGCACATCATATTCAGATTCTATTTTGCCGGCATAAGACTCCAAGTCGGCGAAGCTGCCTACTGCGTTGAAACCATTGATGTAGGCCTCTTTTTTATCACATTTGGCAAAAAGGACAGCGGAATGGGCGTTGAAGCCGGTTTTGTAATCAGCGAAAGATTGCTCGTCAAGGCCTTTCAGTTCCTGAAGATAGGTATAGAGGATATCTTTCTGCATCTGCACTTTTTTGAGGGAATCGCCGTATGCGGCGAAAGTGTCCTGATATTTGGAAAGCAGGTCAGGAAGAGATTCCGGGGTTGCAGTCTGGATGTCGCTCAACATCTGCGGGTTGTGCGACTTTACGGTCTGCACTTGTGCATAGCCGTCTTTCTTCTCATCATTGAATCTTAACGAGAAGACAAGAGCAAGAAGGCAATCCACAATTGCGACTGCAAATATCGTGTATTTAAAAATTTTCTCTTTCATTACTTATTATACAAATAGTATTTATAATAACGTTGTATGGTTTACAGACAGGGGGTCTGCATTATTTGCTCTTTACCAGAATATCCATAAAGGAAATGGTAGCATCTTCCATATCGTTTACGATGCTGTCAATTTTGGTAAGCAGGTAGTTGTAGAAGACTTGGAGAATCATAGCCACGATCAAACCGAACACAGTCGTCAACAGAGCCACTTTCATACCGCCGGCCACAATCGTCGGGGAAATATCACCTGCGCGCTCGATGTCATCGAAGGCCTGCACCATACCGACCACAGTTCCCAAGAATCCCAACGAGGGGGCCAATGCGATGAAAAGGCTGATCCAGGTGAGGTTGGTTTCAAGCTTTGCCATTTGGACACCGCCGTATGACACAACGGACTTTTCAACAGACTCGAGACCCTCATCATAACGGTCGAGGCCTTGATAGAACACAGCGGCCAAAGGTCCTTTAGTGTCGCGGCAGAGTTCTTTTGCTTTCTCTACGCCTCCGGTTTTGATCGCATCCTCAAGTTTGTCGAGGAGTTTCTTGGAATTCACAGCGGAAAGGTTCAGATAGAAAATACGTTCAATGACGAGAGCAAGACCCAGTACAAGGCAAATGAGGATAGGGGCCATCCACACTGCGCCACCCTGTATGAATTTCTCTTTTAATGTATAGTGCAGTCCTTGGCTCGGAACATCGTCGGGATCTTCCATCAATTCAGCCGAGGCAGCTGCCGATGCTTCTGCGGTAGAATCAACCGTCTGCTCTGTTGCAGCCTTGTCTTTTTTTACGTCATTTTGTGCAAATGATGTGTTTGCAATACCGAAGGTTAAGAAACCGACTACGGCAAGAAATGAGAGTAATTTTTTCATAATACCTTTTCGTTTTAATTTTTGATAATTTAAACTTTGATTTTTTCTATTGATTTTCAGTTGTTTATATTGTCTCTCTTGTTTTTGAAACTTGTTTTCGGGTTCTTCCCCCCTTTAATCTGTCCACCTGCTTTGAACCCGGTTTTTTCAAGGGCGTAAAAGTACATTTTTTTTAAATGCTACATTCCGACAGGCTGCATTTTTTCCATCCGGCTTTTTTTAATATTTTTAAGGCAAAGGATATAAGAAAAAAATTTATTTTTGCACACTTTTGACGATACAAGATAGAAATGTCAGTTTAACTTAATAACAATAACCAAAAAAAAATCAAAGACATGAAAAAAACAGTTTTTATGCTGGCAACAGTTGCAGCATTTGTAGTGACTTTCTGCTCTTGCGGCGGTACCACTGAAAAATCAACCGCAGAACTTCTTGCTTCCGCTAAAAATGGTTGGGTGCTCGAAAGCGCAACCTCTTCACCTGCTTATCTGATGGGCAACGGCGAATATGTCACCGACCTGTTGAACGGCGGTTACCTTCTCGACTATGAGAAAGACGACATCATCGCTTTCACGACAACCGGCGGTCAGACCATCGCTCCTGGCGCTCTGACGGATCCTGATGGTTATACGGATACAATATCCTATCTTTGGTCATTGGACAAGGCAGACTCCACCATCATTTATATGCAGGTGCCTTTCTTCTATGACGATGTTCAAGAGACATGCCGCATCTTACAACTCAATGAAAACGTATTCAAATTCAACTGTACGATCAACGATGACGACCCTGCAGCAAAGGGGACATACACTTTTACGCTCCAATACGTTCCTGCAAAATAACATAGTTGTATTTTCAAATTATTAAAATCATTATAGCAATGAAAAAAGTATTTTTAGTTTTATTATGTGCCGGCATGTTCGCCGCTTGCGGAAACAAGGCCAATCAGGAAACTCCGGCAACCGATTCCACCACTGTTGAGGAAACAGTTGCTCCCGTAGAGGAACAGGCTGTTGCAGAAGCCCCTGTTCAGGAACAGGCAGCTCCGGCAAAGAAGACCACTACAACGACATCCGACAAGCAGACCGTCAAGGAAAATGCTACGGCTGCTGCCGAGAATGTAGCCAACGCTGCCATCGACAAGGCTGAAACAGAAGCCACCAACAAGATTGTCAACTCCGGCAAGAAAAGAAGATAATCCAATATCTTTTCAGAACAAAAAGGGCAATCCTACAGGGTTGTCCTTTTTTTGTATCTTTGCCGCACTCGGACAGGCTGCTGTCCATCACGTTTTCATACTCAAATAAAATTCAGCATAATGAAAAACACACCCATTCCTGTCGAAATTGTTGACAGAATTGTTGCCGAAAGCGGCATTAAATCCGTCGGAAAAGCATCTATCCGTGAAGTCAAACGCCTTATCAACCAGATAGAACAGGCTAGCGGGAAAGAGTTCATCCGTATGGAAATGGGCATACCGGGGCTGCCGGCATGCAGAATCGGGGTGGAGGCCCAAATCAAGGCCCTGCAGAACGGTTGCGCCGCCATCTATCCTGACATCGAAGGTCTTCCCGCCCTGAAAACCGAAATGGCCCGCTTTGTCAAGAACTTCATCGATCTGGACGTGAACCCCGAAAACTGCATTCCGACCGTCGGCTCTATGATGGGCGGCATGGCAGGTTTCATGACTTTCGTGCGTGCCCGCAAGGAACACGACACCACCCTCTTCATCGACCCCGGCTTCCCCGTGCAGAAACAACAGCACCGCGTTCTCGGGCTCCGCTACGAAACTTTCGACGTGTATGACTTCCGCGGGCAGAAATTGAGAGCCAAACTTGAAAGTTACCTCGAAAAAGGAAACATCCACTCCATCATGTACTCCAACCCCAATAACCCCTCCTGGATTTGCCTTACGGAAGAAGAGCTCCAAATCATCGGAGAAATGGCGAACAAGTACGACGTGCTGGTGTTTGAAGACCTGGCCTATTTCGGTATGGATTTCCGCCACGACATATCCCGTCCGGGCGTTCCGCCGTTCCAGCCTTCTGTCGGGAAATATACGGACAACTACGCCCTGCTGATTTCAGGGTCCAAGGCTTTCAGCTATGCCGGTGAACGTATCGGCATGTTGGTACTCTCCAACAAAATGTACAGCAGCGAGTTTCCAGACCTTGTGCCCTATTTCGGGACTCCAAAACTGGGCAGAGCCATCATCTACGGTACCGTATATGCTATCAGTTCCGGCACGGCCCACTCTACCCAATATGCAATGGCTGCCATCCTGAAAGCCTGCAACGACGGCACTTACAACTATCTTGACGATGTGAAAGAGTACGGCGAGAAAGCCGCTATCATGAAGAAACTCTTCACAGACAACGGATTCTACATCGTCTATGACAAGGACGGCGACAAAGATCTGGCCGACGGCTTTTATTTTACTGTAGCCTATCCCGGACTCACCAGCGATGAACTGCTCCGCGAGTTTCTCTATTACGGTGTGAGTGCCATCTCCTTAACCACTTGCGGCAGTGAACGGACCGACGGACTTCGTGCCTGCGTCTCGCTGACACCGAGAAGCCAGTTCCCGTTGCTGAAAGAACGGCTTGAGTTGTTCCATGCCAACCATCAATAGGCCATGACCGCTTACGACACCTGCCCTTCGCCTTGCTACATCCTGTCGGAGGAAGCACTGGAAGCCAACCTCCAGTTGCTGGATTTGGTGCAGAAAGAAGCCGGAGTCTCTATTATATGTGCGTTGAAAGGAATGTCATTCTGGCATTCCTTTCCGCTCATTAAGTCCTACCTCGCCGGAGCGACGGCTTCTTCATTGAACGAAGCACGGCTCATAGCTGAAGAGATGTGCTGTGAAGCACACACTTACGCACCCATTTATGATGAAATCGATTTCGGACAGTTGCTTATATATAGCAGCCATTTGACTTTCAACTCATTAAGCCAATGGAGACGTTTTCAGCCTGTCATACGCGAGACTCCCAAGAAAGTGAGTTTCGGGCTTCGGGTAAATCCGGAATATTCTGAAATAGACACCGACTTGTACAATCCTGCGCTGCCGGGGTCCCGTCTCGGCATCTTGGCCGAGGATATGCCTGAAAAGTTGCCCGATGGCATCGAGGGGCTGCATTTCCACACCTTATGCGAAAATGACAGTTATGCGCTCCAAAACTGCCTTGAAGCCTTCGAGCAACGATTTTCATCCCAGATCAAACAATGCCGTTGGGTCAACCTGGGCGGAGGGCATCATATCACCCGAACAGGATACAATGTGCCGCACCTGATACAGTTGCTTTCAGATTTCAGGAAACGTTACCCTAACCTGCAAGAGGTGATTTTAGAACCGGGCGAGGCCGTAGGTTGGCAAACCGGCGTACTGACCTCAACCGTGGAAGACATTATTGTTAACAAAGGCATCAAAATCGCGATGCTCAACATATCGTTCTCGTGTCACCTGCCCGACTGTCTGGAAATGCCCTACAAACCGACTGTCATAGGTTCGACTGAACCCGACGAGCACAGCCGTTTCGTCTATCGGCTCGGCGGATGTTCTTGTCTGGCCGGCGACTACATCGGCATGGGCGACTTCGCCTTTCCGGAGCCCCTGGAAGTGGGCGACCGCATCGTGTTTGACGACATGATCCATTACACAATGGTAAAAACCACCTTCTTCAACGGTGTCCGACATCCCGCTGTCGGCATCATACACAAAGACGGTTGCTTTGAATTGCTGGCACAGCCCGGCGACTATGCCGCATACAAAGCCAAATTAGGATAACCTGCCATGCCATTCAAATTCAAACAGCGGGCCTTGGCGGGCAAAGCCGAAGTTTTCGACCCTGTAAGAAGAAAATGGCTGCTGATGACGCCGGAAGAGCAAGTCAGGCAATTGTTCGTACTTTACTTGCTGAACGTCAAGCACGTTCCTCTCTCGCACCTGTCCGTCGAAAAGGCCATCACTGTAAACGGTCTGACCAAACGTTACGACATTGTAGCTTACGACCGGCTACTTAAGCCAATGATTGTCATCGAGTGCAAAGCACCAGATATAGAAATCACACAATGTGTTTTGGAGCAAGCAGGATGCTACAACAGGACGCTGCACGCCCCCATCGTCGGCGTGACGAACGGAAAGACGTCACACTTTTTCAGTATCGACTTTGAGACGGGACAAATCTGTCCAATACAAGACTTGCCTGATTTCAAATAGGAGATCTCATCCTCAGAGGCCAACCGGGTTAGTTGCGGAAAAATTGGCGTACCCTGCTGAAAACACTGCGTTCATTCTTGCCCGGCTTGGGCGTAAAATTCTCATGTTCTTTCAGGTTCTCTATGATTTCCTTTTCCTCTTTGTTCAGGGTTTTAGGTGTCCACACATTAACATTGACAATCAAATCGCCCACATTGCGCGAATGGACATCGGGGAGACCTTTCCCTTGCAGACGCAGTACCTGTCCGCTTTGAGTTCCCGGCGAGATCTTGACTTTGGCCTTGCCGTTCAGTGTGGGAATCTCGACAGATGCCCCCAATGCTGCCTGTGGAAAACTGATATAATAATTAAGGTAAATATTGTTGCCGTCACGTTCAAACAATTCGTGTTCTGCGACCTCAACCGCCACAATCAGGTCGCCGTTCACACCGCCATTTGCAGCGGCATGTCCTTTCCCTCTCATAGCCAACTGCATACCATCGTCTACGCCTGCGGGGATTGTGATTTGGATAACCTCTTCGCCCTGCACGATGCCGGTGCCGTGGCAGAAAGTACATGGGTCTTTTATGATTTCGCCGCTGCCGTTACACTGAGGGCAAGTCGCTGTTTGCTGGATAATGCCGAACATGCTGCGTTGTTGATGTACGACCTGTCCGCTGCCGTGGCATTGCGGGCATGTCTGTTTTGAGTGTTCATCCTTGGCCCCGGTGCCGTGGCAATGTTCGCAAGGGATGTACTTGTTGATTTTCACTTTCTTCTCCGTAACCGTTGCGGCCTCTTCGAGTGTAAGCTTCACCTTGATACGGATATTGCCGCCCTTGCGCACTGCGCGTTGGCCGCCGCGTCCGCCGCCATTGAACAAGTCGCCCACATTAAAGCCGAACCCTCCGCCGAACACATCGGCAAAATGCGAGAATATGTCATTGATGTTTGCGCCGGAGAAGTCGGAAGCCGCGCCGCCCATGCCGGCATGTCCGAACTTGTCGTAACGGGCCTTCTTGTCAGGGTTGCTCAACACATCGTAGGCTTCTGCCGCCTCCTTGAACTTGTCTTCAGCATCTTTCTTTTCTTGGTCTGAACCTTGCACCCACCTGTCGGGATGGTACTTCATGGCCATCTTGCGGTATGCTTTCTTTATCTCGTCTGCCGAGGCCTCCTTCGAAACCCCAAGCACCTCATAGTAGTCTCTTTTCTCTGCCATATTCACTCCTCCTTCTTTATTTCTATCTTATTGGCCTACCACTACTTTTGCATAGCGGATAACCTTTTCTTTTATTTTGTATCCCTTTTCGGTGACATCTATCACTTTGCCTTTTTCCTCCTCCTTGTCTGTCGGGAAATGGGTCACGGCCTCGTGGAAGTCTGTATTGAACTCTTCACCCTTGGCTGCAATCTCTTCCACATCAAAACGTTTCAGCAATTGCACCAATTTGTTGTAAATAAGCACAAAACCTTCCTTTATGGCTGCCACGTCCTCCGCTTTGCGGTTTGCCTCTATAGCGCGTTCAAAGTCATCAACAACCGGAAGCAGGTTCACAATCACCTTCTCAGAAGCTGTAGAGAGAAGTTCAAGTTTCTCTTTCCCAACGCGTTTCTTATAGTTGTCAAATTCTGAATAGAGCCTCAAAAACCGGTCATTCTGTTCAGATTTCTCAATTTCAAGCTGCTTCACCTTTTCTTCCAACTCTTGAATCCTGACTTTCTCTTTTGAGGATTTTTTTGAAAAAATACCGCCTTTCTTCTTGTCTTCTATCTCTTCTGATTCAGCCATATTGTCAGTTTGCAGGGTATCATCCTGCTCATTTTTTATCTCTTCTGTCGGATTTGCAGACTGGTCAACATTTGTTTCGTTTTCCATATATTCCTTGTTTTTAATTATTTACATAAAAATAAAACATCTTTGAACTTGATGTGCAAAAATGCGTTTTAGTTCGTAGCAAAAAATATGCCTAACTGTTAGCGTCAGTTGGTGCAGTGTTTGTCATGAAGCCGTATGTTCGAGTTTCACATGGACACAGGCATAATTTTGTCGGAGGTGTTGCGCCAGTTGTTCCGCAAAATAGACCGAACGGTGTTGTCCGCCCGTGCATCCGAAGCAGACCGAAAGGTGGGTGAAACGACGCTGCAAGTAGTTATCGACGGATTGGTCAACAATGGCGAAGACGTGATTCCGGAACTCGTGTACTTCGGGGCAGTTTTCAAGGTATTGGACGACACATTCGTCGCGTCCAGTATTGTCAGCGAACCGTTTTTCGCGTCCCGGATTGGGCAAGGCGCGGCAATCGAACACGAAGCCGCCGCCGTTGGGTGAAGGGTCAGCCGGCATTGCCTTCTTATAGGAGAAGCTCTGTACCAGTACGGTCAGCGTATCGGAAGGTTGATAGGGTTTCACAAAATCGGTTGCCAAACAAGCGCGCAACGCTTTGAAGAGTTCCGGAAGCGATGGTCCTGAAAAGTCTTCAAGCAGTGTAGTGAGATTGCTGGCTGCGTATGGAATACTTTGCAAGAAATGCGGCTTCCTTTCAAAATAGCCGCGGTATCCGTATGCGCCCATCGACTGCAGGATCCGGATTAAAGCAAAACTCTGGAAAAACGAGAGAAATCGCTCTCGGTCAATGCTGACGTGTTGGGAAAGCGATTCTATATAAACCTCCAGTAAATGGTTGCGCACCGATAGCGGAAGGTCCGCTTTTGCATCATAAAGCAGAGATGCGATATCATATTGTAGGGCACCTTTTCTTCCGCCTTGATAATCAATAAAATAGACCATATCTTGGTTTATCATGATATTTCTTGACTGGAAATCACGGAACAGGAAATAATCGCTATCGGTGGATAACAGGTGACTTATCAGCGTATCGTAGTTTTCCTCAAGTTTCTGTTCATTGAACGGCACGTGCAAGAGTTTGAGAAAATAGTACTTGAAATAATTGAGGTCCCATTGCATCGACTGCCTGTCGAAAGCGGTGCGCGGGTAGGCCTTAGAAAAGTCGAGACCTTGTCGTGCAGACAGTTGCCACCGGGGCAGTTGTCTGACCGCCTTTTCGTAATAGGCGACCGTTTCAGCAGATGGATTGCCCTGTTCATCGCGGTGGGTGCAAAGGTAGTCATAGAGGGTAATTGTCCCTAAGTCCTGCTGCAGGTAATGTTGTCTGTCGGGATGCACACAGAGCAGGCGTGGGGCGAACAGACCGAGTTTCACAAAGAAAGCGGAATAGGAGAAGAAAGCCTCGTTTTCGGCGACATCCTCATTAAAGGCGCCTATCAAAGACGTTCCGTCGTCGAGTGTCAACCGATAATAACGGCGGCTAGAGCCCGAAGCAGGCAGTGGTGTGCAGACGGCCACAAGTTTTCCGGAGCAGTTGCGTGCCAATTCGGTCAAAATCTGTTCTGTTTCTTTGTTCTGGTTATTCATTGCGAGCCAACTATTTTTACTATTTGTCAGAAACAAGAAAAGCAGTTCCGATCAGAACTGCTTTCTTCGTGTCTCAGCTGGGATTCGAACCCAGGACCCCATCCTTAAAAGGGATGTGCTCTACCTGCTGAGCTACTGGGACATCCTTTTCCCCCTTTTTTGCGGTTGCAAAAGTACATTTTTTTCAATTCCGAATCATTTTGAAACAAAAAAAATTATCAAAAATTATATTTCGCTACAAATCAAGCGGTTAGATTTTTTCTTTATGATTATTAAGTTTTATTTAATTTTTATGTATATTTGTCCGAAACCTAAAGACGGAAGATTCGACGAAGAATTATTTATAAAAATGGCACAAAACGCAACATAATTGACACGTTTCTTGCAGAAAACAATATTTCAAGACATTTAACGGACAAAATATCAGGGAAAGAAAATCTCAACAAAACTATAAAAACATGAAAAAACTCATCTTAAACCCCAGTAAAGACACGGTGACCATCTGCCTTCCGTCGGAATGGGTCGGCAAGCCTTTAGTCTGCATTCTCAAAGGATTAGAAGAAGAAACTGAAACGGGTGTCGTGTCGTATGTCAGCGAAGATTCGATTTTTTACAGGGCGAAGCGCTATCGGGAGCAGCCCAAGCGGGGGAAGCGACGCACGAAGAGGCTGCGCAAACGCGACATTTAATGGAGGTCAGCGCCGATCAGATGCATGAACTCTTGCCGGGTATTCTCATTTTTCAGGAATGCGCCGGTGAATTCCGAGGTGGTCGTCACGGAGTTCTGTTTTTGGATTCCGCGCATCGACATGCAGAGGTGTTGTGCTTCGATAACCACGGCCACGCCTAAAGGATTGAGCACTTCTTGCAGACAGTCCTTGATTTGGGCGGTAAGTCTTTCCTGCAATTGGAGGCGGCGTGCAAAACACTCCACCACGCGTGGTATTTTGCTCAGTCCGACTACGGTGCCGTTAGGGATATAGCCGATGTGGGCTTTGCCGAAAAAAGGCAAAAGATGATGCTCGCACAAGGAGTAAATCTCAATGTCTTTCACCACGACGATTTGTCTGTAGTTCTCGTGGAAGAGGGCGCTTTGCAGTATTTCCTTAGGGTCTATCCGGTATCCGTGCGTCAGGAAATCGAGGGATTTGGCAGCCCGCAGTGGGGTTTTCAACAGGCCTTCGCGTTCCGGGTTTTCGCCGATGCTGACCAGAAGATTGCGGTAGCTTTCGGCCATTGTATTCAAGGACTCCTCCGAAAGTTTGGGAATCACATTGATAGAATCGGTAATGTTCATCTCTTAAAGTAAAAACGGATTAGTGGATTTTTCTATTCCTACGGTAGTGAAGCCGCCATGTCCGGGGTATATGACCGTATTGTCGGGGAGGGCGAATATCTTTTGGCGAATCATTTGCAGCAGCAGCTCCGCATTGCCTGTCGGCAAGTCGCTTCTGCCCACACTGCCCTCGAAGAGCAGATCGCCGCAGATCACGAATCCGTCAGCCTTGTCATAGAGCGAAATACTGCCGGCGCAATGTCCCGGTGTATAAAGGACTTGCAGACTTTGGTGTCCAAACTCGACACAGTCGCCCTCGTCCAGGAATCTGGAAGGTTCTGGCATGTCCTGTACAGATAAGCCGAAAGCCATAGCGTAGGCGTACGCCTTCCTGTAAATCGGAAGACCCTCTTTATGACACCATATCGGAATATTCAACTCCTTATTACAGAAAGGATTGCCCGCAATATGGTCAATGTGTGGGTGTGTGTTCACGATACATTTCACCTGTAGATTATGGGAAGAGAGATAGGTTTGCAGTTGCTGGTTTTCGGTTTCTGTAATGTTACCCGGATCTACGACAATGGCCTCGCGGCTGTCGTCGTGTAGCACCATCGTGTTAACCATGATAGGGTTGAAATGAAATATTCGCAAGGTCATGTTGTCTGTCTTAGCGGTCAGCGTCTGCATAAATTGGGCAAGATTAATGCGTTTCTTTTCCATCTTTATTAGAATGGCTTTTCAGAAGAATTTTTTGTCGTATATAACTCTTTCACTTTATGGCCATTGGAGAATACCACACGATAATACAGTTTTCCGTCCGGTTTGTAGCACGACCACTTTCCGTCGCGGACGCGTCCCTTGAAACTGCCTTCGAAGTGTTTTGTTCCGTTGTCATAATACTCCACAAAAGAACCGCTCTGCACGTCATCGACAAAGTTCTGCTCTCGGATTTTCTTTTCAAGTACATTATAAAAAGCCCATTTCCCCTGTTTCATATCGTTTTTGTACTTGCCTTCATTCAGGATTTTGCCGTTTTGGGCATATTCGCGCCAGAATCCTGTTTTCAGATTAGCCTTATAGAGACCTTTGCGGGCCATTTTCCCTGTCTCTTCCCAATAGTAAACATATTCACCGTCAAGTTGGCCTGACTTATAGTGCATGGCATACTTTTGGGCTCCGTTTTCATACCATCCTTCCCACAATCCATCCATCTCGGCATTTTTGAACGTGCCTCTGTCTTGCACTTCCCCGTTAGGATAATAGGCAGTCCAGAAACCGTTTTCCTTGTCGTGGACAAAGGATCCTTCGCGCTGCAGCTTGCCATCCTCGAACCAGGCGCGCCATGTGCCCTCACGCTGTCCTGCGGCAAATCTTCCTTTTTTCCAAAGAGTGCCATCCTCATAAAAATAGGACCATTCGCCTTCTTGCAGTCCATTTTCAAAACCTCCGGTACTGCCCAAATTTCCGTTATCGTGATAGAACTTCCAGATGCCTTGCTGCAGGTCGTTCACCGAAGAACCCTCCATCTGTTTTTTTCCGTCACGGTTCCACCAGCAGGCATAGCCGTCGAGGGCGCCGTTCTTGTAAGTGCCCTCAAAGTACTTGGCGCCGTTGTCGTAATACTCCACGGCAGGGCCATTCACGCTGTCGTTCTCATAGATGACCTCTTTAAAGGTTTTTCCGTTAGGGTGATAGAAGTGCCACTTCCCCGTACGTTTCCCGTCGGCAAATTCTCCTTCAGACTCCACCTTCCCGGAGCGGAACCAACTCTTGAAAGGACCGTTCTGCGCGTTGTACTCTTGTGCCGGCGAACGGTCGTCATACCAGACCTTCCACACTCCCGTCTTTTGGCCGTCCTCATAATCGCCCTCGGTCCACTTGTTGCCGTTGTTGTGATAGTATATCCAATGCCCTTGTTCGACACCTTTTGACTTGATGCCGACAGACATCAGGCGGTTGTTGCTCCAATAGGTTTTGACCGTATCCTGCGCGTGGCCGCACGTCAACAGAAACAGGCAAAAAAGCACTTTTGTAATCCTGCGCATAAAATCGTAAAAATTGAGGTGCAAAAGTACAAAAAAATGCTATCTTTGTCCCTCATTTTAACAGAAGGATTCTTATGAAAAAGATTGTCGCGATAGCCTTGCTTCTTTTTACTTTTCAAACAGTTGCAATAAACACAACTTTTGCACAGAAACTGAAGCCTGCCGAAGTGCCGGAGAGCGTAACGCAAGCCATGGACTTCCAATACCCTTACGTCAAGGTTACCGCTTGGCAATTAGAAAACAACGTTTACATTGCCACATTCAAGGACGACGGGGCCACGGGCAAAGCGCACATCTCCGCCGACGGCAAATGGCTGCGAACCACCTACGATGTGAAGCGAGACGAGTTGCCGTCCGTCATCACCGAGTACGTCAAAGCCAACTATCCCGAATTTATCATCGACGTGTCGTACCTTGAAGAGAAAGGCGACGAATCACTGCGGTACTGTCTGGAAGTCAAGGAAGACGGCATCGGTTTCAAGCCATCGAAACTCTATTTCAGCAATGCCGGAAAATTGTTGTCCAGGACAGACCCGGAGGGTTTCAAAGACCCGTTGGCCCCCAAACCTGAAAAAACGGCCATACAGAAACCCATAAAAAAAGACGAGTCCAAGCCAGTTGCCGCAAAAAACACGGCAGCAAAGAGCGGCAAGGATGTCAAACCGGCGGCCGCAAAACCGGCGGCCAAGCCGGCTGAAGCCAAGCCCGGCACAAAACCAACTGCCAAGCCGGCCCCACAAAAGCCTTCTTCCGCTGCTGACAAGAAAGAAAAAACGGACAACAAGAAGAAAAAAGAAAAAGAAGAGCCCATCATCAAAGACGAATTCGGGAACGTCGCCCTGAAAGAAAGCGCCGTCCCGGATGCCGTCAAAAAAGGTTTGGCCAAGAAAGTGATGCATCCCGAAGAGCTGCACTGGTTCAACATCGACAATGCATACGTTGCAAAGTGCATCAATACCGGAAAGAAAACCTCCGTATATCTCACCAAAGAGGGTGTCTGGAACAAAACCTTAACCTCACTGCCGGAGGAATCCGTGACAGGTCCCATGCTCAAGCATCTCAACGACTATTACAAAGGCTTCAAATTCAAATCAGCCCTCAAAGAGCAGCGTGCCGACAAGAACGATAAGACTATGGTTGAGTTCTACGAGAAAGCCAACTACAAGAGCAAGTTGGTAACCACCGTCATCTTTGACAAGACCGGCAAACTCATCCGCACCATCGATGCCGAACCGCTGCCAGAAGTTGCCGAAGAAGAATCGGCTGAAGATGCTGACTTGGAGCGTTATTACAAGAAAATGAACATGTCGCTTGACGACAACGGCGCCGACCGCATTCCTGAAAACATCCGTGCCGTGTTCAAACTGAAGTACCCTCGCATCACGAATGTGGAATGGAAAGAGAACGACGACATGAACTACGAAGCGCAATACTACAGCGCACGCGGCAAAGAGATTTGCGTCATCAACAGCCTCGGCACCATAGTGGAAACAATGGTGCAAGGGAAACCTGACAATCTCCCCTCCGCCATTCAGGACCATGTCAAGAAAGAACACAAGAACACGAAAGTCACCGACTTTTACACCGTCAAAAGAGTGGCCGACAAACTGACACTCTACAAGGTTATCATCCAAGACAAAAAGACAAAAGAAGAATCAGAATTGTGGTTCAATATGTCAGGAAAACCTTTCAACATGTAGTCGCCCATGAAAAAGCTTTTTCTGCTGACCTCATTGCTGCTTGTACTGTTCTCCCTTCAGGCACAGCGTTTCAATGCCTTTACGGATGACCCCGCCAACACGGTGGAAGAGATGAAACAATACCTCTCCACCGTCTCGAAAGACCGCCAGAAAGAGGCAAAAGACATGCTTGAGGAGTTCTCGCAATTTTGGACTGCGGGCATTGACCCCGAAAACCAGCAGACTTTCCTGCGCGAGGCAAATTTCTTGCTGCACCGTAAATTCCGTCCCATTCCGCAATTCAGGTCTTACCTGCATGCCTATATGTCGTTTGCTGCCAGCGACTATGCAGCAGAGGCAAAGACATGGGGAAGGATTGTAGAGTATCATGCCACCCACCAGACCACCCGTTTTCAGGAAAACATGCTGTTGTACGAGCGTTTTTTCAAAGACAACACCCTTTACGAGGGAGACAACGTCAGTTGGGAAACATTGGGACAAGCTATAGTTATGGGGTTCGACCAGGAACCCTATTTTGATTTCCAGGAGATAGAGCTACTGGGACGCTCCGTCAAAGACAGTCTGACCGTAAAAGGGGTAAGCGGTCGCTACTATCCGGAGAAAATCCGGTTCGATGCGCAGCACGGCGTTGTGTTTTGGGAGCGTGCCGGGCTTGACGAAGACGTGAGAGCCGAGTTCGGTGCGTTCTGCATTGACATGCGTTTCCCGAAAGTACAGGCAGAAAACGCCACATTCTACTATCCGGCACTGTTCAACCACCCCATCAAAGGCATCGTCACCGACAAAGCAGTGCTGCCCACCTCTGAAGAAAAGGCAACCTATCCGCGCTTCGTAAGTTATGATAAAACGCTGGTCATCAACAATCTATATCCCGACGTAAACTATAAAGGCGGCTTTGAGTTGCGTGGCGCATCCATTTATGGGAACTCCTCCGGCGACACCTTGGCGGATGTCACCATCATGCGTAACGGCAAAGTCATCATACGGGCGGCATCTCGGAGTTTCCTGATTCGCCCTACCAACCTCCTGTCAGAAGACTCGAAAGTGAGCATATACATTGAGGAGGACTCCATATTCCACCCCGCAGCCAACTTCAAATTCAACAACGAGACCAAAGAACTGCTCATTTCGCGCCCGAAGCTTGGCGTCGGGCGGTCGCCGTTCTTCGACTCATACCACAAACTCGACATCACCGTAGAGTCCATACAATGGAACACCTCTGAAGAACGCATCGAGTTCAAGCCCATCGTGGGCAACACCAGCGAACAATCGGCCATCTTTGAATCGCAGAATTTCTATGACGAGTCCGTGATGCACGAAATCGCCGGTTTCAACAACGTAAACCCGCTCTACACCTTGTGGCAGCTTTTCTACTCCGGCGGCTTTGAGGACCTCACCATCGAAGAGGTCATCAACTGGTTTCACAAACCGCCCCTCGACATCAAAGCCATGATGATTGACTTTGCCGCAAGAGGTTTCATCGAGTATGACGTGGTGAACAACCATATCCACTACCGCAGCAAGATAGCGCAATACCTCAACAATCAGGTCAAAAAGAAAGACTTCGACTACATACGGCTGGAATCCAAGACACACTACGCCTCAATGGACCTGCTCACCAACGACCTGAAAGTCACAGGGTGCGACTTCTTTGTATTAAGCGACCCGCAGATCGTGAACGTATATCCTATGGGCGAGTGCGTCACCGTCAAGAAAAACCGCGACATGACGTTTTCAGGACGGGTCATCGGGGGTTTGTTCGACTTTGTGGCGCACAACTGCGAGTTCAACTATGACCGTTTTCTGGTGGACATGGATGTCATCGACTCGCTCATCATGTACGTTGAAGACAAAAACGGGCAGATGGACATGTACGGTGACTATCCGCTGAAGCAGGTGCGCGGACGCATTGAGGAACTCTCCGGGGTGTTGTACGTAGATGTGCCCGGCAACAAATCAGGTATGACCGACTATCCCGACTACCCCATCTTCGAGGCCAGAAAGGGCGGGAAAGTGTTCTACGACCAGCCCTATGTCTTGGGCGGAGTGTATGACCGCAACCGGTTCTACTATGCCGTCAACAAATTCAGGATTGTAAACCTTGACAACTTCGTCATTGACTCCATGAAATTCACCGGTTCTCTCATATCGGGCAACATCTTCCCTGACATTGCCGAGCCGTTAAAGGTAATGCCCGACTTCTCATTCGGCTTCACCCACCAGGCAGCCGGGCTGCCCATGTACGGCGGCAAAGGTTCCTATCAAGGTGTCATCGACCTGAGTAACCGGGGGCTTCGCGGAAACGGAACAATCGACTATATCACCTCCCATACCGTCTCCGACAGTCTTGTATTCTACCTTGACTCCACCAACGGTGCGGCCAACAGCCACCTTGTAGAAGAACAGCTCGGCGGCGTAGAGTTTCCGACAGCCTCTATGGACGAAGGGTATCTGCACTGGATGCCCTATCAGGACCAGATGTTTGTCCACACCATCCACAATCCCATGTCTGTATTCAAAGAAACGGAGTTGACGGGCAATTCTGTCATCACCCCGCATGGCATGTACGGCACAGGCATTGTAAAATTTGACCGCGCCGACCTCACCTCAAGGAAATTCCAATTCAAGCATCACGAACTCCTTGCCGACACCGCCGACCTCCGCATCTACGACATACGGAAAGGCGAAGACATTGCATTCTCTACCGACAACTACAAGTCGCACATCGACTTCAAGACCCGCAAAGGCAACTTCAAAGCCAACGGCGAAGCATCCGTCGTCTATTTCGTGAAAAACGAGATCAAGGCCAAGTCTTCGGAGTTCGACTGGGATCCCATCGACTCTACCCTGCTTCGTTTCAAGTGGGAAGACCCGCATAAAAACACCGACATTGACAACACCCCCTCGCGCGAACTGGTGGACATGCACAGCACGGGCAACGAACTCTATGCGGCAGACCCTAACGTTGGATACCAGTTCAACGCCGTCACCGCCGAATTTGACTTTACCGAGAATGTCATCTATGCACACGGCGTGCGTTTCATCAACGTGGGCGATGCGGCGGTGATTCCGGCAAAAGGCGATGTCATTATCCGCGAAAAGGCGGCTATGGACGAACTGAAGGAGTCGCGCATATTGGCAGGACGCGAGAACAAATACCACGAACTTTATGACTGCAACACTAGAATACACTCTGTCTCAAAATTCTATGCCAACGGCTATTACGATTATGTTGACGAGAACGAACAGATACAGAAGCTCTATTTCGACACCCTCTATTTCAACAAAGAGACCTTCGGTGATGCCCGCATTCCCGCCGAAATGAACTTCCAGTTCAGCGACCGTTTCGGTTTCAGCGGCCGTGCCGAACTGCACAGCACCCAACCGTTCCTCTCTTACTTCGGCGGCGTGGAAATCAGACACGACTGCGACACGTTGCGGCACGCACCGATGAAAATCCTGCAGCAAGTTGACCCGAAGAACATCATGCTGCAAGTTCATGACCGCACCAAAGACATGGACGACCGCAAAGTAGTGGTGGCCATCACCTCATCAAACAAGACGGGACGCATCTATACGGCATTCGGCGAAGCCAAAGACGAGTTCAATGATGCCGAATACATCAACGTGTTCGGATACATCACCTACGACCGGGAAACACACGAGTTCAAGGCCGCCTCGCTGGAGAAACTGCAAGACCCCTCCGTGTCCGGAAACATCATCACCCTCAACACCGACAACTGCGTGGCTACCGGCATCGGCACCATCGACATGGGCACCAAACTCGGGCGTGTAAAGTTCTCTACCAACGGCACTATCATCAACTACATCAAAGCCGACTCCGCCGAAATGCACCTCACTACCTCTCTCGACTTCTTTTTCAACGAAGAGTCGATGAAATGCCTGACCAAAGCATTGGAGAATTCCTCCTCCCTCAACTTTGTGGATGTCTCTTCTGACGAGGCCTTCGATATGGCCCTTTATAACATATTAGGCAAAGAAGAGCACCAACGCTACACCCGCAACGTAGCCCTCGGCAACCAACGGCGTCTGCCTGAAGCCTTGCGCGTGAAGTTCCTCTTCTCCAACATCGATTTTGAATGGGACAAAGACCTGCATACTTTCAAGTCGCAGACGGTGCTGCCGCTCATTGTTTGCAACGCCAAGCAGATTTACAAGATGGTACCCGGACGTATCGTGATAGAAAAGCGGGGGTCGCGTAACAGACTTTACCTCTACTTCGAAATTGACAACCAATACTATTTTTTCCAGTTTGAGAACAACTCCGTAGCGGGATACTCTTCCGACAAGGCGTTCAACGAGGCCATAAAGAACACGAAACCAAAAAACAAGTCGCTCGCCCCCGACAATTCCAAGGGTTTGCCCTCTTTCTCCTACAAATTAGGCAGCCTAGGATGGAAAAACAGGTTCGTGAAGAAGTATTTCACCGATATTGACAAAGAAGAAGACGAAGAAAACGAAGATTAGATGAAACCTCTTTTGATTGCCGGACCTTGTGCTGCGGAGAGCGTAAGACAAATTCAGGAAACGGCGGCGCGGTTGAGTATGGAGACCCGAAAGCGGGGACTTCGTCTCGACTATTTCCGAGCCGGGGTATGGAAACCGCGCAGTTGTCCTGACAGTTTTGCAGGTGCGGGCGAAGCTGCCTTGCCATGGCTGGAAGAGGTCAGGCGACAGTTTGGCTTTGAAATCTGCGTTGAAGTGCTTTCGGCAAAAGAAGTTGAACAGTGTCTCAAATACGGCATCACGACGTTCTGGACCGGAGCACGAACGGGGGTCAATCCGAAAGACGTGCAGGCCATCGCAGATGCTGTGCGCGGCATTCCGTGTACCGTAATGGTCAAAAACCCATTGATTCCCGACCTCAAACTTTGGCGCGGCAACATCGAACGTTTCCTGCGGGCAGATGTCGCCCGCGTGATCGCCATTCACCGGGGCTTTGCCATGCGCAGCGAGAATGTCTATCGCAACGCTCCTTGTTGGGAATTGCCTATCGAACTGAAAGTGGCTATGCCTGACCTTCCCATCTTGTGTGACCCCTCGCACCTGTGCGGCCACGTGAAATGGATACCTCAGGTTGCCCAACTGGCAATGCACTACGGCTTTGATGGGCTGATGACAGAATGTCACTGCAACCCCGACGCAGCACTGAGCGATGCCGCCCAGCAACTGACCCCCGAAGCGTGGGGCGAGATGGTGAGCCGGCTGGACTTCAAAACCGAGATCTCCGACTGTAGGCTGCTCAAACAACGTGCCCTGCTCGAAAACATCGACACCCAACTGAACGAACTGCTCGCAAGACGCATGACCGCCGTAGAAGAGATTGCCCGCATCAAAAAGGAAAACAATATGGCCATCGTGCAGCCTCAACAATGGAATCAAGTAAAAAAACGTTATCTGAAATCCGGAATGGACGAGGATTACCGCCAATTCATAGAACAATTTCTGCTATTGCTGCACCAAGCATCCATCAATCGACAAAACAACATCACAAATGAACAATAAGAAATACAACGGCTGGCTCTTTTTCCTGTATCTGCTGATCGCTTTTCTGTTTGGCGTTTCTGTGGCCATCAATTTTCTCCCCTCCCGCAAAACTTCCATATCGAATGCCCAGATGGGGAAACTCAACGAAGTTATGAACTACATCAGCCATTATTATGTTGACCCTGTAAACATCGATTCCGTTTATGACCAGGCCATCAGTGCAGTGCTTCAAGGACTTGACCCGCACTCTGCCTACGCCACACCCGAAGAGAACAAGACCATGATGGAATCTCTGAACGGAGCATTCGAGGGGGTTGGCATACAGTTCAGAATCATGAATGACACCGTGATGGTCATTGCAACCGTGTCGGGAGGACCTGCCGAAAAAAGCGGCGTGCGTGCCGGAGACCGCATCGTGTCGGTGGATGGAAAATCGATTGTCGGCGCATCCAACGATCAGGTTTTCAAACTGCTGCGCGGAAAGAAAGGCACAACCGTGAACGTCGGCGTATTGCGCAGCGGCGTAAAAGACATCTGCACATACAGCATTACGCGCAACATCATCCCTACTTATACCCTTGACGTGGCCTATATGATTGATGCACAAACCGGCTATATCAAAATCAACGAGTTTGGCAGCACAACCCATGACGAGTTCTCAAACGCCCTCGTCAAATTGAAAGGCAAAGGTATGACCAAACTGGTGTTAGACCTGCGCGGCAATGCGGGCGGTTTCTTAGATGCCGCCATCGGCGTGTGCGACGAAATGCTGCACAAGAAACAGAAGATAGTATCCGTGGAAGGGATGAAAGTACGCCCTGAAATCTTTTACGCCACCAACAAAGGCAATTTCCAAGAAGGCGAAGTCGTGGTACTGATTGATGATTTCAGTGCCTCCGCCTCCGAGATTGTGGCAGGTGCCATACAAGACAACGACCGCGGCTATATTGTAGGACGCAGGTCGTTCGGCAAAGGACTGGTGCAGCGGCAGTTCGACTTGTCCGACAAATCCACCATAAGGCTGACCACCGCACGGTACCACACACCCAGCGGGCGCTGCATACAACGCAACTACAAGAACGGCACCGAAGCCTACTATGAAGAGATCTATGAACGCCTCGCCAATGGGGAGATGGAGAACCTTGACAGCATAAAACAAGATAAATCGCTCATTTACAAGACCGCCGGAGGACGCACCGTCTATGGCGGAGGCGGCATAATGCCCGACTATTTCGTTCCTATTCACAAAGGTCACGACCTTGACGGCTACTATCAGGTTGCCAACTCCGCCGCACTCGTGCAATTTGCCTTCAACTACACCAACGAGCACAAAGACGAACTGAAGAGAAACTATCCCTCCACGGACGTATTCCTCAAAAAAATGACCGTCTCCGACCAAGAATTGAAAGCATTGACGACCTATTATGCCAAGATTACGCACAAAAGCGTGCCGACATTGACGACCAACTCCAAGAAAGAGCTGAAAGTTTGGCTAAAAGCGCTCATCGGGCGCAACCTATTCGGCGACGAGGCTTTCTACCCGGTCATCAACGAAACCGACGAAACCATTGCCAAAGCCCTTGAAGTGCTGCGAAACAGAGTTTAGAGTTTAGACTTTAGAACTTAGATTTTAGAGGCGTTACGCTTAATTCCTTATTCCACAATTGTCATCAAAAATCTCTCAACCAATCTCTAAACTCTAAGTTCTGAAACAGGCGCTACGCCTCATTCCTGACCGCCCAACTCACCAGCCCTTTGCCTTCGGCGTCGATTTCGAGGGCCAGGCCGATGACCTTGCGCCCGTCGGCGCGGAACGGCTCCAGGTACTGCTTGGCGGACATCTGCTCCTCCGCAGCCTGTACGCCGCCGTTGCTGGAGAGCTTCAGCTCCATCACGTAGATGTGGCGCGAGGTCGCGGCCACGATGTCGATGCGCCCCTTGGCGTGCTGCCGCTCCACCTCCACCCGCAGCCCGATGGCGTTGAGCACCGTGCTGATGATCAGGCGGTAACGCTCCTCCATGTCCATAGAGGCCAGCTTCTTGTTGCTGTACGGCACGTCGGCGATGAGCGAGCGGAGGGTCTTCATGGCCTCGTCAGGCTGACCCGTGCCCAGCTGGTAGTAAAGGTTGGCCTGCATCGACACGGTGTCCCCCTGCCGACGGAGCGTCAAGGCCGGCAAGACTGACTCGTAGAGAGCCTGACGCACCTCCCGGTTCGGGAAGCCCAGGATGTAGCCGAACTCGTTGCTGTCCTTGATGGTGAGGTAGCCCGACTGGTAGAGGAACAGCTCCGCACCGCCGCCCGTGACATCGGAAGACTCCAGAATATCGCGCAGAATGCGGCAGTTCTCGAAGTTGCCCATCCGTATCTCGGCATCCGTGACGAACTTCGGCAGCATGGAGGTGGCCCCGGAAGAGACCCAGAAGTTGCCCAACTTATGCTGCGACAGGGCGTTGACCAGGCTGAACGGGTTGTAGATGTCCGTCATGTTGCCCTCGCTGAAGTGGTAGCCGTCGTAGTAGTCTTTCAGGCGGGTGTGCGCCTCCTCCGGCGTCCAGCCGTTCCGCTCCGCCAGCCGTTGCATTTCGGGCCGGAAGTTGTCGGCAATCTCCTGCTCCGTGATGCCGCAGAGCGCCACGTACTCGGGAAAGAAGCTGATGTTCACCAGGTTGTTCATCACCGAGAACAGCGAAATCTGCGTGAACTTGGTGATGCCCGTGATGAACACGAACTGCTCGTAGGCATCGTCCATCTTGAGTATGGCGAACACTTCCCGATAGACCGCGGTGCACGCCTCGTGGTCAACGGTGTGCCACGAGTGCTGCAGCGGAGAGTCGTACTCGTCGATGAGGATGGCCACCTTCTGCCCCGTCTGTTCGCAGGCTGTTCTGATGATGCCGTCGAAGCGGTCGGCAAGGGAACTGCCGGACACCACTTCCACCTCATACATTCGCTCATATTTCAGAAAGACTTTGTTAAGATAGGAACGCAGCGTGGCGGCGTTGGCGCCGCCGCCGCTCATGTCGAGGCGGATGACGGGGCGTTTCACCCACTCTTGCTCCAGTTCCATGATCTTCAGCCCCTCAAACAGCTCCCTCCTGCCCGACAGGTAGCACTCCAGCGTGTCCACCAGCAGCGACTTGCCGAACCGCCGCGGGCGGCTCAGGTAGTTGTATTTTCTCTTGCTGTTCACCAACTGCCAGACCAGGTCCGTCTTGTCAACGTACAGGTAGCCCTCCTGTCTGATTTCCCCGAACGACTGCAGCCCTACGGGAAGCCATCTCTTGTCCATTTCTGCCATAACCGATGCTTGATGTTTGAAAACTTCGGCAAAGATAGTATTTTTACGAGATTTTAGACTTTGGAACTTAGATTTTAGAGGCGCTACGCGTAATCCCTAATTCAACGATTGTCATCAAAAATCTCTCAACCAAGCCTTGAACTCTAAACTCTAAACTCTAAGCTCAAAGTTCTGAAAGAGGCGTTACGCATGATCGGCTCATCTTAAGTCTCACGTCAGCCCG
>CAVEXN010000023.1:0-38446 GCA_963620035.1 Oscillospiraceae bacterium | reverse complement strand
TGAAAATACCCCTCCGCCTCCCTTTTTCGCCCCTGTACAGGACCCTCCGGCGCCCGGCAGAACCCCCTTTTCCGGAGCATTTCACAAAATCTTGCAAAAAAAACGATTCGGACTGCCATGCCGCAGACCTCTCAAGACTCCGAAAATTATCTTTTCCCAAGTCTCCTTTCTTCCTTTTCTATACACGTCCGACTACACTCTATTCTCCGTCCTTGTTCGAACCTCCGTCCTAAAACTATCATTATCGCACGCCAAGACCCCATGATCAGGTAGGCTTCCGCTCTATTCTACATATTATACCAACCGTATCATATAACAACCGTCGCCTCTTTTCGAAACAATAGATTGGGAGGCCAAGCCGTGTTTTGTTTTACCTAATACTATTTTATATATCTAATCTTCTTTTGTGCCCTGCAAAAACGGCCATTAACATTCTTCCGGGCTTACCATTATTTAGAAACGAGGGGCAGTTCTGCAAGATTTCATGAAAATCAGAATAAAAATTCAGGTTTATATTCAAAAAAGTGTATTTTTGCAGCCGTTTTTGTAACACATATTTATCAACAAAAAAAGAAAGAGGTATTTTTTATGATTATTGTTCCCATTAAGGAAAATGACTCCATCGACAAAGCGCTCAAAAGGCTGAAAAAGAAATTTGACAAAATCGGAGTGAAGAAAGAAATCCGTCGTCGTCAAGAGTTCACCAAGAAGAGTGTCATCAGGAGGGAACAATTGCGCAAGGCTATCTACGTGCAGCATCTCCGCGAAGCTGAAAACGAATAACGACAGTCTTGCCAATCAAGAAAAAACAGGGATTTACCCTGTTTTTTTTTCGCTGATTATTTGCCCGAATCCTTATCTATGAAAGAAATCGAACAATTCATCGACTATCTGAAATGTGAGCGGAGGATGTCTGTCCATACATTGGCAGCATACCAAAGCGATTTAGATCAATTTTTCGGCTTCATTAAAGAGGTTTACGGCATTGATGCCCCGGAATCGGTAACAAGCAAGCAAATCAGGGCTTGGATTGTCACGCTACTTGAAGACAACCGGAACACCGCCCGTTCCGTCACACGGAAAGTAAGTGCATTGCGCAGTTTCTATCGCCACGAGGTAAAACTTGGGCACATGACACTCAACCCTCTCAATCAAATCCAATCACCGAAATTCCACACAAAACTTCCGGAATACGTGGAGCAGAAAGACATGGACAAACTCTTCAAGGAAGAGATCTTTGAAGAGAGTTTCAAGGGGCATCGAGACCGTCTCATTATCGAACTGTTTTACGACACGGGCATTCGGCTGTCGGAGTTGCTGAATATCAGAAGATACGATATCGACTTGTCGGGAAATACCATGAAAATAATCGGGAAACGCAATAAGGAACGGCTGATTCCGTTTGGGAATAAGTTACATGACATAATTATGGCCTATCTGGAAGAATGTGAAAAAAACATTGCCGTTGCCAACGGAAATTATTTTATCTTTGTTGCCGTCAACGGGAAACGATTATATCCGAAGGCAATCTATCGAACTGTACGCAAATATCTGGATATGGTAACAAAAATAGACAAAAGAAGCCCGCATGTCATCCGGCACACATTTGCCACCCATATGCTCAATAACGGGGCTGACCTGAACGCCATCAAGGAGATTCTCGGGCACAGCAGTCTTGCCGCCACCCAGATATACACGCACAATTCGACAGAACAACTTAAATCCATCTATAAACAAGCCCATCCTAGGGCATAAAAAAAGGAGGTTACAATGACAATCAACATCAATTCTGTCCATCTCAAAACAGATCAGAAGTTAGAGGCTTTCATCAACGAGAAAGTCGGGAAACTGAACAAAATGCATGACGGCATCATCGGTTCTGACGTGACTTTGAAAATCGAGAACACGGACGCGCCTGAGAACAAGACCGTCGAGGTTCGGATGAAAATCCGGGGCAACGATGCCTTGGCCAGCAAAACCGCCAGAAGTTTTGAAGAGGCCACCGACCTTGCCATTGACGCCCTGAAAAAGCAGCTGGTCAAGATTAAGGAAAAAGAACAGGAAAAACGATAGTTTGTCCGTAATGCCTGCATTGTTCAGGAAAAAGTTGAACGCTTCGCTTTCTATTGGAGTCTGGATGATTTCAGAAAGCGAAGCGTTCTTTCATTCATTCCTCGCAATAGATTCCGACAGCGCTGAAGAGTTTTCCACCTTGCGCAACGGGAAACGGAGGCTTGAAAGGCTGGCGTGTCGCGCCGCCTTGGCAGACCTCATCCAACACTTCAGTCTCCCCCTGTCCATTAAAGACCTCCACTATGTGGGGAACGGGGCACCGGTTCTGCACGATCCGTGGCACATCTCTTTTTCACACTCAAATCAATATGCGGCCGTCGCCGTCACGCCGGAAAGAGCCGTCGGCATAGACATCGAAAAGAAAGGCAGACGCATCCTGAGACTTTCAGACAAGATTCTCAACGCAGAAGAGAAAACATGGTGTGACCGCAGCAATCCTGACGAGCTCTATTATTATTGGTGTGCCAAAGAATCCATTTACAAGATTGTCAACACACCGCGTTTTCCCAAGGGCATCACCATAAGCCCCATCCACGAACAAACCGGCTTCATTGAAACGCATGACGGATTACGCATTTTCCGTTTGTTTCGGGAAGAGGTGGCCGATTTCTGTCTTGTCATAGCGACGGATCAATAACAGCGTTTAGATTTGTCTGTTGTCCTCCCCGTCCATCACCTCAACAGCGTAACAGACCCATTAAGGAGGTAGGATTGTTCGCCGGTTAAAGTATTCACAAAAACCTCGCAACCATAGTAATACACGCCTTCCGAGCAAGGCTTTCCTGTGTTTTCATCGGTCCCGTCCCATTGTATAGCCGGGGCTGACGTTGTAAATACGCGCCTACCCCAATGGTTGTAGATCTGCATGTTCACCTTCACCACTCCATAATAGGGCAAGAACGGCTCAAAACGGTCATTAAACCCATCACCATTGGGGGTGAAGACATTTGGGAATCTGTATTCAAGGCAGTCATAGACATCCAAACAGACAGCATTGGAAAGTTCTGACATATTTCGGTTTTGGTCTGCCGCTTTCAGGGCAAAGCATCCTACGACAGTCTCAATATCGTGAAACAAATACTCACATTGCGTACCGATGCAAGCCTCTGTCGCCATAAACGAATCCACACGAGAGAAAGCGGCCGTTTCAGACGGCTTGTAATATATATAGTACCGGTAGTTCTCTGAGGCGGCACTGTCCGAGTCTAAATTCCATTTCAATGTCACCATTTCACAATCTGTAGAAACCTCAATTGAGGGCATCTCGGGCGGTTCATCGTCATAAGGCGTTGCAAAATTGGATTGTGATCGGTTAAAAAGAGGCCCGACAGTATCATTGGTCATATAATAACCCCGGGCGCAGATATAGTAGCCATACATCCGGTCATTTTCCAGCCCGGAGTCCGTATATGCTGTGTTTGAAGTGGTGGCCACGGAGTCCCACTCCTCATTCAAGACATCCTTGCGGTAAACCGTATAGTCCACATTAACCCAAGGCTGCTGCACCGACCAAGACAGATGCATTTTCCTGTCACCGGGCGTAAGGGACAAAAAGATAGAGGTGGCGGAATCTGAACTTTCAATGAGCGTTTCCTCATTCAGGAATCGCACCTTGTATGTGTAGTCCCGGTTGGCGGTATTGAGGTCGTGGTCAAGATACTCTTCCGGCTCTTCTGACTGCACATCTGCCGAAGTCCGGAGCAGGAGTATCGTATCGCTGTCTGAAGGCAAGATACGGTAAAGTTCATAGAAATAGGGAGGGCGGAAGGCCAAGGTATCTATTTGGGGAGGGCGCAGCCATCTCACCTTGAGGGTTCCGTTAAGAGAGTCGGTTGTCACAACATCTGCATTGACAATCAGAGGAGCGTCATTCGCTATAGCAGCACATGCCTCATCAGAAACATAGCTTTCGGCTCCGTCAGCAAACAAAGCCACCACCCGATAGCAATATTCGTTGGCATGATAGAGGGGGCGGGCTGTTCCGTCATCCTCAAAAGAGGTGGAAGTCCATCCCGAGGTTGTACCAATCTTGTAATAGCCCTTTCCTGCAGGCATTCCGGTTTCACAATCGTCTGGTTCAAACGGATTGCTGCCGTTTCTGCGGTACACATCATAACCTACTGCATTCTCGCACGAATCGGGCTGCCAATGCAGTACAATACTGTTGTTGACGGGTTGGGCCAGCAGATTCTGCGGGGCCGGGGCCACTATCCGGATCCGGAGAGTCTTGAATGTGGCCAATTCGACCTGAGGTCCGTTGTCTTGGGCTTTCAACAACAGCGTATAGGGCGTTTTCCTGACATGTTCGCACATAGTCAGCCAATTCAGTTCCACGTTATAGGGCACCGAATCCGTCACACTCCCGAACGAAAGGGGCGAATCCGCCAGATGAAGCAATTCTCCGCTGGCCGACAGGGTCACCATTGTAGAGGTGCTGTCTGAAATCCTTACAGGAATTTGAAGCGGCGTTCCCGCCAACACGCAGGTATCTTGAGCCTCGATTACCGGCGGGCGGTTGTTGCACGGCGCTATCGTAATCTGCATATCGCGGATGATGCTGCTGATCAGGATGCCATTCCGCCATTCTTGAATGAGAATCGCAATGTTGTACTCGCCTGCCGTTGTCGGGCTGTCCCACATGAGATCTCCGGTCCTGGGGTCTATAGTAATGGCATTGGAGGCGGCGGGGAGTGTATAACCGGGTATCTCTTCCCCTTCGAGCCCCCGGCAATTCACAAGTGAATACGAAAGGCTGTCTCCATCGGGGTCGTAAGCTCCGGGATTATGGCAATAGATGACATTGGTGCAGCCGTTGTCGACAGGGGGATTTTCCAGCACGGGCGAAGAGTTTCCGCCAATGAAAGGATTGATTACGACCATGGTTTCAATAAAGAACGGAATCTCTACGGAACTTGGAATGTTTACTATGCCGGCATTGCGGTTCGGGTCTTCAAAAGAAACATGATAATTGCCTGCGGCGGGAAAAGTATGCCGGGTGACATAGGTGTTTTTGCTTATATCGTTCCCCAAGTTTAGTTTCTGTAACCTTTGAACGGTACTGGTCGTCCCGTCGCCCCATACAATCTCTATTTCCGGACGGTCGGCGGGGCTGGGCGTGTACGTGTAAGTCACTATTGTAAACTCGTATGTCAGTCCCGACACATAGACATAACTGATTTCACCTGCCCGTTGGTGCGTTGCAAAAAGCGAAAGTGCCGGCAACACGAGCAGAAAAGTAACGAAAAGAAACTTTCTATATATTCTTGGATTCCTCTCCATCCGATATTCTTGCGATAGAATTATGCTCAAGCCGATAGCGCTGTCCGCTCTCCGGGCATATTGCGATTCCGTCCTTGTCGAAGTTGAGTTTATGGCCATATTCACTGACCCAACCGATCTGGAGGGCCGGGTTGCCTGCCACCATAGCATAGTCAGGCACAGACCGGGTGACCACAGCTCCCGCACCGACGAAAGCATAACGTCCGATGTCGTGTCCGCAAACTATGGTAGCATTTGCGCCGATTGTAGCTCCCTTGCCGACCATCGTAGGGCGGTATTCATCCTTGCGGCTTATCGCACTCCGGGGATTCAGCACATTGGTAAACACCATCGACGGACCTAAAAAGACGTCGTCATCGCAGACAACACCTTCGTATATCGAAACATTATTCTGCACTTTCACATTGTCGCCCAGCCTCACATTAGAGGCCACAAAGACATTCTGCCCGATATTGCAATTACGACCTATACTGCTTTCTGACATGATGTGTGTAAAATGCCATATCCTGGTTCCTTCTCCGATGGAGGCTCCTTCATCGACAACAGCGGTGGAATGAGCGAAATAGCGTTGTTCAATTTTCATTTATCCTGTAAATGCAAATAATTATCCATTAACGATTCGTAAGTTCTTTTATTGTCATAACGATTGATTTTCGATATTCCCTGTTCACTCCCCCCCCCGTCTCCAACGACAGAATCTGTTCTGTGATGTAGCGCAGTTGTTCTTCGTCCAGTTCTGTATGCATCGGCAAAGAGACGACAATATCAGACAACGTTTCCGACACGGGAAAGTCGCCGCGACGGTAACCCAACTTGTTGTAGGCTTTCTGGAGATGCAGCGGCGCCGGGTAATAGACCATCGTAGGGATGCCGGCCGCATTCATAGCCGACACGAAACTGTTGCGGTCTGAATTCTTCAGCTTCAATGTATATTGATGATAGACGTGTGTGGAGCAATCTGCGGTTAAGGGTAAATCCACGAAAGGGCACTCCGACAACGCCCGGTCATAAAAAGCAGCGGCGGCACGTCTGTTTCTCACAAATTCGTCAAGATGTCGCAGCTTTACGCGCAGCACGGCGGCCTGTAGTGTGTCGAGTCTAGAGTTGATACCGACCGTTGCGTAACAGTATTTCCGGGTCATCCCATGGTTGGCCAATTGTTTTGTCTTTGCGGCCAGTTCTTCGTTCTGGGTCAAAATTGCGCCGCCGTCACCATAGCAGCCCAGGTTTTTGGACGGGAAAAAGGAGAGGCAGCCCATATCCCCCATCGTGCCGGCTTGTTTCCTGCTGCCGTCGGCAAAAGAGACAGTTGCACCAATAGCCTGACAAGCGTCTTCCACCACAAAGCAGCCGTGCCGATGTGCAATGTCGAGGATGGAAGACATATCGGCGCATTGTCCGTAAAGATGCACTGGCACTATTGCTTTCGTCTGCGGGGTAATGGCGGCCTCCAGTTGTTGTATGTCCATCGTAAAAGTGTCGGGACGAACGTCCACAAAACGCGTTTTAAGTCCAAGCAACGACAGCACCTCTGCCGTAGATACAAAGGTGAACGGAACGGTTATCACCTCATCGCCGGGCTGCAGTCCAAGGGCCATCATCGCAAGCATCAGGGCATCGGTGCCGCTGCCGCACGTAACCGCAAAGCGTGAACCCGTATAAGCAGCAAGATCGTTCTGGAACCGGGAAACCTCATCACCGTTAATAAAACGACCGCTATCCAGCACAGCGTGCAGTTCCGCGTCCATCTCGTCTTTCATCCGGGCATACTGCGACACCAGGTCTACCATTTGAATCGGTTTCATATATCAATTTTACAGCACCGCAAAAATACAATAAAAACGGTTTTCATTATTTTTCTTACTTTTGCGCTTTGCATTAAAATAAAACACAACAATAATAAAACATAAAAGATATGTCTATCATCAAACCATTTAGAGGCTTTCGTCCTCCCGTTGACATTGTCGAGAAACTGGCAAGTCGTCCTTATGATGTTCTGAACACCGAAGAAGCGCGCAAGGAATGTGCCGGCAACCCTTACTCTCTGCTGCACGTCACCAAGGCCGAGATTGACCTTCCGGAAGGCATCAAAGACACCGACCCTGAAGTATACCTTCAAGTTGTCAAGAACTACAATGCATTCAAAGACTACGGCTGGCTGGTACAGGACAAGGATGAGAAACTGTACGTCTATGCCCAGAGCATGAACCCGACCGATGCAAATGCCCATTGGCAGTACGGCATCGTGGCATGCGCCTGTAGTGAGGATTATGTGAACAAGGTCATCAAGAAACATGAGTTGACCCGTAAAGACAAAGAAGAAGACCGTATGAGGCACGTCCGCATCACCAATGCCAACGTGGAACCGGTATTTTTCGCTTACCCTGCCGTAAAGCGCATCGATGAGATCGTGGCTTCGGTCACCGGCGCCAAACCGGTTTATGACTTCATCGCCAAGGAAGACGGTTTCGGTCACCGTTTCTGGGTCATCGACGACCGTAAGCTCATTGACGAACTAGTTGAGATTTTCGACAAGCAGGTTCCCGCCATGTACATTGCCGACGGACACCACAGAAGTGCCGCCGCCGCTTTAGTAGGACAAGAGAAGAAGGAGCACAACCCCAACCATACCGGAAAAGAGGAATACAACTTCTTCATGACCGTCATTTTCCCTGACAACCAGCTGAATGTCATCGACTACAACCGTGTAGTGAAAGACCTCAACGGTTTGAGCAAAGAGGCTTTCTTGCAGGCTTTGAATGAGGCATACGAAGTTGAAGACATGGGCACAGAGATCTACAAGCCCGCCAAGTTGCACGAACACAGCATGTATCTGGACGGGCATTGGTACAAGATGACGGCAAAGGCCGGCAAGTATGACGACAACGACCCTATCGGCGTACTGGATGTCAAGATCCTGAGCGACCATGTTCTGGACAAGATCTTAGGCATCAAAGACCTGCGCACCGACAAGCGCATCGACTTTGTGGGCGGAATCCGCGGTCTGGGCGAGTTGAAACGTCGTGTGGACAGTGGCGAAATGACCGTTGCCTTCGCGCTCTATCCCGTCTCTATGAAGCAAATCATTGACATTGCCGACACAGACAACATTATGCCGCCCAAGACCACCTGGTTCGAGCCAAAACTCCGTTCCGGTTTGGTGATCCACGAGTTGGCATAACGGAAAACTAACCCACAACTATAACTGAAGATGTTCAAGGTTCCTGTATTGCTCATATTATACAACAGGATAGAGGAGACGCACAACGTGTTCCAAATTTTGCGGACCGTGCAGCCCACGCAACTTTATGTGGCCGGCGACGGGCCGAAGACGGGCACCATGCTTGACCGGAAGCGTGTGTATCAGACCCGCTCTGTCATACAACCCGAATGGCCCTGTCAGACACACACACTTTGGGAAGAGACTCACCAAGGGAAATCTGTAATGATTGACAAGGCCATGCGGTGGTTTTTTGAAAACGAAAGCGAAGGCATCATCCTTTTTGAAGACACCCTGCCGAGTTACGACTTTTTCCCCTATTGCGAGGAGTTGTTATGTCGATACAGGAACAGTGAACTGATTTACAGCATTGGCGGCACCTACTTGCGGCACCACAGCCGAAAGCGGTACGGCAAGCGAATGCGGAAAGGCGAAAGTTCGTACTTCTTCTCCGCATACGCCTCCGTCTGGGGCTTTGCCACCTGGCGCAACAAATGGAACGGCTTCTCGCTCTCTATGGACCAATACTCTGCCGACGACTTTTCGAAGATTGTTGCACCTTATATGAAGAAGAAAACGCAGAAAATCTACTGGACCAAGCGTTTCGGCATCATCAAACGCTACAATGCCACCTACTTGGACTACCAATACAACCTGCACATCTGGGCGCATGGCGGCTTATGCATCACGCCCTACCTGAACCTCGTCACCAACATAGGATTCGGGCAGCAGACCAAGCGCAAGATACGGCGGCTGAAACGCAACACCTACCCGATTATGCCCCTTACGCACCCCGACGAGGTAGTGCTAAACCACAAAGAAGACAAATACATGTTCAAGCACATCTTCAAGCGCGCCTACCTTTATCTGTTCAGAGACTGGGTGAAAGAAATCCTCTCCACCAAATCGAACGGAGAGTGAGAAAAGGTGAAAGAACTGTTTATAAGTAAAACCATGAATTGCAATAAACAGAAAGATTATGCCACAAAAAGAAACCACGTTTTCATTGTTTGATTTTTGCAAAAAAAAAGCCGGAAAAGTTCAACTTTACGGTGAAGAAACCTTGGACCGTGACGGAGAAATCATCCCGTTCATAGACCAAGCGGCCTTGATAACACATTATTTGCAACTGCGCAATAAAAAGGTCATTCTTCCTTACGCCGTACAAGCCGAAAAAATACTGAATCTATGGTATGGGTTTGTTCAAGGTTCTCAACGGCATGACACTGTAGGGGTTGCCGAACAGTCAAACGCAAACATCCAAGCATTGTTGTTCCCGGATTTATTCAAGGCTCCATTCCAGGCCGTCAAAAATCCGGATTTCACTTTCATCGACTTGTTTGCAGGGATAGGTGGATTCCGTATGGCTTTTCAGAATCTTGGCGGAGAATGTGTATTCTCTTCAGAGTGGGACGAACAGGCAAAAAAGACCTATTACGCCAACTACGGAGACGTGCCGTTTGGCGACATCACCAAAGAAAACATAAAAAACAAAATACCCAAAAATTTTGACATTCTTTGCGCCGGTTTTCCCTGCCAAGCCTTCTCATTGGCCGGCAAAAGACTGGGATTTGAGGAAACTCGTGGCACTCTTTTTTTTGATGTCGCTGAAATTCTACGCAGACACCAGCCCAAAGCGTTTTTTCTTGAAAACGTCAAAGGTTTGGTGATTCACGATAAAGGCAAGACATTCAAGACCATTCTCAACACTTTGGAGGAAGTCGGTTATATCGTTCCTGACCCTCAGATAGTGAATGCCATGTATTTCGGCGTGCCACAACATAGGGAAAGAATCTATATTGTCGGGTTCAGAAAAGATTTAGGCATCAGAAAAGAAGATTTTTCTTATCCTGAACAAAAGACAATCACCAAAAAGTGGATAGATGTAAGAGAGGATAATCCGGTTTCCGCAAAATATTATCTTTCAACAACATATATCGACACCTTAAAAAGACACAAAGCCCGTCATGAAGCCAAAGGCAATGGTTTTGGATATAACATCATACCGGATGATGGCATTGCCCACGCAATAGTTGTAGGCGGCATGGGCAGAGAAAGCAACCTCGTCATCGACAACCGGCAAACAGATTTGACACCTGTCACGCGTATTAAAGGAGAAGTCAACAAAGACGGATGGCGCAAAATGACTCCGCGCGAATGGGCACGTTTGCAAGGCTATCCGGACAATTTCAAGATTGTTGTTGCTGACGCTTCTGCATACAAACAATTTGGAAACAGTGTTGCGGTTCCTGCAATACAAGCAACTGCTGAACAATTATTAAAAACGTTGAAAGACAATAAAAAACTCTAAATCATGGCATTGAAAGGAAACAAAGGTGAATGGAGCGAAATCTATGCTTTGTTCAAATTATTGGGAGACGGCAAGGTTCATGCAGGCGATGCTAATATAAACCAGTTAAGTTTGTACTACCCAATCCTTAATGTGATAAGACAAGAGTTGAAATGTTATGAATACAAACCTGATACAAATAGAAGTGTCGTCATCATAAGTGAGGACGGAAATGTGTTCACTACAATTTCTATGAACGATTTTTCAAATGAGTCGAAAAAGCTTTTTGACGAGATCAAGAAAAACAATGCGGCATCTTTTGCAATACCCGGCACAGAAACATTTATGAATCAAATTGGATGTACAAAATTGAAAGCTCCTTCAAAAGACAAAGCAGACATCCATATCATCATTCATGATTCGCGCACAAATATAAATCCCTTGCTGGGGTTCAGCGTAAAATCGCAATTAGGCAGTCCATCCACACTCTTAAATGCCGGCCATAACACGAACATAACTTATAAAATCATTGGAAAATCTTTGTCTGATGCCGAAATCTCCCAAATCAACCAAATCGAAAAACATTCGGACAGAATAAGAGAACTTTGTAACAAAGGGGGCTCTTTGGTTTTTTTCTGTATTGAAAACGACACGTTTCGTAACAATCTTTTGTTTTTAGATTGTTATATGCCCCAATTTATTGCAGATTGTCTTTCCATTAACACTATTGAGTGCAAATCATCCATTCCTGATGTAGTAACCGAACTTGCAAAGAAAAACCCTGTTGGATTTACAGGATCTGACATTGATTCCTTTTATGCCCATAAAATGAAAGTTCTTCTTCTTGATTCTGCATTAGGCATGACTCCAGGAAAAGAATGGACCGGAAAATATGATGCAAATGGTAGTTATCTTGTGGTGAAGGAAGATGGAGAAATTGTATGTTACCACTTTTACAAAAAGAATGAGGTGGAAGACTATCTTTACAACAACACCAGATTCGAAAACGGCAGTCGAGGACGCTATAATTATGGATTTATCTATCGTGGAGCAGACGGCGAAGCCTACCTCAAACTGAATCTGCAAATCAGATTCAAAAAATAGAATCCTATCCCCTTTCCTGTTCGTTGGCCATCAGTTTGCGGAACTGCACGGGCGTGAGACCGGTCTCGCGCTTGAAGGCGGAATGGAACACCTGCCGGTTGCGGTATCCGCACATTTCACCGACTATCTCCATCTTGTAGTTTCCTGTCTTCTTGTCCGTCAACAGACGCACCGCCTCTCCTATGCGGTATTCGTTGAGCAAGGTGGGGAAATTGCGGTTCATTCGCATATTGATGGTGTGCGATAGTGTCGTCTTGTTGGTCCCCAACCTTTTGGCCAGTTCATGAAGACTCAGATCCTGGTTCAGATATACCTTCTCTTCTACAAATAGACGATGAAGGTCTTTCAGCAATCTTTCTTCCGCCGCCCCTTCTCCTTTGGCATCCAGAAAAGAAGCCGTCTCTATCAGTTCAAACTTCTGCTCGGGACACCGCAGACTTTTCTTAAGCAACTTCTTGTACGCAATTTTCCATTTCACATACAAAATGACGAACACAATTGTAGCAATGAGCAATATGAAAAACAACGAATAAAAAAACATTTCCCTCGTCATAGTGTCCTGCATTTAATTCGGGAAGCAAAGATAGCATTTCCTCCCCAATTGGCATCAAGTAAAACGCACCCGTCAAAACATAGTCATAAAATTCTGCAATTGAGCCTTATATATCAATCCTTACAGTAATAATTCGGTATTCTTACACACTTTCGGCAAATGCTGACAATAGGCAGTGTCGCCTGAAATACTTTTGCGGACGTAAATCAAATGAGTGAGAAACTTAACTTTACCATATGAAAAAAAGATTATCTTTTTGCATTATCATGATTCTGACAGCACTTTCATCTGCGTCGATGGCACAACCTACAAATCACGCTATGGACGGTGACCGAAAACAGAATCAGAAAGACACCATTACACCGCGCAAATTGCATATCAGCGATTATCTTTCAGTTGGAGGCACGGTGAACATCCAGTACGATTATACAAACCAAATCGCAAACGACAATACCCTGCATGAAACCAGCGCATTTCAGATACGCCGCGCCCGGCTTGACCTCAAGGGCAACATCACGCCACGTCTCGACTTCCGTTTGCAGGCCGACTTTGCTACAAGTCCCAAACTGGTTGACGCTTTTGTGAGGGTCAAGTTCTGCCGCTACATCAACCTTCAGGCCGGGCAGTTCAAGACTCCATTCACGCTTGAAAACCCCTACGCCCCGCTTGACCTCGAATTTGCGGACAATGCGCAAGTCATCTCCGCCCTTGCCGGCTACAAAGATGTTTCCGGTATCAGCCGTTATGCCATGGGACGCGAACTCGGTCTCCAACTCTACGGCACCTTGGTGCAATTTGAACGCGACAGCAAACAATACCCGCTGCTCTCCTACTACGTCGGCATCTTCGGCGGAAACGGAGTGAATATAAAAACCGACAATATGGCCAAAGACCTTGCCGGGCGCATCGAGTTCCGTCCGTTTCTCAAGCACCTTGTCCTTTCAGGCTCTGCCTATTGGGGAAGATACGGCGAAGACGAACTCGACGACCTGCTCCGTTTGCGCTACAGCGGCGGCGCCGAATACAAGGACGGCAACCTGACTGTCCGCAGCGAATATGTGTGGGGGAAGACCGGTATATCTGCGCTCAACGAAAACCAAGAAAGCGTATCGAAAGAATTCTGCACACAAGGTTTCTACCTCACGGCCGGATACTGGTTTCACTTTGGATGGGGCAAGTTCAGCACAGCACAGCAGAAACTTCGTCCGGTGCTACGTTACGACTATTACCAAAAAGACCTGGCCGACAACAAAAGCGTTTCAATCTATTACTCTGCCGGCATCGACTGGTGGCCGGAAAAGCATCTCAACTTCCGCGCAAGCTACACGTTGCGCGACATTCAGAAAAACAGCAAGCCAGGACACGGTATGACTGCTATGCTCTCCGTAAAATTTTAATCATCCGCTATAAAACAACTCATTTATGACCAACACCATCAAAAAACCATTCATCAACGAGGAGTGGCTCATCGTAGTGCTCGGATTCACCGTCCTACTCCTCATTGCCGTTGCCCCGTCCTTTATGAACCATTTCAAGATGCTCAATGTCACTTCATTGTCAACGGTGTCGGGATGGGTCAACATGGGCATGACCTTTCTCTTCCTGCTGGCTATCATATATGCGGCGGCGGCCGTGTTGCGAAAGCCTGCCAAAGGCATTTTCGTATCCTTTCTGCTCATATTCATCCTTACCATGTTGGCCCAATTATGTGCCAGCATCCCGTTCTGCAAGAAATACGGACTTGAGGCAGTGCTGTTTGCCGTGCTGTTCGGGTTGGTTATCAGCAACTGCTTCCGTGTGCCGGCATGGCTGAAACCGGCCATACAGAGTGAGTTCTACATCAAAATCGGCATTGTGTGTTTAGGTGCCACCGTCATTTTCGGCGAAATCATGAAATCCGGTGCCTTCGGCCTGGCACAAGCGCTCATTGTTGTCATCTGCGTATGGTATTTTGGTTTCTGGGTATCGCGCAAAGTCTTCAAAGTTGACGATGAAATGGCAACTATGCTGGCCAGTTCTGTCAGCATCTGCGGTGTTTCTGCCGCCATTGCGACCTGCGGCACCATCAAAGGCGACCAGAAAAAACTCAGTTACGTGATCTCGTTGGTTATGGTGGTAGCCATTCCAATGCTTTACATCATGCCGTTGTTGTGCAAGTGGATACTTCCGAACCTTTTCAGCGACCCCGTGGCCGCCGCTCAAGTGGCCGGAGCCTGGATCGGGGGCACCATCGACACCACGGCAGCCGTGGCCGCTTCTGGCGACCTGCTTGGCGAAGTTGCCGGCGACACCGCCGTCATCGTGAAAGCCTCCCAAAACGTGCTTATCGGCGTAGCTGCCTTCTTCATCTCCCTGTATTGGTCCATCAGAGGCACCAAAAATGTGCAGAAAGTTTCAGGGACCGTCATTTGGGAACGGTTTCCGAAATTCGTTGTCGGCATGGTTGTCGCCTCCGTCGTTTTCAGCATCTGGTTTTCTGGCGGCATGGAAATCGCCGGTGAGACCATCAAATACAAGTCGCTTGCGAAGAACTTTCAAGGCATCTTCTTCTCTATAGCCTTTGTATGCATCGGATTGGAGACTCGCTTCAAGGAGATTTTCTCCAAAGAAAACCGACAGTCCTTGAAAGCATTCCTCACGGCTCAAGGTTTCAACATAGCCTTCACTTTCGTAGTAGCCTGCATCCTTTTCGGGGTAATAGCGAACTGAACGCGAAGTTTAGACTTTATTTCTGACAAACCCGTCCGGCAGTATCAATATTGCCGGGCGGTTTCCTCGTGAATCAACCCTGCCATGCGAAAAACAGCATCTTCGCGACACATCTCTTTTTTTGTATCTTTGCCGCCTGTATAAAATAAAACGAGCGTTTTCGAGTTAACGCAAATAACAATTATGGCATTTTCGATAAAACGACCGGACCCGAACAGATTAGGCTACCACATTCTGGTTGCGACAGGCATAACCATAGCAATTGGGGTAGTAGTCATATTGTCTCTGCGGATATTCACAAGACACGGCAAAGAGTTCGACATGCCCGACTTTACCGGACAAGATTCTAAAGAACTGACCCAACGCGGCAAACAAGAGGGCTTTGTCTTCGTAGTGAACGACCAGTTATATGAAGACGGGGCAATGCCCGGGACGGTCCTCAAGCAGAACCCCTCCCCGGGGGAGAAAGTCAAGAAAGGCAGAAAAGTTTATCTGACCATAGCCGCCTCCGACCCTCCAACCGTAATGATGCCTGAATTGCGCGACATATCGCTCCGTCAAGCGCAGATTATGCTCGAAGCGCAAGGTCTTAAGGTGGATAAAATCATTGAAAAACCAAGCCCTTACGAGAATGCCGTTCTTGAAGTGCTGTACCGCGGGCACAACATTGCCGCCGGAAGCGAAATCAAGATGGGCGAGAAAATCACGCTGGTTGTCGGCAAAGACATCAGCGAGTTGCCCGACAGCACGTCTGCAAGTGGCGAACAAAATATTTAACACTATGATTCCCTTTAGCCGATTAAAGACAATTACACTCATGGTTTTGCTCTCCGTGTCCGTATCGGGGTGGGCGCAAGAAATCCTTACCGGGCTGTCACAGAACCCGGCACTTGTAAAACGGGCTCATCAGACATCGCGGGGCAAAAGCAGCAATGACATCACCATAAAGCTTCCTTTTGTGGAAGATTTTTCTGACTATACCGGATTTCCGGACAGCAGTTTATGGGTAGACCGTCAAGGATTCGTCAACAACTCCTACCCTGTCTATCCGCCCACCATCGGGGTGGTGACGTTGGATGCGCTGGACGAAAACGGCAAAATCTATGCTCATGCCGACCGGGACGTTTTTTCCGCCGACACGCTCACCTCCGTAAAGATCCGGTTAGACAGCAACTTCACGAAACGACGCAAAATGAACATCGGCGACTCGCTCTATTTCAGTTTCTACTACCAGCCTGGAGGAGGCAGCAAACATTATCCGACCCAAGCCTGGGAACGCATCGGCGACGCTCCTGAACAAAACGACAAACTGATTCTTGAGTTCGGGTACGACACCGGTGACACCATCTTTATCGGGTTGCTATACGGTGAGTATATACTCGCCGACGATGAACATTATGTAGCTGGCGACTCTATAGAAAATCCTTTTATGCCGGGTGTCTATTACCATTTCGACCACACCACCTCCGTCAATGAGGTCATCCGGATGCCGATGGACTCGCTTTGGGGACCTGAATACGTATGGAATGAAGTCTGGTCATCGAACGGCTTCGAACTCGACACCTGGCTCGCCGCCAACAGTCTTGATTATTTCAAGCAAGTGCTCATTCCCATCACGGACGAGCAGTATTTGCGCAACAATTTCCAGTTCAGATTCCGCAATTTTGCAAGTCTCGACCTTGACTCGTGGAGTGGAAACAACATCACGGGATGGGCCAGCAACTGCGACCAATGGCACATTGACTATATCAGGCTGGATGCCGACCGGACACAGAATGACCTGTACCCTACAGATGTCGCTTTCGTCTCGCCTTCCACTTCCGCACTGAACCGGTATCAGTCGATGCCATGGAGTCAGTTCCGCCCATCCGACATGGCTGCCGCGTTCAGCAACGACTTGAGCAATCTGTCGAGTACGACGCGCAACACCTTCTACAACTACCGTGTAGAAAAAGAGAACGGCAGTCTGGTTTACCAATTGCCCACCAAGAACAGCAATGCGCCCTCATACTACAACAACGGGCTGGTCGCCTACCCCGACCATGCCACGCCCGACATAGAGTTTTCATTTCCTGCCGACGATGCCGACAGCGCCGCGTTTGTCGTCACCCACATTTTCAGGATGGAGGGCTCCGCCGACGCGCGCACTTGCAACGACACGTTCCAATTCCGTCAAGAGTTCTACAACTACTATGCTTACGACGACGGCACGGCAGAGGCCGGCTATTGTCTGCTTTCCACCCTCAGTTCCCCCGAGGCGTCGCTGGCGGTGCAGTTCACCTTGGCACAGCCAGACACGCTCAGATGCGTCAAGATGTGGTTCAACCGCACGTTCAACGATGAGAATGTCGAGCCTTTCACGCTGATGGTTTGGGCGGACGACAACGGAAGACCGGGCGAACCGCTCTATACCCAAGAGGCCCAATTGCCCGCATACGCCGACAACTTTTCAGACTTCATCCCCTATACGCTGGATGCGCCAATTTTTGTGGAAGGCACGTTCTATGTAGGATTTTACCAAAACCACAGCGTACAGCTAAACCTCGGATTCGACCAAAACAACGATGCCCGCGGACACTTCTTCTACAACACGGCCGGCACTTGGAACGAGTCTTTTTACAAAGGTGCGCCTATGGTCAGACCGGTACTTGGCAAAGCCCTCGCCACCTACGATGTGCCTGACATCGACAGCCCCGGCATCACCCTTTATCCAAACCCGACCCACGGCAGCGTACGAATCAACGGTATCGGGGATGCTGCAAATCTGCAATGGCAAGTATTTGACCTGTACGGAAAACTGCTCTTGTCCAAAGGCGGGAGCGCCGAAATCGACTTGTCAAGCCTCGCACCAGGGCTTTATCTGGTAAAGGTTATGACAGGGAAGCGGATTATCACAACAGAAAAAATCATCAAGCAATAACAATGAAACTGAAATTAACAAGACCACTTATCATCTTCGATTTAGAAACCTCCGGACTGAATGTCGGGAAAGACAAAATCGTAGAACTCTCACTTATAAAACTGATGCCAGACGGAACGGAAATCCGCCGCACAGAGCGCTTCAATCCGGGCGTACACATTCCGGAAGAGTGTGTGGCAATACATGGGATTTCAGACAGAGATGTGCAAGACAAGCCCTTCTTTGCCGATATGGCCGACGATTTGCTGGCATTCATCGGTAATGCAGACCTTGCCGGTTTCAACTCCAACAAATTTGACGTTCCACTTTTGGTTGAAGAGTTTCTACGTTGCGGGAAACGTCTCGACCTCCACAACCGCTACCTTGTAGATGTCCAAAACATCTTCCACCGGATGGAGCCCCGGAATCTTGCTGCCGCCTACCGCTTCTACTGTCAAAAAGAACTTGTGGATGCGCATCAATCCAATGCCGACACCGAAGCCACCTACCGCGTCCTGCTGGCACAACTTGATAAATATGACGGCGTGGCATATACAGACCCCAAAACAAAGGTCACCTCAACACCCATCGTCGGAGACATCAAAAAACTCAGCGAGTTCACCAAAGAACACCATTGCGTGGATTTGGCCGGTCACATCGTGCTTGACAAAAACCAGAATGCCGTTTTCAACTTCGGGAAACACAAAAACGTACCCGTCAAGGATGTCTTCATGAAAGAGCCTGCCTATTACGACTGGATGATGAAAGCAGACTTCCCGTTATACACAAAAGAAATCATCACACAGATCTATCACGAAGTGTGTCTGGAACGTAAATTCGGGAGAAGCGACTACGGCAACCGTTAAACGTACTTCAACATAGCAGCCGTCTCTATGGCACAATCCTTACCCGACGAAGGTCGAGCATATTGATCGGATTGGTGCCCATATTCTTCACATTCTTACGGACAAACCTTACGACTTTGTCGTAGTACAGCACCACCACGGGAGCATCTGCCATCAGCATAGAGTCCATGTGCACATAATATTCGTTGCGGAGTTTTGGGTCGAGGCATTGCTGCGTCTGTTCATAGAGCCTGTCGAAAGCAGGATTGACATAATAGGTATAGTTTGAGCCTACTGGCTGGAGGTTCTTGGAATAGAAGAGCGACATATAGTTCTCCGCCTCGGGGTAGTCGGCGATCCAGGAGCCACGGAAGAACGGAAGTTGATAGTTTCGCATCATTTGACGCTGTTGAGCACCCTGCACCACCTCCATCTTCAGGTTTATGCCGACAGCAGCAAGTTCGTGCTGCATATACTGCACGAGGTCGGCATACGAAGCTGACACGGCCACGGTAATCGGAGGAAGGCCTTCTCCGTTAGGGTATCCGGCTTCGGCAAGCAGCCGCAGGGCTTTCTGTGGGTCATAATCGTATCCGCCTGTGCGTTCGGGCTGATGCGACGGCATACCGGCAGGCACAAACCCGGCCGTTCCGGGATAGCCTATATTGTTGCGGAGGTATTTCATCATCTTCTTCCGGTCAAACCCATAGTTGATTGCCTTCCGGATCCGCTTGTCAAGTAAAGGATTGTTTTTGCCAGCATCAGGTTTCAGCATAAAACCAAGATACTCCGTGTTAAGATATGGACCTGTGAGCAATTCTATATTGTTCTTATATTCAGGATTAAGACTTCCCTCTTTTGTCAGCAGCGCGTCCTTATAGCAGGATTCCAGTCCCGACATAAAATCGAGCGACCCTTTCATGAACTCCATGAAAACCGACTGTTTGTCCACAATAAAAGAGACGGCCACGCCATCAATATAAGGCAGGGGATGACCGTCTTTGTCTTGCTCGAAATAGTTCGGGTTCTTGCGGAGCACGAGTTTCACCCCCTCCTGCCACATTTTGAACTGGAACGGGCCTGTTCCTACGGGGTGGTTTCTGAAATCCTTGCCATAATGTTCAACCGCCTCAAAGGGCACGACGGAACAATACTTCATCGCCAGAATGCCCAAAAATGGAGGAAACGCCTCTTTGAGCGTTATCTGGAACGTAGTGTCATCGAGAGCTCTGAATTCGGGCTTCCCGTCAGAGTCCCGTTTCACTTTCTGGAATATCCATGCGCCCGGCGAGGCCACTTCAGGGTCAAGGATACGTGAAAAACTATAGACGAAATCATGCGCCGTAACAGTTCTCTTTCCGTCAAAAGGGAAAAATTCGGTTTGATGGAACTGTACATCATTGCGCAAAAAGAACGTATAGACACGCCCGTCGTCAGAGATCTGCCAGTTTTTGGCGATGGCTGGCACAATGTTGAGCGAATCATCAAGGTCAACCAAGCCGTTATAGAGTTGGTTGCATGGCCATATCACCGCCTGTCCGGAAGCGAAAGCGGGGTCGAGTGTCTGTATGCCGTTTGATTCGTTGTAATGGAAAATTTTCTTTTCAGGATGCCTGTATTGGTGCTGGCAAGCCACCGTCATTAAGGCAACTATAAAGCAAAGAAATATGGTGCAAAACGCCTTGTTCTGTTTTCGCCACCCAATGTATGAGTTTTGGGGGCCAAAACCGGCAAATTTGCAATATGCCCTGTTCTGCTTTTCCGGCACCATAGATTTACGAAAGGGCCTGATTAACCCGTTTTGAGGATTCGAGGATCTTGTTGTATTCAGCGGGCGTAATGTCTGCATTGAAATAATAGACGGGGTTGACACGCTGACCGTTTTTAATGACCTCATAATGGAGATGCGAACCGGAAGCCAGACCCGTTGCACCCACATAGCCTATCAGCTGTCCGCGTTTCACTTTCTGGCCGGGCTTTACGGCTTTCTTCGAAAGATGAGCATAAAGCGACTTGTAATTATAGCCATGGTTGATGACGATACACAAGCCATAGCCACTGCCCGGATTCTCGTTTGCCACGACTCCGTCGGCAGTCGCATACACAGGCGTGCCTTTGGGTGCCGTAATATCGACACCGGTATGTGCTCGCAGCGTCTTGAGGATCGGGTGAAACCTGCGGCCGAAACCGGAGGTTACGGAATACATGTTCTTCAGCGGACGAATAGCCGGGATAGCGTTGAGCATGTCGTTTTTCTTGTGGGCTATCTGCTCCAGCGTGTCCAGCGAGCGCGACTGCACCGCAAGGCGCACCGTCAGTTGGTCTGCTTTCTTGTTGGCCTGCTTCAACATCTCGTAGGCTTCAGAATGTGACATGCTGTCAAGGCGGCTGTCCTCTGTAATCATAGGATAACGAACCGATGCCGGCACCGGATCCGCTTCGAAGATCGTACGGTAAACGTTGTCGTCACGGTCTTCTATGTCAAGCAACACAGCCGACATCCTGTCAAGACGTTGAGACATATTTTCCACCTCTGTCCGCAACTCAATGTTCTCTTTCTCCAGAATTTTCACTTTCGGGGAATCTATGTAGTAAAACGCAATCCACACAAACACCAATGCGAAAGCGATGCCGCTGACAAACACACCAAGCAGACGCTTGAAAATATGCTTGAAACTCAACTTGACCTTCTCAAACGAGAGCGTTTTAGGATTGAAGTGATACAGCGACTTTGGCATTCTTCCGTTCTATGCTTTGGTGTCTATCTGCAGCCTATGCAGATTCTGTCACCCTCCTGATAATTCTTTATCGACCCGCTGTTTCGCTTGACAATAATCTTCAATTGAACGCCATATTTCTGCGCTATATAGCGATAAGTGTCCTTATCCGTCAAAACGTGATAGTCAACTGGCGACTTTGTTCCTTTCATCTCCACATAAACCACTTCGCCCTCCACCGGTTCAGAGTCGTCATAGATATCGTTATACTGTCTCAGGTTCTTCTCCGACAACTGCAAAGTCTCGGCTATGCCGGCGTATGTATCCCCTTGACGTGCAATCAGGAATTTAGTCTTGTTGTTTTCGTAAACCGGCCGTTTGGTTGCCGGATGATAGGCCTGTTTATATGGAACGTCTTGCGGGTCAAGAATGAATATGTTGACAGGGTATCGGCTGACATCATTACGGACAGAGGATGCGGCCGGCTTGTTGTCAGCGGCTTTCACCTTTTCAGGCACCTGCGGTTCTTCTTTCTCGTCCTCGGTTTTATTTTCTTCCTTTTTTTCATCATCTTTCCCTACCGATTGTATTGTTTCCCTCTTGGCAGGGTCTTGTAAGCGGTCGTAATCGTAAAGGCGGTATTGTTCAATGAGTGTGATGAGCGTATCGGCATAGCGTGCGTTGCCTGAATAGCCTGCGGCTTTCAATCCTTTTGCCCAACCTCGGTAATCTTCTGCATTAAGGTCAAAGAGGGTGGCGTAATGCGGTCTTTCAGCTAAAAAGAGGGAGTGGTCTCGGTATGAAGCCTGCACATCCGCATATTTTCGATAGCAATAGTTGCGGCTTCTGTTTTCGGTCTCATAATAGGTATCGCCAGTCCACTCTTTCGTATGACACATGATGCCGAAATGGTTATTGGCTTCTTTGGAAACCTTGTTGGTGCCGGCTTTGGAAGCATAGATGGCCTGGGCCAGCGTAATACTGGCCGGCACCTTGTACAGTTTCATTTCCCGGACGGCCAAGCCGCTGTATTCATTGACGTACTCGCGCACCATATTTTCCGTCACGGGCTGGGACATGCCAGCAACGACAAGCAGCAGCATTCCTGAAATCATAACTACTCGTTTCATAATCATTTTGTTTTATCGTTTTAACAGTATCTGATCTCCTGGCTGAATAATCGAATTATCATTCAAATTATTGTATTTATAAAGACAATTCAGTTGCACAGCATAGCGTTGGGCAATATAACGCAGTGTTTCCCCTTTTTCAACAGTATGTGTTTTGGCAGCATTGTGTTTGGCCTTGGCTTCGATATAGATGATTTCCCTCAATACCGGCTGACTGTTCTTGCCGGCATCGTTGAATCGGCGGAGGCTGGCCGGGGCGACTTGTACGTCGCGGGCTATGGTCTCGTAAGTGTCATTCTCTTCGGCCACCACAAAGAAGACGTGGTTGTTCTCGAAAACCTTGCGGAATGTGAACGGGCTTTCGCCTTTAGGGTAATAACCGTCAGACGTGAACACTTTCCAGGCGCCGGCGACGGCCGGTCTCTCTTCGGCCGTCAATTGTTCGTTGTCGTTTTTGTTCTTGTTAGCCTGTCCTGTTCTTTTCACATACTCCACCGGAGGCCGTGTCGAAGTGCGGTCTGCCACGGGTTCACATTCTTGCATCTGTGCCATCGTGTCAAGTCGGGCGATACGGAATCGCTCAATCAGGCTGATCAGGCGGTCGGCATATTGCGGGTTGGTGGCGTATCCGTCCGCTTTCAGTGTGCGTGCCCATGCCGCATAGTCCATAATATCGAGCGTGAACAGGTTGGCGTAGCGCTTCCGCCCCGTCAGAAAAAGGGAATGGTCCGTATAAGAGTCGTCCACACTGTTGTATTTGCGGAAGCACTCCTGCAGTTCATCGTCGTCAATCAAAATCGTGTCGCCGGTCCAGTCGTTGTGGCATTTTATGCCGAAATGATTGTTCCCATCAACGGCGAGGCGGCTTTTACCGCAGGCGCTTTCGAAGATGCCCTGCGCAATAGTGATGCTTGCCGGGATTTTATATTCGCGCATCTTCCGGATAGCCACCGACTGGTACTGCTCGATATAGTTCACGATGTCCTGTTCATTGTACTGCGCAACAACTGTCGGGACAAATCCCAAAGCAGGCAGCGCCAACAACAGGAGAACTTTCAGAAATGACTGCTTCATCCTACAACTCATAATGCCCATTGTGCTGAAAAGTTTTTGCAGATTGCTCATTTATATCCGTTTTCGGACCCTTTCTTCTCTGTCAGTGCCTCAAATATCATCTTTGTGTAAAAATCTTTCAAGTCAAGGCCGTTATAAGTCACTTGTCCGGGCACGATGCTCATGACCGTCTGCCCAGGAATCGTATTGACCTCCAGAAAATAGGGTTTTCCGTCTGTTTCTGAAAGGATAAAGTCAACGCGCACCACGCCGCGGCAGTCGAGCCCACGGAATATGGTCTCTGAATACTGCGACACTTTGCGGGTCTCCTCTTCGTTCAGGACTGCAGGTGTAATCAGCCGGTGTCCGCAGTCTGTATATTTGGCATTATAGTCATAAAATTCGTTAGAGGCCACCACTTCAGTAACCGCAAGTGTGCGTACGTCCCCGTAAACGGAGGTGACGCCGCAAGTGAGTTCCTTGCCCTTGACAAATTGCTCTATCAGCAGTTGGTCGTCATACCGGAACGCCTCGACGATTGCCCGGTCAAGTTCATCGCGGCTATGAACTTTGGACACGCCAACGCTTGAACCTGAGTTGCAGGGCTTTACAAAGCATGGATAGCCGCACACCGTGGCTATCTGCTCATAATCAACTTTGTCGTTGTGGTGCAGATGCACCGACGGGGCCACAGGTACGCCCAATGCCGCCACCGATAGGCAGCAATAGAATTTGTTGAACGTCATTGCCGAACTGCAGACTCCGCAACCCGTATAGGGCAGATGAATCATCTCGAAATAACCCTGAAGCATTCCGTTCTCGCCCGGTGTGCCATGAATAGCGATGAAAGCCAAGTCAAACGTGACCTTTTGACCGTCCAACAGCAGCGAAAAATCGTTCCTGTCTATGTCATGGCGATTTCCGGATTCATCGGTATAGGTCCATGCGGTATCCTTGAAATTGATGAGGTATGGATTGAATATGCTCCTGTCAAGCCTGTTGAATATATTGTCTGCCGTTTTCAGCGAGACTTCATATTCTCCGGAATTTCCTCCGGCAATCACAGCAATATTATACATTATTTAAAAAATACAAGTTTCGGCGCAAAAATAGTGATTCGTGACAGATAGGTCAAGATTGGCGCAACCGTTTTTTAAACAGTCTTTTGTGTATAACGGCTATGAAGACTGTTGGGCGGAATAGAACTTGAAATAGGCGCCTTTGCGTGACATCAGTTCCTCGTGTGTGCCGCTTTCGGCAATGTGTCCGTCAGACAAGAAATAGATGGTGTCGGCGATGCTGACAGTGCTTAGCCGGTGTGCCACAATGACAGTAGTAACCGTGCCGGAGAGTTGTCCGAGGGCTTTCTGGAACAGGTATTCTGACTCATTGTCGAGTGCGGAGGTAGCCTCGTCGAGGAGCAGCACTTGCGGATTCCCCAAAACGGCACGGGCAATGCTGAGCCGCTGCCGCTGACCGCCTGAAAGACAGACACCCCCATCGCCGACAACCGAGTCATAGCCATTTTCCATCTCCATAATAAACTGGTGGGCCTGCGCAATCTTGGCGGCCTCCACCACCTGCTCCTTTGTAACCCCCTTGCGACCGAACACAATGTTGTTGAACACCGTATCGTTAAAAAGCACAACATCCTGATTGACAATACCAAACAGCGATCTCAAGTCAGCAATGTCATAGCGGACGTTAGGGATGCCGTCAACCAACAGTTCGCCACTACACACATCGATAAAACGGGGCATCAGGTCCATAATGGTGGACTTTCCGCTGCCAGACGGGCCCACCAGCGCAACAGTCGCACCGCGTTTCACCGTAAGGTTAACCTTATGAAGAACCTTGTTTTTTTCGCCGTCCCCGTCGTTGTATGAAAACGAGACGTCTCTGTACTCTATGCTATCAAGCAGTTCATGAATGTGAAGTGGGTTTTCGCACTGCGTGATTTTTTCCTCCGCATCAATAACCTCGTAAATGCGCGAGGCAGCGGCCAACCCTTTTTGTAACGTGTAATAAGTGGAAACCAACGACTTTGCGGACGGTATCACCCGGGCAAAAACCACAAAAAAAAGCATAAACGAAGTACCTTTCACAGCTGCGGAAGCCGGCAGACACACCAAAGCGAACAGCGAGATGAAAAGAAGGGCGAGGATACAGAGAAATTCTATAAGCGGAGAGCCGAGTTCGTTGATCCTGAAGATCTTGGTATTATTCACATAGAAAAGGCCATTTTCGCGGCGGAACTTCTCGGCGGCATCTTTCTCTGCATTGTAGCCCTTGATGACGCGAAGACCGCCTATGGTCTCCTCAAAAAGGGAACTCATCCGTCCGAGCAGTTGCTGCGACTGGAGCGAATATCGTTTGATGTTGCGGCCGATGACCGCCAGCAGATAACCCAGCAGCGGCAGCACCACCATGGCGATCAGCGTCAACGGGACATTGACGGCAAAGAGAGTGCCCACGAACACGACAATCAGAAACGGGTCGCGGCACAGTGCCATCAGCGACGACACCACCGACCACTCCACCTCCTGCACGTCGGCACCCATACGGCTCATAATGTCGCCTTTACGCTGCCGAGAATAAAAAGAGAGGGGCAAAATCAGGATGCGGCGGTACAAATCGGTGCGGACATCGCGGAGTATTCCGGTACGGACCGGCGCCAGACAGAACATTCCCAGATAGCGGCACAGGTTCGACAAGAACGACAGCACCACCATCGTGCCGGCAATGTAAAACAACGCCGCCGTCTGTCCGTGCCGGGCTATGACCAGCCCCATATAATAATAGAACAAGTCTATGACATAGTGCGAAGTGAACGAAAAATCTGGCTTTACGGACACGGTTTCTACCTGTTGGAAGAGCACTGACAAGAACGGGACCACCATCGTGAGCGTAAAAACGGAGAAAACAGCATACAGCAAATTGACGAAAACCACCGCCGCGACGTTCGCTTTATAGCCCCGAAGATAACCCAACAATCTTTTTAGTATAACCATACCCGAAACAAGCCGCAAAAATAATATTTTTTGTACTTTTGCACGCTAAAAAAAACAAGATGGCAACTTATCCGGACACCCTTGACAAAATCACGAAAGCACGGCTCCGGCTGTCGGCGCTGGGTTCTGTGTTCAGCATAGCCTTGTCTATGTTCTTCATCGGAACGTTGGGGTTCTTTGCGTTCTTTTCTTCTCAATATCTGAACAACCTCTCCCGCAAAATAGAAATGGAAGTGTTGTTCTATTCTCACGTCAAAGAGGCGGACATCATTGCAATGGAGCAGACCCTCAAACTGAAGCCCTACATTGCAGCATCGCATGTGTCGTCGCGGACTGAAAACACCGAAAACGCAAAGAAAATCATTGGAAGCAACTACACAGACATCATCCCGAACCCGCTGAACGCCTCCATCATCATCAATGTGGCGCCGGCCTACGCCAACACCGACTCACTTGCCAAAATCTCGCACGATCTTAAGAAAAACGAAATCGTGCAAGATGTGGACTACCCGGACTTCATCGTCAAGTCTGTAAGCAACAATTTCCACAAAATCCAATGGATCATCCTCGGCGTGTGCGCCGTTTTCATCTTCATCTCTATGCTTCTGATTGCAAACAACATACGATTGAACATCTATGCCAAACGTTTTAACATAAAGAGTATGCTGTTGGTTGGAGCGACGCCGCGGTTTGTCCGCAAACCTTTCATTTCCAAAGGCTTCGTTCAGGGCATCTGGGGCGGCATTATCGCCATCCTGCTCATCGGAACGCTCCTTTTCTTCGGAAACAGGGCAATGCCTGAATTCATCGACTTCTCCCAAATGGCCATCGTGTCAATCATGTTGGGCGGCGTGCTCGTGTTCAGCATCATTTTCACAACGGTCACCTCATCGGTATCTGTCAGACGATACATCCGCATCAACGACGAAAGACTTTACCTATAGAAAAACCGACAAAACAACGTCTATAAAAATGAGCGACAAAGGGAAAATATTAAAGTCGGAAGATTATGCAAAGGTTAACGGCACGGATTCCGGGTCGCTGACGGAAATGGCGAGGAGATGTTTTGGATTCGCACCAAAGAGAATTGTCGGGTGCATGTATGATGTATTTGAATCAAATCGGAACATTTCAACCGTGGGAATGGAACAGAAACAATCCGGGCTTCAAGGCATCCACAGATTTCCCTGTGCCTGATTATAAAACAATAGAAGAAAACAACTGAAATTTCAACAAACGATATGGATATCATCAAAACAAACAAGCATACGGACGCTTTCGGCGCTGAAAAAGGCGGTCCTAAGGCGCCTCTTTTCCGTATGACAAACTACGTCCTTATGATTGTCGGTGCGGTTCTTCTGTTCATCGGCTACCTCTGTCTGAGCGGCGGTGCCGTGGAAGACCCGAACACTTTTGACGGTGAGATTTTCAACACACGCCGCACCGTGACGGCTCCCGTACTGCTGTTTCTCGGTCTCTGTACCGAAATAGTGGCCATCATGTGGCATCCCCGCCAAAAGTAATAAAAAGACACTCAACAATCCCACATTATGGAATGGTTTGAAGCGATAATCCTCGGATTAGTCCAGGGGCTAACTGAGTTTTTGCCGGTAAGCAGCAGCGGTCACCTCATCATCGGGAAAGAGATATTAAGGGTAAATGCGGCCGAGAACGTGACTTTTGAAGTGATGGTTCACGCCGCCACCGTATTGAGCACCATAACGGTATTGTGGAAAGAGATTGCCGGACTCGTCAAGGGCTGTTTCAAGTTCAAATGGAATGACGAGACCCAATACATCTGCAAGATCCTCGTCTCTATGATTCCTATTTTCTTTATCGGTGTTTTCTTCAAGGATGCCGTGGAAAGCCTTTTCGGCGAGGGTCTTGTGTTGGTAGGCTGTATGCTGCTCGTGACCGCTGTGTTGCTCACCCTCACAAAGTTTGTCAAGTTCAAGGAGAGCAAGCCGCTCACTTTCGGCAGAGCCCTGCTCATCGGCTGTGCCCAGGCCGTGGCCGTGCTGCCCGGGCTTTCGCGTTCCGGAACGACCATCGCCACGGGGCTGCTCGCCGGCGTCAAAAAAGAAGAAGTGGCCCAGTTCTCGTTCCTGATGGTCATCATCCCTATTTTGGGAGAGGCCTTTCTGGAACTCTTAGGCGGCGGCTTCTCTTTCTCGCAAAGCGGGATTCCGGCATTCTCGTTGATTCTTGGCTTCTTTTCCGCCTACCTTTCAGGTATGCTCGCCTGTAAATTCATGATCAACCTCGTAAAGAAGGCCAACCTTGCCTGGTTTGCACTCTATTGCGCCATTGTCGGCATAATAGCCATCTGCTTCGGTATATGCTAAAGAAAAGGTTCATCAACTCCGCCTCTTTCTCGCTGCCCGAATTTGATGCGGACCCGGATTGTGACATGCTGCTTTTCGACAAGCCCTACAGTTGCTCCTCTTTCGACATCGTCGGGAAAGTGCGCAAAATAGTTCAGCAACAAGCGGGCCGGAAAGTGAAAGTAGGACATGCCGGCACGTTAGACCCCTTGGCGACAGGTCTGCTGATTGTCTGCATCGGAAAGATGACCAAGCAAATTGACACCATACAAGCGAAAGCGAAAGAATATACGGGAACTTTCACATTAGGGGCAACAACACCCAGTTTTGATCTGGAACATCCTGTTGACGCCACCTATCCATTCAAGCACATCACGGAGACAATGGCAGAAGATGCCGCACAGTCTTTCGTAGGTGTCATCTCGCAAATTCCACCCGCCTTCTCGGCCGTGAAAGCAGACGGACGGAGGGCTTACGAACTTGCCCGCGAGGGCATTGATGCCGGGCTTGCCGCAAAGACCGTCGAGATCTACAGTTTTGACATCACGCGCTTTGCCCTCCCCGAAATTGATTTCCGTATCCGCTGTTCCAAAGGCACCTACATCCGCTCCATTGCCCGCGATTTCGGCACGGCCCTGCAAAGCGGCGCCCACCTTTCGGCTCTGAGAAGAACAAAAATCGGGGACTGCCTCGTTGACAATGCCATCAAGCCTATCCTGCTTGACTGAACACCGCACGCGCCGGCAGCCCCCGACCGATTTGCCATTACGGCAAAGCCGTCAGAACCTTACACGGATTCCTCCCAGAAAGTTAATCCCTGCTTGAGGATAGTATCCCGCATCAGAATGCCTCTCATAATTGCTATAGTAACTATATACATAGCCGTTGCTTTCGTACTTTGTGTTAAACACATTGTTGACTTGCACAAAGAAATTGACGGATTCTAAAACTCTCCTTAAATCAAGTCTGTATTCAAGTCTCAAGTTCGAGTAGGTATAGGGTTTCAGGCAATAAGTGTCATTCCCGGAATTGTCCATATACTGTTTCCCGACAAATTTCGTGGAGAATGTGATGTCGAACTTTGGCAGCGGCGTGAATGTGAACTCGTTTGCCAGCACAATGTTGGGAGAAAATGAGATTGGCGTATTGCCCGACTGTTCTTTTATCTGTGCATCGCCGTCGTAGTTGTCCACGTATGTCACGAAATCTATGATGCGGTTGCGGCTGAAGTTGCCGTTGATACGCCATTGGAAGAATCTCACGGGTTTGTAAGCCACCGCCAACTCAATGCCGGCACGGTAACTCTTGTCCACATTCTGCATAATGGATGCGCCTACATCATTAAGTTCACCCGTCAGCACCAGCTGGTTGTGGTAATACATGCCGTAGATCGTCGCATTCACATAGAACTTGCGGTGGTGCATCATATAACTGAATTCCAAATCATACAGCGTTTCCGGGACAGGTTTCTCTTTGGTTGGGCCATCGATGATATCCGAACGGGTAGGTTCTCTGTTGGCGGTTGAAAAAGAGAGGTCGAAACTATGTTTCAAAGACTTTCCATTACCCAGATAATAGTGCAGCGCGATTTTAGGGTTCAGGAAATTCCAGCGGTACTGCTGTGCAATGTCCAACATATTGTCATCGGTGCCGGCAATTCTGTAATCCATATTGCGGTACTGAAGTTCGGCGCGCACCGAAAAACCGTCATAGAGATATTGGATTGACCCGAATAATTTAGTCTGGAACTTGTCGCCGGTACCATTATACCACTGGTAGTCGTATGGAAAATCACACACGTAGCCCGGTTCTGACCAGATGACATTGCCGTAGTGCTTGCCTTGGTAATTGTCCGCATCGATGCCGGCCTGCCAACCGAGTTCGCTGAACTTTTCGGTTTTGAATCTCGTACTGCCCGCATAGTCGGCATGGATACCATAATAATAGTTGTCAAGATACTTCTGAGTGATGAAATCGCATTTTTCCAGAGAATCGGGGAATAGTGCCTGCAGTCCGTACTTCGATGGTTTCTTGTCGTCTTTGTACTGCTGATAATAACCGATGCCGCGGGTGAGGTGTGCAGACACGTTAAGGCTATGGTTCACCGTTCGGTTTGGTTCATTCCAATTCTTCACATAGTTGAGTTGGTAATGGGTTTGGCGATAATTGTCTTTCTCGTCGTCATAATAACGGCGTTCTCCGTCGGTCGTATAGTACTCGCCGCAAGAGTTATAGGTTCTGTTTGTGGCGAGAGAGTCGGCGGGCACGGCATTCCAGGCGAGCCCCGTATGTTCGGTACCGTGCAAGATGTTGAGCTTCAGCGTTCCGTAGTCGCGGTGCCGTTTAAAGTCAAGCAGGCGATACTGGGCGGTCACGAACGTGGCGTTCAGCCGGGCCGAGGCACGGTCAATGAAGCCGTCGCTCCGTATGTCGGAGAAAGACGCCATGGCCGAAAAGCGTTTCCCGATCAGGCCTGTTCCTGCATTGATATTGGTATGCAGCGTGTTAAACGAACCATAAGACACGCCGGCTTCGGCAAATGCTTGCCCGGGGATGTCACGGGTGCGGAAAGCGATGCGTGCGCCGTAGGATATAGAGCCTGGCGAAGTGTTGGCGCCGCTCTGCACTTGCACATCTTCCACATACGAGCCAAGGTCAGGCAGGTTGACCAGCCAAGAACCTTGCGACTCCGCATCATTCACTGTAACACCATTCAAGGTCACGTTGATACGGGTCTGGTCGATGCCTCGGACACGCATATAGGTGTATCCGATGCCCGTGCCGGCATCCGAAGTAGTCACCATCGACGGCATCCATTCCAGCAGATTGTTTACGCTTCCGTTGCCCTGCAGTTTCCTTATCTGCGGCAGCGAAATCGTTGTGATGTTGGCCGAGGTGCGCACAGTAGGCGGCGTGTACTGGATATACACGTCTTTCAACTTGCCGTACTGCACGGTGTCCTCCTGCGCCGAGGCAGTGAACATACTGACACTTAAAGCGATCGAAAGTCCGGCCATCATCCGGAAACTGTTCCGGCCTCTTTTGGACCGGATCTGTAATTTGTAACGATTAAACATACCTTTCAGTTTTTTTTAATTTAACATTGATAATTAGATAATTACAAATACTGAAAGAGGAAACATGAAAATAGTGGCTGTTTTCTCCCTACGTCGGCATTATCCGCATCAGGTTCAACGGGTCTGTTCTCAGCCTTTCGGCACCCCTTTCAAAACGGCGGCAAAAATAGTATTTTTTTGTACTTTTGCCAATTTGAAAAAAACGCCGCCATAATGTTTATGAATGAAATCCTTTTCGTTGACTTCCTGCACAACAGAGAAGTCCTATGGACTGGCATCAACTTCGCAAAAGCCAAGTTCACCAAACAGGGATTTGACTTTCCGCAGGAAATCATACAACATTATCTGCACGACTGGAATATGCTCATCCTCAACGACCAGAAAAAATACGACATCCGGATGAGTTTCCGCAAGCCCGTCATGCAATACGACCTGTCGTCAGTGACCAAAGCCAACAAAGGGGTGAAAGTCGGGCAGTTGTTGACCAACCACATCGACCTCAAAGACATCCTTTCGGAAGAAATGCTTGCGGACTATATGAAAAAGTTCGTCTATCAGCACGAATTCCGTTATGCCCTTACCTTCATCGTAGAGTCTTTCGATTCAGCCACCAAGATGGCATCCATTTGGGTGGTATTGAGCGTGACGGCAAGCGGTGAGATTGTCTTATGTGAAAAATTCCTCAAAACCCCGGGCGGGTTCGGGACTCGCAACTACTGGGCGCGCACTTTCTACAATCTTCTTTACGACATCAAGACATACGCTTTCTTGCGATGGGAGAACATGGTTCAAGGTCACCAGCCCGAAAGCGCACCAACATCAGACACTTCAATTCATTAACATTGCCGTCATGAGTGCATTCAAGGCTTACGATTTCAGAGGGGTGTTCGGAAAAGATTTCGATTTGGACACCGTTTACCGTTTCGGCTTCTTTCTGCCGTCGCTGCTGAACACCACAAAAGTATTAGTTGGCAGAGACATGCGTATTTCTACACCTGCCATGTTCGAGGCTCTTTCAAAAGGCATCACCGATGCGGGGGCTGACGTTTACGATATGGGCATGGCAACCACCCCGATGGTTTATTTTTTCACGGCGAAGCACCATTTCGAAGCCTCCGTGATGATAACGGCTTCGCACAACCCTAAAGAGTACAATGGGATGAAAGTCTCCACCACCGATGCGCAGCCTGTCGGGCTCGACTCGGGGCTCGGCGAACTGGAACGGCGCATTTGGGAAGACCAAGTAGTGCCGGCCGCCATGAAAGGGAAAACCATTGCTTACGATGTGAGAGGCGAATATCTGCAATTTCTGTCGCGCTACCATGACGACCTGTCGAACCTGCGCATCGTGATGGACTGCAGCAACGGTATGGCCTCTATATTGGTAAAAGACATCTATGGGCAGGGGCCGACCTATCTTTTCGACACCCCCGACGGAACGTTCCCCAACCATGAGGCAAACCCGCTCGAGCCTGAAAACATAAAGCCATTGCAAGCCAAGGTGCGCAGAAGCGGCGCCGACATCGGCGTCATCTTTGACGGGGATGCCGACCGCGTGATGTTTGTCGATGAACACGGCGATTTCATCTCCCCCGACCTGATGATTGCCGTGTTGGGGCACTATTTCATAGAAGAACAGAACTGCGAGGGGAAAGTCATACAAGACATCCGCACCTCAAAATCGGTAACGGAATATATTGAAGCCATGGGGCGCGAAGTGGTAATCTGGCGCGTGGGGCGTGCCTACGCCGCCAAGAAATTCAGGGAAATCGACGGCGCTTTCGGCGGCGAATTTGCCGGACACTACTATTTCCGCGACTTCTTCTATTCCGACTCCGCAATGGTAGCCTCGCAAGTGCTGCTGCACATCTTCAGCCGGATGAAGAAAGACGGCATTTCCGTGTCGCAACTCATCGGCAAAATCAAGAAATATGCCAACTCGGGCGAAATCAACTACACCATACAGGACAAGAGTGGCGCAATGGAAGCCGTCAGAAGCCACTTCTGCGCCAAAGAGACACCATCGGTCCTGATGGACTTTGACGGATACCGCATCGAATTTAAGGATTGGTGGTTCAGCATACGCCCCTCCAACACCGAACCCTACCTGCGCCTGCTTATGGAAGCCCGCAACAAGGAAATACTCGACGAGAAGATGGTTGAGATGAATGAAGTACTCAAAAATTACTTTTTTGTATCTTTGCAACCCAATAATGAATAGCCTATTCTTATGTTGAAAATCGAAAATTTACACGTCTCCATTAAAGGAAAAGAGATTTTGAAAGGCGTGAACCTGGAGGTCAAGCCAGGGGAAGTGCATGCCATAATGGGGCCCAACGGAACAGGGAAAAGCACCTTGGCATCCGTCATTGCCGGGAAAGAAGGCTACGAGGCCACAGAAGGCTCCATCTTCTTCAATGGCAAGAACCTGCTGGAACTCTCCGTCGAAGACCGCGCCCGCGAGGGCATCTTCATCGGCTTCCAGTACCCTGTTGAAATCCCCGGCGTAAGCATCGCCAACTTCATGCGCACTGCCGTCAATGAGATACGCCGCTACCGGGGGCTCGACCCGCTCAACGGAGCCCAGTTCCTCCACCTGATGAATGAAAAACAGAAAGTGGTAGAACTCACTGAAAAACTGAGCAACCGCTCCGTGAATGAAGGCTTCTCCGGCGGCGAGAAAAAAAGGAACGAGATTTTCCAGATGGCTATGCTCGAACCCATGCTCTCCATCTTGGACGAAACAGACTCCGGCCTCGACATCGATGCGCTCCGCGTGGTGGCCAACGGAGTCAACCAACTCAAAACCAAGGACAACGCCACTGTCGTCATCACCCACTACCAGCGCCTCCTCGACTATATAGTGCCAGACGTGGTGCATATCCTGTTTGACGGGAAACTGATAAAGTCGGGACCCAAAGAACTGGCCATAGAACTGGAAAAACGTGGCTACGACTGGATTAAAGAGGAATACAAACAAGGAAAACTCTCATAGATGAAGTCTTTTGCAGAACAAGCGGGACGGCTGGACCAATACCGGATTCAAACGCGACCGAACCCCTACCGACCGGTAAAAGATTATTTCCGTTGCCAGGTCAAGAATATGGAGACCCGGATGTTGCCACTGCTCAACGGATGGCATGTTTATGAGGGTGAAAGCCTTGTCGTTTACCCTGACGGCGTGACCGCAGGCAGCCTGAAAGCCGCCCTCCAAAGTTGCCCCGGAATGGTAAAGCCTTACCTGTTCCGGCTCGGCGAACAAGAACAGAACGACCTTACCCGCACCAACGAAGAGACATTCACCGACGGCATATTCATCTATGTGCCCGACAACGTGAAAGCCGAACTCCCCTTTCAGATTGTCTCCTTGATAAACTCGCAAGACAATCTGCTGGTACAGAACCGCAACGTCATCCACGTGGGCAAAAACTCCGAACTCTCTGTCATTCAATGCGATGATTCTATCAAGTATTATAACACATTCATCAATATCGTAACAGAGATAGATCTGGCCGAAAACGCCCGCCTACATTACTATAAAACCGAGAACAAAGAGGCGGATTCAGTCTTGTTCAACCATCTATACGTAAACCAGCGAAACGGATCGCTATTCCGCGCCAACGCAATCACATTCAACGCAGGCTACGTTTACAACAATACACATGTAAACCTTAACGAACCCTTTGCGGAAGCCGACCTGTATGGTCTTTATCTCGTTGACAAGCGGCAGCGGTGCAACAACTGCATAAAGGTGAGCCACAACGCCACCGACTGCAAGAGTCATCAACTCTACAAAGGCATTATGGACGACAAGGCCGAGGCCTGTTTTGCAGGACACGTCATCGTGAAGCCACATGCCCAGCGAACCGTCGCCTACCAGACCAACCGCAACATCTTGCTCACCGAGAAGGCCGAAATCAACACCAGGCCCTTCCTCGAAATCTATGCCGACGACGTACAATGCAGCCACGGCGCCACCGTAGGACAACTTGACGAAGAGGCGCTCTTCTATCTGCGCTCCAGAGGCATTGGCAAACAAAGCGCAAGACGCCTTCTGATGTTCGCCTTTGCCAACGAAATATGCCAACACGTCGAGATACAGTCGCTCAAAGAGAAACTCAGCGACATGGTGCAACGCCGCCTTGACGGTGAACTCACCATCTGCGACCAGTGCCTCCTGCACGATGCAGAACAAACCGGTCTCATCTTCCCGATAGACCCGTCGAAAATATGAAAATCAAGCTTGTCTGGATCGGCAAGCCGGACGGCGACATCTTCAATGAGGCCATTCAGCACTATACCCAAAAGGTGAAATTCTATACGCCTTTCGAACCCACCGCCATTCCTTATCTTAAAAACACCCAGTCCTTGTCTTGCGACGATCAGAAAAAGAGAGAGGGTGAACTCATCCTGAAAAAGATTGTGCCCGGCGATTTTGTCGTCTTGCTGGACGAAAAAGGGCAAGAATACACCTCGGAACAATTTGCGGGGTTCATCCGGCAGCAGGCCGTCGGCGGCATCAAAAACGTTGTCTTTGTCATCGGTGGGGCTTACGGTTTTTCTGATGCCGTATATGCACGCGGCAACAGCAAGATTGCCCTTTCCAAACTCACATTTCCGCACATCATGGCTCGCCTTGTCTTCACCGAACAACTATACAGGGCTTTTTCCATCCTCCACGGAGAACCTTATCACCACTGACCTCACCCTTATGGAAAACCTGTCTGACATCCGTCACTGCCTGCACCGGCTGGCCGAGCCCTCCGGCGAAGAGACCAAAACCAAAGCATTTATCCTGAAAACGCTGGAACGGTTTCAGCCCTCGGCCATACACACCTTTCGTGACAACAACAACCTGCTGGCCGTATATGACTTCGGGAAAGAGGGGAAAACTTTGCTTTTCAGAGGAGACTTTGATGCCGTCCGGGTGGCAGAAACCATCGATGTGCCCTACGCTTCAGAACGTCCCGGCGTATCGCACAAGTGCGGGCACGACGGGCACACGGCTATCCTGTTAGGGCTTGCCAAGCAACTATGGCGGCAACCGCTACCCACAGGACGTGTGTTGCTGTTCTTCCAAGGCGCGGAAGAGACCGGGAGCGGGGCAGCACAACTGCTGGACTCCCACATCCTGGACCACTTCGCCCCGGACGCCGTCTTTGCCCTGCACAACATCCCTGGCTTGGCGACCGGCACGGTGACTTGCCGTGAAGACTGCTTCACCTGCTCGGTCATCAGCTGCGACATTGAACTGCACGGACACACCTCGCATGCGGCAGAACCTCAGTTGGCATGCTGCCCCTACAACGCCGCCAAGCGCATTGCCGACGAACTTCTCGCACACTGCCACACCGACATCCGCAAAGAGGACTACCTCGTCATAACCCTTGTAGAGTTCCGCATAGGCGAGCCGGCATACGGCGTCACCGCCGGACACGGTGTGCTCCGTTTCACCGTTCGGACCAGAAGCAACCATGACCTCCGGCAAGCAAAGAATGCCATTGCACACACCGTAAATGTGGTGCTGGCTCAAAACGAAGGACTTTCAGGAAACATTGTATGGAAAGAACACTTTGCCGCCGCCGAGAACCATACCGATGCGGTGCGGGAGGTCAAGCGCGCGGCCTTGGCCGGCAACCTGCCCTATCTTGAAAAAGACGAACCATTTTCCTGGGGCGAGGATTTCGGGCTGCTGACACAACGCTACCCCGGCGCACTGTTCGGACTGGGATCCGGAATCAACCAACCGCCGCTACACCACCCGCAGTTCGACTTCCCCGACCGGATAATCCCCATTGGGGTTGACTTGTTGTACCGCATTGCCGACTGCCGGCCACAAAAGGAATAGTGAAAAAGTTTCTCTCTCGCTATTATTCTCCAATAGTCAAAACATACACCAATGATATAGAAAAGAATCAATCACTATGGGAAATCATACTAACTTAACTCAAAAGCATTCGGATGTATTAGAAGTCTGTACTCAAATCCAAATGCTTCTATCTCTTGGTTTCTTTTCTTCATCCCATCGGTCATCTCTACACCTTGGTTAAAAGCCACTAATGTATTGGCAATCTCTAATTGTTTATAATTGACAATCAACCTTTTACGAGTAAAAAACGCCTTGAAACCACACTTATAAATCTCATTTGAAGCACAAGCCGG